>JAWOBZ010000044.1:0-39259 GCA_046484045.1 Thermoplasmata archaeon | reverse complement strand
CCTGCATTTGGTACGATATAACAGGATTCGTCGGATAATTTCGTTACAATCGTATCATCGATTATTCCTCCTTCTTCGTTCAAAATGTGTGCATATTTTAATTGATTGACCTTGGATTTTGTAACGTCCTGGGTGCAGTGTTTACTCATAAATTCGAGAGCACCGTCACCCTCGAGGATCAGTTCCCCCATGTGCGACACGTCAAAGATCCCGACACTGTTCCTTACCTCCCCGTGTTCGTTGTTTATACTCGTGAATTTCAAAGGCATGTCCCATCCACCGAATGTTGTCATCTTTGCTCCGTTCTCTATGTGTTTTGAGTGAAGTGGTGTTTCTTTCATATCCTATGTAAATGCTCCCTTCTTTTAAATTTTTATCTATAACACTTGTTATTTTCGGGGTAATTATATTAAATCTGTTCGTGTTACAAAACTCATGAAGGAGTACGATGTGGTAGCTATAGGGACTGGGTCAGGCACGAACATAGTTTCACAGCTGGTTGCGGAGAGGCCCGAATTGGATATTGCGGTGGTAGAAAACGATATCCCAGGGGGTATCTGTCTAACCAGAGGTTGTATACCGTCGAAGATGATACTTTATCCCGCGGAGATGGTGAATCACGTAAGAGAAGCAAAAAAATTCGGAATAGATGTCAAGATCAAAAATGTGGATTTCAGCTATGTTATGAAGAGGATGAGAAATAAGATCGATAACGATATCAAATCCATAACGCACGGCCTAAAATCAACCGATGGATTCGATTTTTACCATAGTAAAGGAGAATTCATAGACGATTACACCATGGACGTGGGAGGAAAAAAGATAAGAGGGGATATATTCATCTTGGGTGCTGGTTCTAGACCGTCCATACCCCCCGTTAAAGGTCTGAAAGAAGTTGGATATCTTAATTCTAAGTCCCTTTTGCATTTAGATTCTCTTCCGAAAAGTGTTGTTGTCGTCGGGGGAGGGTATATAGCAGCAGAATACGGTTATTTTTTGGCGATGATGGGGGCCGACGTGACGATCGTAGGCAGGAATCAGCAGTTCGTTCCAGAAGAAGAACCGGAAGTATCGGATCTCCTTAAAAGTAAGTTGTCAAAATACATGAAGATTTATACCGGTTTTGAAGTGAATGAAGCCAGTAAAGGATTCGGTAAAAAGTTAGTAAAAGCAAGGGGTAAAGACGGCGATGAGATCGAAGTGAAGGCCAACGAGATACTAATCGCAACTGGTAGAAGGTCCAACTCGGATATTTTAAAACCAGAAAAGACTGGGGTGAAAACGGATGAAAGGGGGTGGATCAAGGTTAACGAATATCTACAAACGTCAAAGAAAAATATCTATTCCTTAGGGGATGCAACGGGTAAATATATGTTCAAACACATGGCGAATAAAGAGGTTAGAGCGGTATACCAAAATGCCTTTGGAGACGGAGAAAAGATCAAAGTGGATTATCACGCGGTACCACACGCCATTTTCACCTATCCCGAAGTCGCAACAGTTGGTATGAAAGAAAAAGAAGCTAAAGAAAAGCATGACGTTCTTATAGGGTACTACAAGTATGAAGATACCGGTAAAGGAGAAGCCATGGGTGTAAAAGATTATTTTGTCAAAGTGATAGTAGAGAGTAAAACATATAGGATATTGGGCGCCCACATAATCGGACCGCAGGCTTCTGTGTTGATACAGGAGATTATCAACCTTATGTATACGGACGATCGAACGTTTATCCCCATCTATCGAAGCATGCACATACATCCAGCGTTAAGCGAGGTGGTGGAGAGGGCCTTCTACAATCTGCATTCACACGAATAAGATTGGTTTTTTAATAGAAGTGTACAGGCCTAATTCTCCAACCGGTTAGAATATTTATCCAAATTAGATTAGATATTCAATTTCTGATACCATTTAGGTTTGTAATAGGAGTCTCACTTGTAACAACGGTTAACAAATCAATTATTCACTAAAAAGATTTAAGTACCTAATTTTTTTATTACACTCTATGAATTTCAACAGATTCCTCTATAAATATCAAATGCAGTTGTCGATTATTTTAGTTATCGCGGGAGCCATAATGTTCTTCTTCGGTTTTTTTGATGTTCTCATACCGGACCATTCTCCAGAAGTGATTTCAGACTTTACAGAAAAGCTTGGCAACTGGACGTACTGGTTGTTGGGTATCGGAGGCTTTTTACTGTTGATTTTCGGATGGTTTCTCATCGATAGGACGAAGAAAGTAAAAGAGTTCAACGAATTGATGGAATCGGGAAGTAAGAGAAAGTTCATCAAAAACATAGCAAGGATAGAAACACTAGCCCTCTCTTTGGGTCCAAAATATGAAAACCGGGTCATGGAAAAAGAGGATGAGTATAATATCAAAAGATGAAAACTCACCTATACGTAAACCCCCCCCCCCCCTTCTTACCGTTTTCCACAGGAAATCATGCCCCCCCTCCCTTGAATTGCGGCTGTGGTCCAGCCTGGTTAGGACTCAAGCTTCCCAAGCTTGCTGCCCGGGTTCGAATCCCGGCAGCCGCATCTTCGGCCGGGATGAGAACCTTGGTTCGACGAACTAATCTTTGATTAGTGAGTTACGAAAATGTTTACATTTTGGTTGAATCCCGGCAGGAGGACTTTTCACAAGTCCCGCTCAGTGGAAAATACATTATTTTCCAACGCAGCCGCACCTATTTTCACGAAATATTTTTTATCCTTTTTGCTTCTTCAAAATTCGGATCTAACTCCAATGATTTATCGATCTTCTCTTTCCAATCGCTCTTGTCCAATCTTTTCAAAGCGACGCCTAGATTGTACCAACTAACGGGGTCCTCTGGGTCCAATTCAACTGCCCTCTCGAAATTTTCCCTTGCCGCTTCTACAAGATTCCTTTGAAGCTGACAGAATCCAAGATTATTTATGTAGTCTGGGTCGTCAGGATTCATCTTGTTTGCCTTTTCAAACGCAGATAGCGCTTCACCGTATCTCTCTAATTGGTAAGCTGAGCATCCAATATTGTTGTAAAACCCACCGTTCTCGTGTCCCCCTATCCCCCTAAATATTTTGATCGCCTTTTTGTATTTACGTTGTTTGTAATAGTAGCTTCCAAGGAGGTTTTGTAATATTATCGAGTCGTTCTCTTTTAGTATGTTTTCTAATCTTTTGATTTCTTCATCCATGTCTACAAGGAAAACATTGCATCTAGAACCGGTTGCCACAAAATCTTCGATCATACCATCAGATAGTTCAGAAGATTTCATATATGATTCCAATGCCTCTCTGTGTTTATTTAGTCTTCTTAAAACCTCTCCCCTTTTTTCCCATAACGTGTTCTTGTTTGTAGCACGGCTGCGGGTTCTTACAATCTCACCCAACACACTGGAGCTCTTGTGGTATTGTCCTAATTCAAAGTACATCTCTTCAAGGTTGATGAGTGCATCTAATCGATCTAGATCGTCGAAGATCGTCACCGCGGCTCCGATTTGGTTTGAATCGTATTCACAGCACCCGATCAAATTCATAAATTCCTCGTTTTCCGACCCCCCGATCAACTTCAAAGCTTTCTGGGCCTCGTCCATCTTCCACAGTAATGTAGCCTTTTTCTTAATTTGTTTTGTATTTTTCTTTCTCTCTTCTTCTCTTATCCTCTTTAATCTTTCATAGGTCTCCCTCTTCCTTTTTTCCCGGACCTTCTTTTCTTCCTCCATCCTTTTTATCTCACTCTCCAATCTCTTTTTTTTACTTTCAAGTTCATCGATTTCAGATTCCCTTGCTTCTAAGTCCGAGGAAACTTCTTCTCTGCGTTTCTCGAGCTCTTCCATCTCTCTTTGTTTACTTTTAAGCTCATCCTCGACTTCCTCTTTCCTTTTCATCCCTTCCTCTGCCTTTTCTTCCCGTTTTCTTTGAAGTTTTTCAACTTCGTTCTCCAGCGCCTCCCTTTCAGCCCTTAATTCATCTAATTCATCCCTATCGTCGTCTATCGCCTCTCTTAATGATCCCCTTTCTTCTTTGAGTTTGCCCATTTCCTCCTCGTGCCCCTCCAATTCGGTGACGATTTCCTGGTCTTCAAGTTGTTTTTGGACCTCGTTTTCCAGCCTAGTTTTCTCTTCTCTTAGTTCGTCCAATTCTCTGTCTTTCTCAACAAGCTCCTTTCTGAGTTCTACTCCACCTTCTTCAGCCGACGGTCCAGCATCTTCTTGAACGGATCGAAGTGATTTTAATTTCTCAATTTCTTTTTCCATCTTCTCGATTCTATGGGCAAGATAACTCTTTTCATGCTCTAGTTGTCTCTCCACATCTTCACTTTCCCTTCTCCCTTCTTCCACCTCCTTGGAAAGGTTTTCCAAATGCGTTCTCAAACGCTCTCTCAATGTGATCGCTCGTTTGTTACTCGGGTCCAGACGTATCGCGTTATTCACTTCTTTTAGAGCTTCTTCGTACTCGCCAACAGCCTCTAAGTAAGCGGCTTTGATGTACCTAAACGATGAGTTATCAGGCCTAAGTGAAGTCAGTTTTTCAGCCACACGTAGTGCTCTCGAAATCTTATTTTGGTTCTCCAGTATCAGTGCCTTGTTTAGAAGCGCATCTATAAAATCAGGGTTTATAGAAAGAGCATTATTGACCGCATTCAATGCGCCCCGGAGATCGTTTTTCTTAAAGAGACAAAGTCCTTTGTTGTTCCAAGCACTTTCATCCTTTGGTTCGACTTCTAGGATGCGGTCGAAGCAAAGCTGCGCTTCGTCGTACATCCCTTTCTCATACAGTGTAGCTCCCTTGTTCTTCCAAGCATCCGTGTGGTCTTCGTTAATGTCAAGCGCTCTATCATACGCTTCAATTTCGTCTTCGTACTTACCCATGTCGTGATAAGCTCTACCTAGAACGGTCCAACCGTTTGGACTTTCGATGTTCCTATCTAGTGCATCAAGAAGGGTGTTAACCACTTTTTCAGGTTCCCCCCTTTGTAAAAGAACCTCGGCCTTTTTAGTTCTAGCACTCATCGAATCCGGTTTCATTTCGATAGCTTTATCATAGTACTCAAGAGCTTTTGTATAGTTTCTATCCTCGAAGAACTCGTCCCCCCAATCGATCATGCGGTCCGCTTCTGATGCACTGGGGAGTGACCTATCCGATTCCCCAGTCCCGTCGAAATCCGAAAGGAGGTCATACTCTTTGGCAAGCTTATAGAAATTTTCCGCATCGGCCACATCTACCTTCGTATCCTTGGCTAGCTGCTCATCCACATTCGAAGTTGTAATATACAGACCCATCACGCCGGGCCCAAGAACCGTTTCTAGCCCATCGACCTCTTTGCTTGGGTCACCTCCAGAACGGGAGATCCTAACAACGTATTCGAGAATTTTCTCTCCCTTCTTCATCTCGGCTTCGGCCTCAAAATCACCACCGAAACTTCTAGCCGATGTGAGCTCAAACCCCATCTCATCCAGGAGTTTGATCGAAAGGTTGAGGAAACGTTCTCTGCTCATTTTTTCTATCTGGGCCAAGAAATCTTCTTTGCTTATCAATGAACACACCTGATTTATTAACGCTATATTAACATAATCTTATTAATCGATTGCGATTATTTTACCTTTATTGACCCTTTCTTTGACCATTTTCCATGTTATGTTGCCATCCTGTGGGCCGTCGGTTTCTAAGGCATAACTAGCTCTGGCTGATGCGATATGGCAGGAATCCACTAGAGAAAAATTTCTCGACAAGGCGGCGTAAAACCCCGCCCGATAGGCATCTCCAGCACCCGTAGGATCAGAGATTCTATCGGGTTCGTATGTCGGTATCCCTTCACATGCCCCTCTTGTCACCAACTTGCTGCCCGCCTTTCCCAGGGTGATGACAAGAACATCGACCCATTCCAGCATCTCATCTTCTTCATCTATGCCCAAGTAATCTTTTGCCACCTCGAATTCACCTTCATTGCAGAAAAAGAAATCAGAATTTTTAAGGAAGTGTGCGAATGAATCAGGTGTGTGGACGTACCTCAACTCCTGTGCGGGATCAAAGGCAATAGTTTTGTCCATACCCTTTGCGGTATCCAAAACTTTATTGTAATAATCTATATCGCCAGTCCCTATATGAACAATGTCCGACCCACGGATGGTGTCTTTCTGTACCGCCCTATCGCCGCATTTTTTTACTGCCCCTTGGTCGATGATCGCCATCTGAGCCCCCCCTTCTTCTGAAAGTATCCAACAGGTTGGGGTATTTTCTCCTTCGATAACGGTCAGGTCATGGATATTCACACCCGCTCCGGTCAATGAACTCTTGTAGTCCTCCGAGATGTCTTCACCGACGAAGGAAGCCAACCTCGTCTCCACACCGAGCAGGGATGCGGCTGTTGCAATATTCGCCCCGGTCCCACCGTACTTAAGAACACGTGTTTCAACCGCTGTAGATGTGTTCCTTTCAGGGAGTGTATCTACTTTCATTATTATATCATAGGCGGTGTGTCCGAAAACACCCAGTTTACTTATATCCATGGTGATAGGATGTAATAAAATAATAAAAAGGTTTTGAAAGGGGTTTAGAATATTTCAGTATCCTTTCAGTCGACTTGATCTTACAATTCTATCGTGTCTATGTCCTCTTCCTCTTCTTCATCTACTTCCTCTTCTTCAGGTTCTTCCTCTGCGACTTCTTCTGCTTCCTCATCTTCTGAAACATCGCCTTCGCCTACGACTTCTCCGAAGGCTAAAGTCCTGAGGACCTTCGTTATCTTTATCTCGACTTCGTCGCCCACTTTCGTGTCCGGTATGAACACGACGAAATTCTCTATTTTAGCGACTCCGTCACCTTCTTTTCCTATATCTTCTATGGTAACATCATACGTTTCTCCCTCTTTTACCGGAGGGGAAACACCAAATCCTAGTCCCATTACATAACACCTCTATTATTCGTATTTATATACCTTGATGGTATGAACCGTTTATACAAAAGGGAGGTATTTAATTATTGGGGCGACTATATTGACATTCTATGTGGGAAATGATATCTTCAAGGTTATCGACGAAAAGGGCATCTTCATATCTCTTTAATCGAGAAAATATTTTCCCGGCCTCTCCTCCTGTATAATCTCTTTTCTTAAGATCTTGATGGTCGAGGATGATGATTTTTTTGTTTAGCTTCACAGCTTCGAGAGCGCATCCTAGATTTTTTAGGTTTCCCTTCCCCACTGGAAAATCTGTAACTACAACCACGTCGGCGTCTTTAATCATCGTCAAATTTTCATGGTATTTTTCTTCACTTATAGATGAAAATGGAGCCTCAATAACTGTATCCATGTCGAAATAATCCGCTTTCTCATAATCGGAATCCATGATGTTCAACACACCTGTAGAAACCTCATAACCGTTATCGATCAAATTTTTAAACAAGTTTCTTGAAGTCCCGCCGCCGCAGACCACATGAATTTTAATATTTTTCTCCGCCGGGGCGGCTTGCTTTTTTAAAGGGGTTATATACAATGATCCGTCCCTTGGGTTTTCGTGCACTTCCGCCTCTAAACCGTAATGTGCCCTCAGGTTGGACGGCTTTAGAACTTCTCTGGGCCTACCTTCAGAGAAAACTCTCCCGTCGTCCATAAGGATCAATCTTTTACAGTATCTCGCGGCCAGGTTAAGATTGTGGTGGATCGATATGACTGAGAGCCCATCGGCAATATTTTTCTTAGAAATGAGTTCCATCACTTCTATTTTATGACCTATGTCGAGATGCGAAGTGGCTTCATCCAATATGAGTACCTCGGGTTTCTGGGCAAGAGCTTTGGCAAGCACAACGCGCTGCATCTCCCCTCCGGACAATTCTGTAACTTTCCTTTCCTTGAGATGCAGGCAATTCACATTTTTCAGCGATCGATTTACTATCTCAACGTCCCTTTCCGATGGTGATTCGAACCGACCAAGGTAAGGTGTTCTTCCCATGAGAACTAGGTCTTCGACCGAGAACGGAAACGAGACATAAGTGTCCTGTGGAACAACGGAAATCTTCCTAGCTATGTCGTTCCTCGTCATATCTTCTATATCTTCTCCATGGAGTAAAACCCGGCCGCCCCATAACCTCAATACTTTTGTAAGTGCTCTGATCAGTGTGGATTTACCGCATCCATTTGGTCCTATGATTCCGACAAAATCGCCTTTTTTGATTTTTAAGTCGATTCCATCGATGGCCTTTTCGGTGTCATATCCTGACACAACATCTTCGGCCTTTAAGATCACCATCCCGTATCACCTCTCTTTTTGACCAGAAGATAAAGGAAGAAGGGCACACCTATCAATCCGGTAATTATGCCAACTGGCATCTCCCCCCTGGGTAGAACACCGCTCAGGCGAGAGATCGTATCACAAACCAGCAAAAACAGACCCCCTAAAAGAGCTGACGCAGGGAACAGTTTTTTATGGTCAGGTCCCACGATAAGGCGCGCCGCGTGTGGTATTATCAAGCCGACGAAGCCGATGACACCGGTAAATGAAATCACGGCGGCAGTAAGAAAACTGGCCAGTCCGAGTTGAATCAATTTAACACTCTCCACCTCGATGCCCAAATGAATGGCAGACTCTTCACCGAGCTGGATAACATTGAGATCTCTAGAATATGCGTACAAAGCGGCGGAAGCGAATATTACGATTGGCAGTACGATGTATATCTCATCCCAAATCGTACCGTTCAAACTCCCCCATATCCACCTCGTTATCCCGATCCTTTTCCAGGTCGGCGAAAGGTACCACACCGCCCCGTATAAGGCCCCCATCAGAAAATTTATGGCCAATCCTGCTAATAGGAGGGTGGTAATCTCCGTTCTACCCCCGGCTCTACCTATGAGAAAGACCAACATAGCAGCCCCCATAGCGAATGCAAACGCAAAGAAAGGCAGGGCGAATATCCCAACACCAAAGTAGATCCCCAAGGCCGCTCCGAGCGAAGCACCTGCAGATGCACCTAAGATAAACGGAGATGCCATGGGATTTTTGAATACGCCCTGCATGGACGTACCGGCAACGGCCAGTCCAAACCCTGCTAAAATGCCCAGCAGTATCCTCGGGATACGGATCAAAATCACTATGATCTCGTAAGTTCCACTCACGTCCTTTGAATAATCTTCAAGAACGGGGATCCTAGATAACAGGATATGGATAACGTCCGAGAAAGGTATCTTCACAGAGCCCACGGAACAGGCTATTACGGAAGTAATTAACAGTAATGCAGATACTAGTAGGATAAATTTCCGATGACCTATATTAGATATTCTAGCCATATCTCCTCTTTCTCAGTATGGATATAAGTGCACTGGATATGATTACGACCATCATCAAATGAAAACCTGGGGCAGGGATGTCGGAATCACCGTCTCCATCGTCCTCGCTAGCCTCTACTTCCCTCATTATATCTAAAAGGTTCTGTTGTGCATCTACCACCCTGGGGCCCGGCCTTGACATTATATCATCATCCACGAAGTAAACGTGGTCGTTCTTTACCGCTGAGATCTCCTTCCAGACGTCTTTTTCAATCAATTCATTAACAGAACTATTCAAGCTCTCGGGAGCTATAATCACGTCGGGATCGGCCGCCAAGACCTCTTCTTCGCTGAAGGTCGGCCACCCGGTTTTATTTGAAGCTATATTGTGTCCACCGGCGTTTGAGATCAACGTGTCCTGGAACGTGTCTCCGCCCGGAACGTAGATCGGATCCGTGTAGGTCATGTAAAGAACATCGATGTTTTCATCTTCTATTTCATCTCCCTCGGCCTTCATATCTTCCATCTGTGCCTTCAATCCATCTGCTTTGTTTTCAGCCACATCGTCGACCCCACACATCTTTCCCAGCATCTTCATGTCCGAGTATATGTCGTCCACGGTCGTAGAGCTTGTTGCAACGATGGTCTGGTTGTAAATCTCGAGCGTATCTATCACATCGCCGCTGTAAGCAGGTATCACCACGACATCAGCCGACAGATTCACGATCTTTTCGTAGTTTACACTGAAAGAATCTCCGACCTTCGGTAGACTCATGACTTCCTCAGGATAGTTGCTAAAATCATCCGTTCCAACCACATATTCTCCCAGCCCAAGATAATAGAGGATTTCCGTGTTGGATGGAATGAAGGAAACGATCCTATTTGGAGGGGATTCAAACTCCACTGTTTCACCTCTAGCATCAGTTATGTTTATGGCATTATCTTCCGCTGAAACATTGTCGAAATTAACGAGTCCAGGGACACACATCATGATAACGAACAAGGCTATTGTAAGATATCTTTTTAACAATTCAAACACCGCTACAACCAAATAAGTTTTAATTATTTAAATTTTACTTTAGTTTGCAAAACCCTATTATATCTCGATACAATTCATACTACGAACATGAAACTCCTCAGAGATAAGAAAAAGGTAACAAAGTTCCTGATACTGTATTACTCTTCACTGAACAAACCGAACAAGCTGGCCGAGATCGCACGGGAGTACGATATGACGGAACAGGGTGTGTCCAACTACATCTCAGAAATGGTAAGTGACGGCTTGATGGATAAATCTGGAGATTATTATCACCCAACACCCGACGGGATGGAATTCGTTAGAGATATATTGTCGGAGTTAAGCGCATTTCTCGATGATGCCGTCAGGAGTATAGAGATAATATCCAACTGCACCGCTATAGCGGATGAAGACATCGAAAAAGGAGAGCGCGTGGGCCTCTACATGAAGAACGGATTCCTTCACGCGTCAAAGGCTGAATCTTCTTCTATGGGAAAAGCCCTACAGGGCGTAAAAAAGGGTCAGCCGCTCCAAGTGGGTGGGTTACACGGGATCACGGAGATGGAGTTGGGCACCATCTTTCTTATCAAATCCGACGTTACCGGTAAGATCGATGACGTGAGAGAAAACTTAGAAAAACAACTTCAAAACATTTCTTTTGATCTGGTAGGTGTAACAGGGGAGGGGCAGTATGGGATATTGAAGGAAGCTGGTATAGAGCCCGATATCGTATTTTCCCCCATCGAATCGGCCATCAACGCTGCAGAGAGAGGGCTGGACGTCGTCTTGATCACATCTGAAAGTAGCCGGGAAAAAGCCGTCGAGAGGATCAGAACTCAAAACAAGGGTAGAGAAAAAGAGTACCAAATATCTTGTGACGTGTTATAAAACATCAATAGATCATCGGAATATTCTCTCCGCAGTTCGGACATTTACCATCCTTCAACGTGATCTCTCCTGATGAAAAGTAAGACCTTTTAAGAACGATTTCTCCACAGTTCGGACACCGTGTATCGTTGTCCGAGGGCAGATTCCCCAAATACACGTATTTGATGCCGACTTCCTTTGCGATATTCTTCGCCTTCTCCATCTTGTCCTTAGGTGTTGGAGGCACATCCCTCATCTTGTGATCTGGGTGGAACCTAGAGAAGTGAGTCACAGTTTCTTCCCCCATCTCATCCACCACCCATTGAGCGAATTCACTCAATTCTTCTGGACTATCGTTGTGCTGCGGTATTATCAGATAAGTCAATTCCACGTGGATACCCAACTTGAGCGCTCGTTTCGCTGTATCCAAAACCGGCTGGAGCTCGCCTCCTACGATCTTCCTGTAGAACTCGTCGTGGAACGCTTTTATATCGATGTTCATGGCATCCAAATAAGGGGCCAATTTTTTCAAGGGTTCTTCTTCGATGTAGCCGTTGGTGACGTAGACACTGTACCCGCCTCCGCATTCTTTTAATTCCTTGGAAACGTCATAACTGAATTCATAGGCTACCGTAGGTTCGTTGTAGGTCCAAGCTATACCGGCATGCTGAAGAGCTTTTTGCACCATCTCCTGGACACTGTACTCACTTAGGTACGGGCTTTCAGGGTTGCCGTTGGATAGGGAAGCATTCTGACAGAAAAGACAGCTTAAATTACACCCCGTCGTCCCGTATGACAGCACTTGAGTACCGGGGTGGAAATGATAAAGAGGTTTCTTTTCGATGGGATCCAGTGCAAGTGAAGCTGCCTTCCCGTAGATTATGGAGTATAATGTCCCTTCTCTATTTTCCCTCACATTGCATATCCCTCTCTCACCGTCTCCGATCAAACAATGGTGTGGACAGAGATTGCACCGAACTTTGCCTCCTTCCTCTTCCCAGAACATCGCTTCTTTCATTTCAAGCACCATATTTGTTATGTTGATGGTCAATAATTATAATTAACGGGTGGAGGCGGCGGTTTAAAAGAAACGTCTTGTTGGAAGGGAGTGTAAGCAGTGTATGCATTCCTGAGGAAATGTACTGTTATGGTGATCGATGCAAATATCAGTACAAATGCGGAAATTATCTGGACTGCGATTTGCGTCGCTACTTGTTCGTATGTAAATTCGAAAGCCGGTGTTTCAGAATCCCCAGTATAATCCCCACCTCTAAAAGGGTTCATGGACGACATACCGACACCCAAAATCAATGGAGGAATGATCAACAGGAGCGCTATCACGACAAGCGTAGCGGTGAATTTACCTGTCTTGAAATTTTTAGCGAAATTTTTACTTCTCTCCATAGCGGATGAAATATTCTTCCCCTCGACAACTATCGCGGGAATCGTGAAAAGCCACCAATAGCAAAACAAGAGTCCAGGTATGACACACAAGCAAAGACCGAAGGAAACCACCATCTGTAGGATTATACCGGCCCCGACGATGCCGATTGGATACTTTTTCATAACAGAAAATCCCTTTGTTATGTCTGTCTTCCCGGTTTCAAAGCCCTGTTTCGCCATTCCGACTACACCGCCGATAAACAATAGTTGGAGTACCCACTGTAAAAGACCTAATGGTATCATGGTTAGATATATTTTCATCATGCTGTTGTACATCGCAGCGGGGTCCTCAGTAGAGTAATTGGATGTCATGCTGGAGAATGAGTGTAATTGGTAAACTGCTAATCCAATGGATAGAGCTAACGGTATGAGCCAAAATATCGCAAAGGATCCGATATTGCTTTTAAGTATCTCAAAAGAAATCTTAAAAGACCCTTTCACATCACCCCCCCTTCGATCCCGCCCCCACAATTTCGATGCTTCATCTTCAACTTGATTCCTGCATCTTGGACACGTGTTGTTATACAATTCTCCTTCTTCGTAGTAATATCCGCAGTGAGGACATAACGGCATTTGTTCACCACGTTCTGTAAGGGTCCATTGGATATAATATTTTTTAATCTTAATCTATGTTAACCATTAATAAGATTAATATAACCCTCTCCAGTCACCGTATTCAACTTAAAATATCTCGGGTAATAAAATGTATTCTGTTGAAAACGTAAAAACAACCGTAGGCCTCCTTGAGCATGCAAATGAAAAATTCTATGATCGCCCGGCAGTCCTCTTCAAAGAAAATGAAGTGAGTTATGCTGAACTCTATGAAAGATCTCATCGAGTGGCTTCAGCACTTCTAGACATGGGGTTGGAAAAAGGCGATCACGTCGGTGTTTGGATGCCAAACAACCATGTTTTCCACGTTCTTTTCTTCGGAATAACCATCGCCGGAGGGGTGGCGGTACCCATGAACACCCGTTACAAGGCTCACGAAGTCAGGTATATAATGAACAACTCGGATTCAAAATTCCTTTTCTCCGTCGGTCGTTTCCTCAAGTACGATTATATCGAAATGCTCAATCAAGTGGAAGAAGACCTTGATACGTTGGAACGTGTGATCACTTATAACGGCGATCCTGACAGAATCGAAACCCCTACGATAACATATGAAGAGATGCTTGAAACGGGGGAAGACTGGCAGGATAATTCTGAACTAATAAACAGGAATAAGACTATCGATGGGGAAGATCCAGCCATCATCCTCTACACGTCGGGAACAACTGGACAGCCCAAAGGCGCACAGCTTAGACACATCAACATAATCAACAACGCTAGAGTGACCGGACGGGTCATGGAGGTCACGGAAGAAGATAGGTATTACACGCCTTTACCCTTGTTCCACTCGTTCGGTCTGGTACTCGGAACTCTCGCTCCGTTCACTTACGGCGCCTCCATAGTTCTCCAGGATGTATTCGATTCAAAAGAAGCACTAAAGTTAATGTCCGAGCATGACTGCACCATGGATTTCGGTGTTCCAGCTATGTTCATACAGGAACTGGAAGAGTATCGTAAACATCCAAACCATTATGATCTCTCCTCTCTGAGATCCGGCATGATGGGCGGAGCGCCCTGTCCCATCGAAGTCGTCAAAGGTATTATCAACGATATGGGCTGCAATGTGTGTATCGGTTACGGTATAACTGAAACGTCACCACTTATAACACTCACTCGATACGACGACCCTCCTGGAATTAGGGCGGAAAGCGTTGGAAGACCGCTTCCCCACGTAAAAGTCAAGATCGTAGATGGGGATAGGAACGAGCTCCCTACTGAAGAGATCGGAGAGATCGCCGTAAAGGGCGATGTGATGAAAGGATACTACAAGATGGAGGATAAAACCGACGAAGTCATCGACGAAGAGGGCTGGTATTACACGGGGGACCTCGGTAAAAAGGACGATGACGGCTACGTTTATGTGACCGGCAGAAAAAAGGACATGATAATCGTCGGTGGATTCAACGTCTATCCAAGGGAGATCGAAGAATTTTTGTTCACATTAGAAGGTGTACAGGATGCGGCGGTTATCGGTACCGAAGACCCCAATATGGGTGAAATCGTACTTGCATACGTGGTTCCAAAAAAAGGCGCTGAAATAGAATCAGGTGACATCATCGAGGCCTGTAAATCATCCATAGCCAACTATAAGGTTCCAAGGAAGGTGAAGGTAGTAAACGAACTTCCCCGCACCGCAAGCGGGAAGGTCCAGAAATACGTACTCAGGGACGAAGCGGAAGACGAGTTAAAGAAAAATGATTAGCCCACGCGTATGTCGGTCACAGTATGATAGATGTGCGGTGCATAGGACTTGATTATCTTGTGCTGTGATACCGAACAATCCAGATCTATAGATCCTTTTATTTCATCATCTAACTTTTGTGGGTATTCGATGTCTTTACACAATGAATGATAGTGTATCATACCTCGACCGCCTAAAAATTCCAAAGCCTTTGGAAGATATTTGTGTGTGTCGTGAAGATACCCCATCACCACCCGATCTGCGTTTTGTTCCAATGAAAAATCCCTATTGTCACCGAGCCATGGATGAACGACATCTTCAACATTATTGATATGTACGTTTTCCTGCAAGTAATGATATGCCGTCGGATTGATCTCCAGGGAATGGATATCCAATGCACGTCCATACACAGCCAAGGGTAGAGAGAAGTACCCGATCCCAGAGAACATATCCACTACGATCTCCCCCTGGACATCGAGCCCCCCCATCCTAATCCTTTCATCTACGTTCCCACTGGAGAACATGACCTTTGCGACGTCCATCTTGTATTTTATAGCGTTCTCCGTATGCACTGTTTCCGTATCCCTTCCGTAGATAATCTCCGTTTTCGGTTCTCTCTTTTTACCACTGATCCTTCCTTGTAGGAGAACGGTTTTCATATCAAGTGTTTCAGCGTAAGCCCTCCCGACCTCCCCCTTGTACTGTATCAATGGTTCATCGAGTTTGATCAGTAAAACATCTCCGATAGCCTCCCATCTCGACGGTAGTAAAGGAATTAATTTATCATCGATTTCTACATCATCAACAACTTTATCGAAAGGTGTCTTCTGACCTTCCCTCTTCTCAAGTTCATAGGAACCCGTGTTCCCACCCTTTATCACCGGGATAAAAAGAAAACCACTATCATGTTCGATCTTTCTATTCGGGTCTAGAATACCCCTTGTTTTAACTTCCTGGAGTTTCTTCTCCCCTTCGTCCTTAGGCACTTTTAGAACGTCGAAGACGTCTTTCATCGTATATATTCTACATTTACTCACATAAGTATTTTATACCTATTCGTAACTTTAAGCACAATGGTCAGAAAGATATCCGCTCTGCTCACAGCTCTACTGGTTGTATCATTTCTCGTATCTTCACCGGTGTACAGCCAAGTGACTGAAGTCTCAGACCCGGGTAAGGCGAATAAGATACTATCCGATTTTTCGACCCCGATCATCAGACCATCCCAGAGTGGAAAATTATCTTTCAATATCACTAATCTCTACGATGGTGATTTTACGAACATAGTTTTCACCACGGAGATATATGGATATGCCAATTTAGATATGGAAAAGGAGATATCCAAGGTCACAAAACCCCCTACTTTCAAGTCGTCCGGCGGGACCTCGACATCATTCTCACTGAACGTACTGACCAGCAACGATACATATACCAACGAATACACGATCATGACGAATGAAGATACTGAAAAGGGTGTTTACTTCGTTAGATTCGCCATAGAATTCGTTTACGAGCCCACGGGTAATCTGAGCGTGATGCGATCGCGTGGTTACTTCACCGATTCGGAGTGGGAGAACGCCACGAAAAGACCCGGTGTACCCGATGAACCCTACTACTCCGGCAGCATAAATATCACCGCACTCGGTGTGAACGGGATACTGCCGGACACGAGTTTCAGCGTTAAAACACCTATACCACAGTGGCCCAAGTACATGCTCGGGGGGTTTGCTGCATTTTTTGGAATTTTAGCCGTCATGCTATACATGCAGGAAGAGTACAATTCATTTCCCTGGCTGGAAGAGATTCTTAATCAGTGGTCCGGCAAATTTAAGCAGTTTAGGCGACGCCTTGAGAACCGGCTTGGTAAGCGTTGACGGGTAATCGATATCGCCCCTGTTTTCAAGGATACTTTTTACTCTTTCTTCTTTTAATGCAGAGATTAAATTGTTTAGATCCTTATCCTTAAATCCCTTGAATAAGCGTCTTAGCCACAACCCTTTAGAGATCTCTTTACCGATATCCGCCTGCCAAAGATCGTCGTATTCTCTCATAGACTCTCTGTCATTTTTATCACCCTTCAAGCACTTTACAGCCACATCACAGCAGTAATCGGCCGATTTTAGCCCGGGGTATAATCCCCCGCCGGACAATGGTTTTATCTGGCAGGCCGCATCACCGATGAGCATAACACCGTCTTCAACGGCGGAGTCTAATCTGCCGATCGGGATCACACCTGCGTAGAGTGCGAAAACACTTTTTTCAGATTTCAATTTGACCAACAAGTTATCGAGGTGCTTGAACGCATTTCCGTCGCTCGAAGCTACACCTACCAGTGAACCCGATGGGTGTGGTATCGACCACCCGAAAAAATCAGGTGTGATGTCTTTGCCAAGAAAAATCTCGACGCCCCCCGCCTTTCTACCTATAACCGCTTGAAGTCCGGCCAGATATTCTCTTGGTTCTGGCAACCCCGTTGTTTTCCTAACCCTCGAAAATGGACCATCTGCACCGATGAGTAATCTAGATGATATCTCTCTGGTCTTCCCGTTCTCTTTATATCGTATCTTCCTTTCTTCTCCAGTGAATTCGGAATCTAAAAAGGTCGCCCCCAATCTCATCTCGACGCCGGCCTCCACTGCTTTACTAGCCATACTCCTGTCGAAGGCAGTTCGTTCTATGATCACAGCTTTAGGTTCAGCAGATTCCAATTTCAGCGGCTCCCCCTCCGGTGGATGGATAAAGGATGTATGTTCTCTGCTAACAACACTTTTGGTGTCGGTCATCTCTATCACTCTCGGACTCACCAAACCAGCGCATTGAACCGGTTTACCTATAACCTTATGTTCTTCCAGAACCAAGACATCCAGTCCGGCTTTGGCTGATTCAGAGGCGAATCGAAGCCCGATGGGCCCACCACCGACAACGACAATATCAGTCACGTTTTCACCGTTGGAAAAAAGAGGGATGTTTTTAATCTTATCCCCGAAGTATACCTAAATAATCCTTCGAAGGGTTTATAAACCCGATGCTTTTTTAAGGGAGAGCTATTTAAATGAATTTAAATGAAGGGATAATCATGGAAGGTCTGAAGATAGAAAACGTGGTTGCATCGTCGTCGATGGAGAGAAAGTTAGATCTGGAAGAGGCTGCTAGGGTACTAGATGGATCTGAATATGATCCGGAAAAATTCCCAGGTCTTGTTTACAGGGTAGATAAACCGAAAACGGCTATACTGCTGTTCACCAGTGGAAAGGTTGTTTGTACGGGAGGAAAAACAACAGAGGAAGCGAGAGCCAGTGTAAACAAGGTCAAAAACCTGTTGAGAGAGCACGATATAGAAACTGCGGACGAGATCGAAGTGACGGTACAGAATATCGTTGCATCGTACGGTTTGGGCGTGGATCTAAATCTCAATTCCGTAGCGATAACACTGGGTTTGGAGCGTGTAGAATACGAGCCGGAGCAGTTCCCGGGTCTAGTTTATAGGTTACGGGATTCCGATGTAGTACTGCTCTTGTTCGGGTCGGGAAACATGGTCTGCACAGGTGCAAAGGAGATAAGCGATCTGGAGGAAGCAGTAGATCACATAAAGGCGGAGCTGAAAGGTGCGGGGTTGATCCATTAAAGAATATCCTATTTTAGATAACCACATACATCTCCAAGAACGAGGAGATAACGTAGAGGCGGTTAAGAAGTTCGAGAGAGCCGGAGGTACGCATCTGGTCGTATCTCATTTACCTTACCATGACCTTCGCAGATGGGATGAAAACGGATACGAACCTATATATCAAAGGACGATAAGCTTGGCCGAGAGGGCGATGAAAGCCACCCGTGTGAAGATATATGTTACCCTAGGGCCATATCCGGTAGATCTGATCAATTTAGAAGAAAAGGTAGGTTTAGAAAAGGCAGAGCAGATATTGTTGGAAGGGATGGAGCTTGCATCTAAATATGTTGTAGAGGGAAAAGCCATAGCCCTCGGAGAGATCGGTAGACCCCATTTCGACGTTTCAGACGAGATCCGGGCTGCATCTAACCGGATAATGAAAAGAGGTATGGAACTAGCTGGCGATATCGGGTACCCGGTGGTGTTGCATACCGAAAGCACCACCCCCGAGGTATGCAAAGAATTGGCCGAGATGGCTGACGAAGTGGGGTTAAAACGTGATCAAGTTGTTAAGCACTACAGCCCACCCCTAGTTGACACGGATAAAAACCACGGTATCTTCCCATCCGTACTAGCTTCCACAAAAAACATAGAATCCGCACTGAGACAGGGCACGAGATTTATGATGGAAACGGATTATTTAGACGACCCCAACAGGCCAGGGGCTGTCCTCGGAATAAAAACAGTTCCCAAAAGAACAAAACAGATGCTGGAAAAAGGTTTGATGGAAGAAGAGGATGTCTACGTCATCCACAAAAAGAATCCGGAAACGGTCTACGGTATCGAAATAGAATAAGGTTCAGAGTTTTTCTCCGATCTTTTTGACCAATTCTGCGAAGCATTTTTCACATACTGCACGGTCGCCTATCTTCGTGTAGTCTTTTGTCCACTTCCCGCAGAAGTGGCATCTATCAGAGTCTAACGGCATTTTACATCACCTATCTACCTCATTGGATAAATGTGTTATAAACTTTGTTTATGGTGCCTACTCGTCATCCAAGTCATCCAACCGGGATGTTATTTCAGATAAAAACGGGTCGATGCGACTTGGGCCGTATTTTATCTTTCTCTTTCTTCTTACCAATCCCCCCCCCTCGTTCATCCGGTATATTGTCGATTCGATGTATTTGAATACGATGACTAGACAGGCGAATCCGATCACGGCTAGGGGCAGCAACGATTGATCCAACACGTATTCCGTTGTGTTGAAAGGATACCACAGATAAACAACTTCATAGGGGTAGAATGTATCCATTATAAGATGACTGGATGAAATCAAAATGACCAACAGGGTGATTCGGGTCAATATACTTCGATCGGTTTTTCTTTCATACAGGTGAATTCCAAGTAACAATATCAGCGGTATGTATATCATGGCGAAGCCGGTCGAAAAGACCCGGTGCTCAACCAGCCCAGCTTTCAGAAGAAAAATATCTGAATCTATGATCACATTCACTAATATTGCACACGAGATGATTATGCTGTAACGTAATCTCGAATGGATCAGGAAGACGAGACCTATGATCAATGAGATCGCTACGTGGATCACCGGGTGCATATAACCCCCTTATTTTTTAACTTAAATAAACTTTCGTGCATTTATCGTAAAATAAGAACTATCATAAATAAAAGGGAAAAGAAAGAATAGGTTTTTTACCAGATATACGTCGGCGAACCGTTATCTCCATCGAATTCCTGTGGTTCGTCTCCACCGCTGTGGGGGTATGCGTCGTGGGCTGCAACGAAGTTACCTTCGCAGTCATCCGGTCCGTTTCCTTCTACCCAGCCCCATTCGAAGTACTGGTAGGTCCAGGCACCGTTTTTATTCGTACCATCGTCCCAGCCGTACCCATCTTCTGTACACGTGGTCGTGCAATACGTATTAGCGGCATTCCCTAGGGCCAAAAGCTCTGGACCCATGCCACCTGCGTAACAGTGGTCGATGAACACGAAGTTCGTGGCTGCAGTAGATGTGGCGACCGAGTCATCGAGTTCTGTATCGTAGTAATCACCGTCTTCACCACCGTAACCCGATCCGCATGCTAATTGACACAGATATGAACTACCAGATCCGTCACCATCGCCGTGACCCGATGTAGTATACACTGTCACATCATTGCTGTCTGCATTACCGTACATCGTATCAAGAGCAGCTTTCACATTTACTTCGTACGCATCTCCAGTATAGATCGGATAATCGTTTGTATGTCCGTCTCCGTATACTTCTATTGTATATGTGTAGCCCGCAGCGTCCCATTGGCTGGTCAACCAGTTGTAGATATCAGTTACATCTTCGTCGCAGTAGCTCAGGTCGGAGATGTACTCATAATCCGAGATGCCGACTAACACAGCGTAATACTCCACAGGATCACCACCCGAATCGGTAGTGAAAGACCATGTCGTAGATTGAGTGTTCGCTAAACCATCGTCTGCAACAGCGTACCAATCGTATGTCGTTCCATCTGAAAGTCCGCTCCAGGTAACACTAGCCGTCCCTCCGCTGTTCACATTCGTGTCCGTCCCGATCAAGCTGTCGTCGGAAGCGTCGTAGAAATAAACGTCCATGTTGTCTCCATCTGGATCCGTGACATCAACGGTCAGAGTCGGACTCGTGTTGATCCCCGTCGCTCCATCTGTCGGTGACGGGTTGAACGGTGCGTCCGGAGGTGAATTGCTAGAAGTCGTGAATGAGAACGTGTAATCGTCTGTCGGGCTTCCTTCACTCGTTCCATCACCGTCTCCGTCGAGTGTGTTTCCTGCAAGATCCATGGCGGTCCCATCAACTGTTACAGTGTAAGTGGTAGAAAAGCTCAGATCTGAATCTGGGCTGAATGTCATGGTAGTTCCAGCAGCGTTCCACGAGAACGAACCGGTCACTCCATTGTCTATGGAGAACGCGTTCTCCGTAGATGCTTGGTCCATCTCCTCACTGAATGTTATATCTATATTTGTTGAAATCGATACAGATGTACTTCCATCAGTCGGCGATGTGCTGGAAACGGTCGGTGGAACATTATCTTCGGTAGTAAACGAGAATGAGTAAAGTGACTCCATCTTGTTCCCCACGATGTCCTGTGCATTCGTCGATATTTCGATGGTGTAAGAAGTCGTGCTGTCGAGATCACTATCGGGAGTCAAAGTCAGCTGATCACCCGCTGCGTTCCAACTCGTGGAGTATGTGAAAGAAGGTGAAACTGTGATCGCGGATTCGACGGATGCTTGGTCCATCTCTTCGCTGAACGTGATAACGATGTTGGTTGAAACGGATACACCCGTTGCACCGTCCGTCGGGCTGGTAGATGAGACCGTAGGTGCGGTTACATCGTTCGTGCCACTCCAGAGAACGCTGTAGTCAGCGCTGTTATATACCCAATACCCCTCACACGGAGTGAATTCATAATTTTGTGGATCGTAATTGTAGGTCATATCATATGTCTGTGCTCTATCTAGATATCCAATCTTCGTGACCTCAGTAGGTATATTACTGTTTCCCGGTATGTTGCTTGGATAAGAAACCATGTTCCACCCTGGGTAAAGGGTTATATCCGTCTCCGTAGGCATCGTTCCCTCAACAGACAGATCATCGTCATCGGTCATGTGGATCCAAAGGCCGCCTGTATTGTCCCAGGTGCTTAGGTCGTTGTAATGAGATGATCTACCAACCATGTAAGTCTTCCACTCGCTTGTAGATGCATCGAAAAACATGCATTTATCATAACTTCCAGAGATGCCGTATTCCGTATCTTCTAAAATTTCAATCAGATCGTCGGACTGGGCGTAATTATCACCATCTGCTATCACGTTGAAAGAAACAAAATTCCAGCCACCGTTAGCACTTGATAAGGTTCCGATGTTCTGGAGGTCATAATTAGATGTTTCTGTAGATTCAATATAAAGATGATCGATATACACCCTTCCTCTAGCTTCTCCGTTGCCCTTATCTGGCTGGGTAATTTCCACGTTCACGGTATCGCCGGAGTTGACTCCTGAAAGAGTATAGCTCTGCACCGATTCCGTATTGGATATCGTGATCACCTGTGATTCTCCACCAGCACCGCCGACGGTGTAACTCACATAGAAAGCTTCGCTGTCGTCATCGTAGGCTTCTATGTATAGGTCGTATGGTGCCGAAGTGCTAGCGGTAATGGGTATGTCGTAAGTCATTCGTAGAGTTTTATGGTTAGGGGGCCCACCTCCACCGGCGTAGTCCCCGTCCATCTCTTCAGCGGAGTGATATGAATCATCCGAGGTATGCGTGTATGTATAATCGTTGGTTTCTCCCTGGGCATAATTCAAGGTGAAAGAACTGGCAGTGTCTCGAACCGTACCTTTCACATCGTTTACTTCATCAGCAATTTGTTCTGTTTTCGTGTTTTCATTCTCTTGGATCAGATCCGTTTCCAGGTCTGTAGTCTTTACTTCAACTATCGATATACCGTTTTCATATTCTTTGACTGGATGATAATCCTGCCGTTCTTTCGCGTGGGCGTTACCAAAAATAGGTGCTACAGCTGCAGCTATAAATAACACACCGAGCGCAAGGCACAAAAGTTTTGTTTTCAAGTTTAACTCCTCCTACATCTATATGTACTAGGTTGTACATGTTGTGTAGGGTACTAAATACTTTTGGTTCTTTATCCGTCTAGAACAGATGCAAGGTCTCTTAAGAAGGGGGACTTTACGGTTTTAGTGTAACCGGATTAGATCAACCAAGCTTTCTCGATCTGGCTCTTAGGTAACCAATCGTCGTTGATGAGGATAGCCTTATCCGTTACTCGTTCAACTTCTCCTTCAACCAGGCCGTTCGGGACCCCCTTCTTATCAGCCAACCAGTCGGCTAGTTTAACCCTGATATTTTCTCCTTTGCCTACATCTTTAATTGACGTTTCCTTTTCTTCGGACATATCTCCGTGCATATTTACGTACAATAAGTATTTTCGGGATGTATTAAAAGCATATTAGAGCTATTATAAATAACAGTTATTTGTTTACCAACTAAGGGAATAAAAATGGCGATAGAAATAGTAGGTTACGGATTACAGGAAAAATTACCTTACCTAGGTTTCAGCTTGTGGAACATTTTGTTGTTCTTGATAACACTGGTTGTAGGTATGATCCTCGTCAAGATAGTGTCACGCTCGATTAAAAACGCTCTGCTTAGAGCGAAGGTCAAGGAGATATTGTCTGAATTTTTAACGAGGATGCTGAGGATAATCCTTTACATCTTCGTCGTCGGCATAGCATTGTCATTCCTAGGCGTGGAAATGGGCGCGGCACTGGTCAGTGTATCAGTGGTGCTCGGTTTCGTCCTCGGATTCGCTTTAGGAGACACCCTGAGCAACATCGCGGCGGGAGTGATGATAGCCGTCACAAGCCCGTTCAAAGCCGGAGATCACGTGGAAATCAACGGCGAGGAAGGAAAGATCAAGAACGTCGGTATCAGCCTAACTGAGATGAACACAGTCGATAACAAACGAGTTATCATACCGAACAAACTTGTCTGGGGTGGAAATATAATCAATTATACCATGAACAAAACAAGAAGAGTGGACATCGAAACCGGTGTCGGTTACGACGACGATCTGAATCTGGCTATCAAAACATCCATGAACGTTCTCCGAAGGCACAAGAAAGTGCTAAAGGATCCAGCACCAGTGGTCAAGATAAAATCAATGGCGGATTCAGCCGTCATATTGGTGGTTAGACCATGGGTTAGGACGGACGACTACTGGGATGTGTTCTTCGATCTGCAGAAAGCACTCAAGGAGGCATACGACAAGGCGGGTCTGAACATACCTTATCCGCAGATGGACGTTCATCTGGAAAAGTAAAACCCCCTTCCTTTCTTTATTATATCTGAAAAAAAACACCATATAGAACCCCCTTCATTCCAGTGGGATTTGGGATAACTCATCCTTAACACATGTAATAGAAGAGTCTTTATATGTCCTCCCCCTTTATATATGTAGTAACTCTATAACTCTTTAGGCGGGAAAAATATGAAAAAAAACTACTTACTTAAATGTGTAGCGACCTTTTTAATTAGTATGCTTGTAATCATGAGTTTCGTATCGATGACCTTCGGTACTGAGAAAAACTATGAACTAAAAAAACTCGATTCGGAAAATCTCTCCTTTCCTTTAGTTGCGGAAGGTGAGCAAACGGCGGTTGAATACTACAGCCAGGATGGAGACGTTAGCCAGCTGAGCTACACTGTCCGAGGATTCGATACAGAGAAGATCGACATACGAGATGAAGAATATTATAAAATAAGATTGCCAGGCGAATCGAATTTGATGGAAAAAGGCGAACCCGAACTACCCGTACTCACTAGAAGCCTTATCATCCCAGACGATAAGCTGATGGATGTTACGGTGTCGGGTGGGGAATACATCGAGTACGATTCGATATTTATCGCCCCCTCAAAAGGAAATCTTCTCCGAAGCGAATTTCCGGACCCATCGGAAGTGCCTTACGAGTTCGGAAAGGTGTATGATATAGATGCCTGGTATCCAAAAGACATCGTTCATTTGAGAGAGCCCTATATAGCACGCGATTTTAGAGGTCAAGTGGTGGAATTCTACCCATTCCAATATCATCCTACTGAAAATCGATTGAGATTGTACACTCAAATGGATGTAGAGATTACTCCTGTCGGAGAAGGCGGTAAGAACGTTTTACACCATACAAGCCCCTTAGAAAGAATTCAACGGGATTTTGCAACGACTTATGAAAGGCAGTTCATCAACTATCAAGAGGAATTGAATCAATTACGGTACACACCGGTTGAAGAGGAAGGAAATATGCTGGTTATAAGCGACGATGATTTTGAAAGTGAGATGACTTCATTTGTTGACTGGAAGAATTCTAGAGGGCTCTCGACAGAGCTTGTCCCACTGTCAGAGGTAGGCTCTACAAGTACGGATATTGACAACTATATCGAAAATTATTATTATGACAACGGGTTGACATATGTTCTGCTGGTTGGTGATGAGAATCGGATTCCTTCATTGACTTATAGCAGCGAATATTCAGATCCGAGCTACTCATTCATCGAGGGAGATGATTGTTATCCCGAGATATTCGTTGGACGGTTTTCTGCGGACACCATCGCCCATGTACAAACCATGGTTGACCGCTCGGTGTATTATGAACAGAATTCTGGACAAGATTGGCGAACGAAAGCAACGGGTATAGCCTCCTCCGAGGGTTCTAATCCCGCAGACTGGGAGCACATGAGAGCGATCAGAGATCAACTTTATGATTATGACTACACCTGGGTGGATGAGTTCTACGATGGTTCCCAGGGTGAAGATGATGCAGACGGTGATCCCACTTCTGGAATGGTTTCAGATGCATTCAATGAAGGTCGGCACATTGCAAATTATTGTGGTCACGGGTCTGAGACATATGTAGCTACTAGTGGTTTTTCCGCCACAGATATAAACTCACTGACTAACCCCTATATGCATGCCTTCTTTATATTGGTAGCATGCCAGGTAGGAAGTTTTGATTACAGTGAATGTTTTGCCGAGGCGTGGATTCGAGCCACAGATGGTGATGGGGATCCCACCGGCGGTATAGCCGCCTTCGGTTCAACAAAGAATCAAGCTTGGGTTCCCCCGATGACGGGTCAGAATGAGATGATGGATCTTTACACAGAGTCGTATGCAGATAATGTGAAAACCACAACCGGTGGAATCGCATTCAATGGTTGTATGCATATGAACGATGTTCATGATAGTGCAGGGGACGACGAAACAGCAACATGGCACCTTTTGGGCGATCCTTCATTGATAATAACGGGAGACGTTACTCCTCCTGGAGATCCTCCAGAGATAACTATTACCAGGCCTGATGGAGGCGAGACTTTCAATGCAGAGACCTCTGAAGAAATCACTTGGAGTACTATTGAGGGCAATGATACAATAGACCATGTTGATCTTTGGTACAGTGCGGACGGCGGATCATCATGGACTTCCATCGCGGACGGACTCGCGGATACGGGAAGTTATACATGGTCCGTACCCAATGAAAACAGCAGCGATTGTTTGGTTCGTGCACGTGTCTATGATACACAGGGACGTTACGGAGAGAACACAAGCGATGCGGTCTTTACTATCGTTGGCACGCCCCCAGCTCAACCTCAAAATCTTTTGGTTGATCACTATGGCCAATCAGTTCAGACACTCTTCGATGATGATGTAGAAAGTGGTGATCTGGGTTACACGACGGAGGTATCACATGCTGAAGCCAGCGACTGGGCGATACGTAGTAACGGAGCATCATCAGGAACTAATTCATGGGATTGGGGCGACGGCGCATTCAACAAGGATAGTAACAACGGTATGCTGAGTTCACTGACCTCTCCAGAAATCACAATACCATCTAACGCTGATGATGAATACGGTGTAGATCTCACATTTCAGCACTGGCGTGACTTTGGCGATTCATATCAGTATGATGCCGGTAACGTGAAGATATCTACAAACGGTGTGGATTTTAGTCTTATAACCCCTGAGGAGGGTTACGATGGAACAGTACCCACTTCTTGGAACAATCCGCTCGGTGGCGAGGAGGCATGGGGCGGTACGTCCGATTGGACCACCGCGACATTCAACCTTACAGCATATATCGGAGAAACCGTTTACATCCGATGGGATGCAGGCACTGAAGCCTATGACGGTTACGATGGTGCCGGATGGCGTGTAGATGACATCTACATGGAAGCGTTGATCCTCGACGAAGAAGGAACTGATCACAACCTCGTGACGTGGGATGCCAGCTCGGACGATCCATCGGAAGTTAGCCATTACAACCTCTACCGCTCTGAGGAACAGAGCGGACCCTGGGATGCAACAACACTTATTGACAGCGTGACAGCGGATGGTTCGGTGAACTACAGTTACGTAGATGTAGACAAAGGAACGACGGATTCCATATACTGGTGGTACGTTGTAAGGTCTGTAGGTAACAATGGTTTAGAAGAAGAAAATACCAATTCCATTCAAGAACCAGGTGACAGCATGGATGTGTTCAATATCGACATATATCAAGGCGGTGACGCAAAAGGTTGGAATTTCGTGTCATTCAACGTCGAGCCCGGCGATACAACATTAGAAACCGTACTATCCAGCATAGAGGGCAGCTATGACAAGGTTATGTACTACGGTTCGAGGCGAATAGGGGATGAACGCATTTCTAAATGGTTTACATACTCTACAGGTCGACAAGACCATTATAATAACCTCGAACATTGGAATCACACCATGGGATTGTGGATACACGCAACAGCGGACGACACGTTAACAGTGGAAGGTTATTCTCCGTCAACTACAGATATAACATTACACCCTGGATGGAATATGGTGGGTTATCCGTCTGATACGGAAACCACGGCATCTTCGACTCTACCTAACCAGGTCACCAAGATCGGTGTATTCGATGCATTACAAGAATACAATATCAACTATATTAGCGACCTCACATCAGTTACAATGAGTGCTGGTAATGGTTATTGGGTCTACAACGATGCGGACGAACCAGTGATATGGACAGTAACTTACTAACCCCTTTCCTCTTTAACTTATATTATCTTTGACCCTCAGTAAAGTTCCTATCTCCCTTAAAGAGATTAGATATGGCTTATGGCATTCAATCCTCTAGAGTGTCTTCCGGTTCCTCGTCCCACGTTTCGTCTATATCTTCTTCGAATGATTCTTCTTCCGGTACCATCTCAGGTTCTACAGGTTGTTTTCTCTTTGACATGGATACTGCCAAGACAACTACGATAACTACAACGATCATTATCGCAATTACGATGAACATCCAATCCTTGACGGCTTCACCTTCTTTTGCTGGTAACTGGCTTGTTCCTGTGTCCTCGGTCCCTCCTTCTTCTATGTCCACACTGCTCTCCTGATCATCGTAATCAGGGTGTGTGATTTTCACAGTATGTTCCCCTACGGGAACGTCCTCCAGCGTATAGTACCCGTCTTCATCCGTCGTCGTAGAGATATCCGTACCCGGTATCGTCACCGTCGCCCCCTCGATGGGATCTCCGTTCTCATCAGTTACCTGACCTTCGACAGTACCGGTGGCCGTTTCGTCTTCAGACCTAGTTGTGAATGATCTATTCATATCTCCAGTTAGATATGCTCCGGATATGCTTTGGAAATCGCCAGCACCTAAGTCGACATAGTAAGTAGTTGATGGTTCCAATACATCATATGAACCGTTCAACCATCTGCCGTCATACCTCCATGACCAGCTCACATTCGGTAGGTTGGAGTCTGGTGTCCTCTTTTTCTGCATGTCCACCGTGAACTCTATGGCGTAAGTATCTCCGTTGAGTCCCACACTCGTTTCTCCATCATCTGGGATCGTAGATTCGATCTCGACGGTCTCTGTACTTTCAAGGAGTAGATAATCTTCGGATTCGATGAATTCCGGTCCATCCGGTACGGGCTCGTTTACGTATCCCATTGCTCTGCAGTTCCAGTTGTAAGTGCCCGGGCCAGGGAGGTCGGAATCCGGTATCCATGATCCGTTTCCATTCTCATCGGTACCCCAGTAGGCCCATGTAGTGCCGTTGTCATCCGTATAGTATATCTCCACAGATGAAGCATCGGAAACGGAATATTGTACCTCCGGCCGTCTATTGTATGATCCTTCGGAGAGTGCCCATCCCGCTTGTGCCCACGGCCCGCGTTCGGTATGGAAGCTGCGGTTAAGGGTATAGTCATCACCTTCAAGTTCGTTACCTACCAGATCTAGGAACTCATTCCGAGTCAGATTAACATAATAGTCTTTATTTCCTTCCAGATCACCGTACGTTCCATTCAACCATCTTCCGGTGTCATCCCATTCCCACGATATATCTGGCAATGTAGATTCGATATCTACTTCGTCGGTTTGCATCTCTTCGCTAAACTCAATAACGTAAGTTCCCGCTGATCTATTTATCTTACTCGTATGGGTATCGGGAGACGTGGATACGATCGTTGGCTGGTCCATGTCCAATACATATGCACCACCCTCGATATCGT
Organism: Thermoplasmata archaeon; assembly: GCA_046484045.1. GTDB lineage: Archaea > Thermoplasmatota > Thermoplasmata > Halarchaeoplasmatales > Halarchaeoplasmataceae > CAZHUM01. The sequence goes on along the minus strand of JAWOBZ010000044.1, from coordinate 9,682 downwards.
CGGGACTGTTCGGTTCAGGTTCATCGATCTCGCCGGTAGTTCTTGCACTGAAATGGTAGGCCCCAGATCCAGGTAATCCGCTCGTTTCGTTGAGTACTACTTTACCATCCGCCGGTTTATCCCATGCTTTTTGGTCCCACGTTTCTCCCCCATCTGTCGTGTACCATATCACTACCCCGGACGGATTGTTACCGTAATCATAGGTGATGGTGGGGGTACCGTTATTGGTGCCATCAGATTCGGGACCGGTTATAGTGGCCCAAGGAGCCGCTGCCGTGAAGTTCAGATGTGCCTCGTCGTAGGGAAGCCAGTTCTTTGCGAAATCCTCGACGTTGTTGATATCTATAGTGTACCTTTTACCCCCTTCTAACTGACTGTAAGTCCCGTTCAACCATGTCGTATCGGAAGACCAAGTCCAATCTGCATCTGGTAGATTTCCAGAGATGAGAACATTGGTCGTATTGATAGGTTCGCTGAAATGGATATTGTATTCACCCGCATCTGTGCTCACACCCGTAGCTCCGTCGGCATGTGTTGAGTAGATGATAGTGGGAGGGTTGTTGTCCACCGATACAGGGGTATCCGACATGTTGTATCCTATGTTCCAGCCTTCATCGACCGCTGCTACGAACCACGGATAGGTATCACTAGGTACGAGATGATCGACTTCGAAGGACACATCAGGTAGAGCATATTCTTGTCCGTATTCTCCGTAATTCCCCCCGCCTACCGGGGAGGCTAACTTTCCATCTGATTTATTGAAGCTGATGATATCCACTCTAGGGATCACAGACATGGTGTTATTAAAGTCGGCGGAATTGATCCAATCTTCCTGGCCGCTGCCATTTACCCATAGACCTTTGGGGCTCCCGTCTGAATAGAATTGTAGATTTGCCCATTCTTTATTCAATGTATTATTGGTATAATATACATTGAAACCGTAGTTCCACTCGCTATTAAAATCGTCCCACCATCTATTTATTTCCATGTAATCTTGTTCGGTGCCGTCTGTTAGGTAGCCTGCAGTTGTATGTGAGTCATAACCGGATGTTGCGTTCCAGGTGGCACTGAAATTATCGAGGTCGGGATCCGGGTTAGCTTTTAGCGATCCCTCCACTTGCTCGATTATGGTGTAGTTATCCAAGGTCGCATTGCCACCGACATCTTTGAGGAACATAGCGAGACCCATATCTATATGCGGGTCCTCGAAGGTCGCCCGGACATCCATCTTGTTGTTGCGTGATACGTTCTCCAAGGGTGAACCAGTCACATTGGTTACGATGGGTGCGCCGCCAACGATGGTGAAATTGAAGTTCGTGTCTCCTGTTACAGGGTATTCTTCTTCATCTTCCAGATCAGTAATATTTACCCAGTACTTCATCCCACCTTCCCATAAGACGGGAAAACCACTTGAAACCGTGTAGTTACACCATGTACCGGTATTGTCCCAGGCCCAAGAACCCTGGATAGGCGTAGGTTCGATGCTCGGTTCTAAGCTAGTGTTCATCTTTTTTGAGAACTTTATAAAGTATGGCTGGGTCGCGGTCTCGTTTTCCTTACCATCGTACAGGGGCGGTGGCAGGCTTGCTGTAGCCAACTCTGTTGTGGGATACATCAACGGGTATTCGTCTCGAGCACCCGCTGGACCGTCTATGTTAAGATATGGGTCATCTCCGATACCATCGCTGAAAGGTTGATCTTGATTCTGCCCGCTGTAGTTATCGTCACCGCTGTAATCGCTCCAATAATTTCCCCCTATCGGATAACTCATGTTCCATTGATTGGTAACGTTAACATAGGCTTGATTCGCATTGTTTATGATATAGTTGTGATAGATTGTGTTGCCACTAGCCGAGTCGAGGAAAAATCCATAGTTATCGTTCAGTGAAACGGTGTTGTTCCGCATTATATTATCGGCGCTACTAAGGTCTAGATGTATGCCATTTCCGATATTGCCAGACGCAGTATTGTTGTTTACAGTGTTGCTGTGGGAGTCTCGGAGGTTGATCCCATTGGCTAGGTTCGATGATGCGGTATTGTTGCTTACAGTGTTGGTGTTGGATTCTCGGAGTATCACGATGCCAGTGCCGTCGTTCGATGATGCATTGTTATTGTTTATCGTATTGCTGATCGAGTACCAGTCGATAACAATCCCATTACCTGCGTTGGAAAAAACATGGTTGTTTTCCAACAAATTATTATCGGAATCGTATACCCAGGTGCCATGTTGATTGTTTTTCGATACGGTGTTGTTGCCTATCACATTACTATTGGATTCACGTACATAAAAACCGTCTTGTGTGTTCGAGGATGCGGTATTGTTTTTCATGGTGTTGTCGTCTGATGATCGCAGGAAGAAGCCGTACTGGTTGTCCGATGCGTTGTTGAAGTTCATAGAGTTGTTACTGGACGAATCTAGGTAGATGCCGTATCGGTCATTCGACGTAGCAGTGTTGTTATCAAATGAACCGTTAGCCACATTATTCAGATATATTCCGGTATCTCTGAAGTATAGGTCACCCCCCTTTCCGCTCGCATCGTGCACGTAGCAGTCCTTCACGATGAAATAATCCGTCGTATTCCCGATGTATATACAATATCCATTTCCATTTCCATCTATCTCGTATCCTTCAATCAACCAAGGATCCCCCTGTGTTCCGCTTCCAGTGGCCACAGCTGAGAAATCACCGTTTCCATCGATCCTTATCGGGGCATGAGGTGTGTAACGGGGCATCGGCCCGGGCATCGATTTTTTAATAGAATCTTTTTCATTTTTTAATTTGTATACACTTTCATCAGTTTCTTCTCCAGATACAAAAAACAATGTCGTACTGCTAACTAAAAGTAAAATAACCATTCCTATTCCCAACATCTTCTGGCATCTCATAATTTCCGCTCCGATCTGTTTGATAATCCTCAAACTAAAACGGTTCAATCAACAAATATGTTTCGGTTATGAATATGCCCTCCGTTATCACCCCCGCCTGCCGTATCGCAGGCATTTGACTTAAATAGTAAGATAACCTACGTGGAAAAAAGTGATAACATGGAGATCGAAACAGCGTTGAGCTTCGATGATATATATCTGATACCTAGAAATACGGCGATAACCCAGGATGAAGCTGACACTTCCAGCAAGTTAACCGACGAGATAGTTCTAGAGACCCCCATACTAAGTTCGCCTATGGACAAGGTGACTGAAAGTGATATGGCGATATCCATAGCTAGAGAGGGGGGCATCGGTGTTGTTCACCGCAATCTGGATATTGAACACCAGGTGGAGATAGTAAAAAAAGTAAAACGCTCGGAGAATTGGATCATAAGAAATCCCCATACGGTCCACCCTGAGACCACCGCCGGTGAGGTCAAGAAGATAATGCAGGATGAGGATATATCCGGCCTTCCCGTAATAAAGGGCGGTAAACTAATCGGTATCGTCACCAAACGAGACCTGAGATTCGAAACTGAATTAAACAAGAAAGTCAAAGATATAATGACCCATGATCCCATCACCGCTGGACAAGGGATGGAAATAACAGAGGCCAAATCCATATTACACAAGAACAGGATCGAGAAACTGCCCTTGGTCGATGAAGAAAATAGACTTCAAGGTCTTATCACGGTTAGAGACATAGAAAAGAAGAAGCATCATCCCCAGGCCACAAAGGACGACAACGGCCAGCTCATGGTGGGTGCTGCCGTAGGTCCGGACGAGTTCGAGAGGACGGAAGCCTTGGTTGAAGCCGGCGCAGACCTCATAGTCGTCGATACGGCACACGGCAACTCGAAGAATGTCATAGATGCAACAAAGAACATAAGCGGCAGCTTCGACGTGAGTCTGATGTCAGGCAACATTGCCACCACTGAAGGCGCTGAAGCCTTGGCTGAGGCGGGTGCGGATTCGCTGCGCGTAGGCGTCGGCCCCGGTTCGATATGCACCACAAGAATAGTCTCTGGCGTGGGTGTACCGCAGATAACTGCCATAATGAAAGTATTCGAGGCGGTAAAGGGTACGGGTGTTACTGTGGTCGCGGACGGAGGTATCAGGTACAGCGGGGACGCCGCTAAAGCCTTGGCTTGCGGAGCGGACGCCTTCATGCTGGGTAACATGCTCGCCGGGACCGAGGAAGCACCGGGCCGCATAATTTTCAGAAGAGGTAGGAAATACAAAGAGTACAGGGGCATGGCATCGGTTTCAGCTCTGGAGAAAAGGGAAAAAAACAGGTACAACCAGAACTACGCCAGCAGGGAAGAATACATACCTGAAGGAGTAGAAGGCCTGGTGCCGTACAAGGGAACCGTTTCAGAGGTCTTACATCAGATTATAGGTGGTATCAAGTCAAGCATGGGACACCTAGGGGCTAGAACTATAGCACAGATGCGCGACGCTGAAGTATACCGGATCACGGAAGGCGGTAAAAGAGAGAGTCATCCACACGATGTTGAGATCACGGAGGACACGCCGAATTACTACATCGCGGGTAGGAATCTCTGAATATATCTCGATGAGGAATGATATACTAAAAAAAGATTAAAAGAAGGGGTTTTACTTTATCAAACCAGCTTGCTTCAGGTCCCGATAATCCTCTTCGATGAGTTCGTCAACAGTTTTCACAACGAAATGATCTTCCCCGGTCCACGCGTTGGCAGCCGCTTTGTACATATCGGAAACGAATGTGATCAGTTCTTCAGGTAACTTAGGCGGTTCAGGCCATTCATCCTTGGGCAGATCATTATCCTTCGCACCCTCCATCTTCTGAGCCCATTCCGTTCCCCTGTAGTAGTTCCTCAGCATCTGTTTACTCAACTTCACTCCGTTGTACTCGAATCTGTCTTCGTCCAGCGTACCGAGGACGTCGGCAAGCATGAGTTCTCCTTCGCCGTTTAAAGCCATCTCGACCTTACCGTCCAGGTGTTTCCATCCTAACTCGTTAGCTCTTTCATTGATGAACTCGTTGACTTCGACGGCCTTTTCTTTTATCAGGTCGATCATGTCATCTTCGAACCCAGTGTGTTCTTTGACCTCGTTCAAATTCTTGAAGTACCTGTCGAATTTTTCGTACTTGGTGCTGAAGTCGATGATAGGCGGGTCCATCTTAGAGTCGACTTCGGGGTACTCATCCAATCCCAGATCTGAAGGTTCGATCTTCCCTTTCTTAAGTCTTCTGAACACGGAACTGCCCTCTCCCAAGTAATTTCGATAGATGACTTCCAGAGGTACCATCATGTTATTGAACTCTTCAGGTTCCCCTTCCGTGATAACGTTCACTACCTTGACTTTCATCCTGTTCTTCTCTTCCAATCCGATCAGGTGTGTCTTGATACCGTGTTCTTCCAGTTTACGGAAATTGAAAGTCCCCATCAAGCACAGTGCCTCGCCTTTTCCGTCGATCTTGTCGGGCATACTTCCGTAATCGAAGACGCTGTACCTATCGCTGAACTCGAAGACTCCGACGCCCTCTTCTTCTTCCGTCGGTTCTTCAATTATCTCCAGATCTTTGACACTTCCCATATCATCTCACCTCTTCATCGTATTCTTCTATCTTCTTTCTGTTCTGTTCCTGATATGCTTTGATCTTTTCCTGAAGACCCTTATCCGTCAGTGCCAGCATCTTTGCGGCGGCTAGACCCGCCTGCTCGGTTCCCATGACCACCATGGGGCATACTCCGGAAGGCATCCTCAAGCTGGAGAAAATATCCGCGCCAGCGAACTTACTGCTGTAAGGCGGGCACGCTATAACCGGTTTCTCCGTCTGAGCATCCACGAAACCGCTCAGCGCGTTGCTCCTTCCAGCCACCGTTATGTAGACTACCTTTTCATCTTCATATTCTTTTATTATATCGACTGCTTTGAACGGTACTTTGTGTGCAGAGGCTATCCTCGTCACACTCTCTATACCCAACTCGTTCAACGTATCCGCTATCTCCTCAGACCAATCCATATCGCTTTTCGATCCCATCATTATTACAACTTTCATTTTTTCCACCTATCCTAACTTTTCAGCAACCTTGTTATACACTTCGAACATCTCCTTTATCTCTTCGATCTTGAGGAAGTAGAACTTCTCCGGCGGTTTGCTTTCGTACTCAACCAAACCCAGATCGTACAGTAACTTCAGGTGCTTTGATGCCGAGGATTCCGTCGTATCCAACCTATCCGCGATCTCGTGGACCGACATCCTCTCTTTTTCACACAGCATCTGAAGGATGTTCCTCCTTTTCCTAGACCTTATCGCTCTAGCGAGCTTTTCATCAGGCATCATTTTGGGGCATAATGGTATATTATTTAATAGTTTCGCTGTTGCGCAACAGTGCAACATGGAAAAGGGTAAATCGACAATAAAAAGAATCGCACTTAACTTTATGATGAGTATCTATTCAATGTTCGTGCCTGTGGTGAGAATCCGGCCAGTGAAGGTGCGTGTGCGAAGTATCATCGTGTGAGTGCTCGTGTATATGACCTCCCGTGACTTCCTCCTCATGGCGATGGTCGTGATGCGTGTCGTCATGGGTGTGATAATGGCTGTGATGTAGTCCGTCGTGTCCGTGCTCGTGCGTATGTTTCTCAGTCACTACGAAATATACGCCCGCGACCATCAGGATCACCGCTGGAAGCATGATCAGTTCTATTCGTTCATCGAAGAGTAACAGCGATGCCAGCGCGCCGATAAAAGGGGCTACGCTGAAGAACATGCCCGTTCTGAAAGACCCCAAACCCTCGAGAGCTTTTATGAACAGTACCAAACTGACACCGTAGCTGAAGGCACCTACAATAAGGGCAAATAAGATCGATAACGAAAGGTTGATGCTGTTACCGAGGACCAAGGCTATCGATATAGACGCTGAACCAGCTACGATACCTTTGATGGCGGCGATATGTACGGGGTTTTTCTGAGAGATATTCCTCGTGAGGTTGTTGTCTATACCCCAGCATACCATGGCGAATACTATCAAAAGTGGTCCAACAATATTGAAAGTACCCTGCTGAGGGTTCCAGCTTAGTAATATACCTGCAACAGTCATGGCACCCAGAGCCAACCATATCCTTTCCCCAGGTTCCTCTTTAAAGAATAAGACCGCTATCAGTCCGGTCGCTAGTCCTTCCAGGTTCAGCAGCAGAGAAGTGACGAAACCCGATATCAACTTTAGCCCCATCATCAGTGTGATCGGACCCAGAACACCGCCGGTGACGATAGCTCCAGCCAACCATGGGATGTCACCCCTCTCCAGAGCCCGTGTTTTTTTCTCTTTTTTCCCGAGTAGATTCTTAACTATGGTCAATAAAGACAAGCCCAAAAAGGCACCTAAGTAAAGAAGTCCAGCCAAAACGATCGGTTCTATATCACTCACTAATATCTTCGCTAAAGGAGCACTCAGGCCGAACAAGGATGCCGAGACGATGATGTACAGCAATGGGGTCTTGTCCATGTTGGAAATAGAGAAATCAACTTGCATAAAGATATTTTCCATCGAAGACAAGGGGATGAGGACCTAACAAAATTTCGCAGAAATTTTGTGGGCCAGTGGAATCGCCAAGCCTTTAGGGTTGGCGAAAGAAGGAATTTCTAATTCCTTCGAAATCAGAGATTTCCACAGAGTGCACAAATTTGATAAAATTTGTGTGCGAGCGGAAGGTTTCCTTCCGTGAAGTGCGCACATCTTCGAAGAAGATGGGGGCACGGGGATTGTAACGCTTATTTACTAGTAAATATTCCCTATTTTTCACCTCTTGAAAATTAGGGGACGACGAATGGTAGTTCTGTATCTTCCTATGCTGAGGGAAGCGAATTCATTACCCGTTTTGGCATCATCGAAAGCGAGTTTTGGGGATGCGGATAATGAGTTTTCCGAATTACTATATAGTTCTAAACAGATATACATACATCTGCTTGAGCAGGAGGAAAGTTAGATGGAGAAGAATTTGAAGATGTGGATCGCGGTTGGGATCGTGGTTATTTTGGTTGTTGGTGTGCTATTTTATTATTGGGTTGAAAGTACAACTAAAGATGGTGCTCCTGCTTATGAATACACTGTTAAATTGGATATTTCAGAAAATCAAACAGCGTGGATTGTCAATGTTACGGAGGTAGATATGTATGATCCTTATGGGGATGAGATTATCGAGAATACCAGTACAGGTGGTGTCAAATTAAAAATAGTAAGATATGGGATTAATTCATGGAACCCACATATTACGTATCTAAATTACAAACCTGAAGAATATGGCATAGAATATAAGGATTTAGATAAAGATAATGGTTTAAGTATTGGAGACCAATTTATTATCGACAAATCAGGGGGTACAGAATATCAACCTCAAGAAGGTGATCGTATCAGTTTGGATATATCATCAGAGAGTAAATATTTGAATTCCAATACAATAATACTCGAATAAGGTGATAACATGTTAGAAATTATAAAGAAAACGAAAACTCTGGGGAAAATGTTGATTCTATTGGTAATTATATCCATAGTTTTTGGTAATTTTGGGATAGAAATAATACAAGCCACAAATGATGGTACATTAGAAAATGATATTGGCACAGCAGGTAAAATTTCACAAGAGAACGAAACAATCACAGTAACAGGAAGGTTCAATGATACAAAAGGAGACCCTATTGTAAACTATTCTGTTAAAGTTTATAATTCAGTTTCTGGCCCCGATGAGTTGCTAGCTAAGGATTTAACTAACGAAAATGGAAGTTTCTTTCTGAAAATTCTGTTACCCGAAAAAATCGAAGAAGGGTTTTTCCTCGGCTTATTTAATGAGTCAAAAAGCTATTCTGATTGTTATTATCAATCAGAGCTCCCTACTAACGTGAGTAATTTCGATTTAGGTGGTGTTATAGTGGACACCGGGAAATCTACCATGATTGATCGTGGTGATTCAGTGATAGTCGAAGGTTCGTTTGAATTTGCTGATGACGAGGGAGATGCCCATCCTATCAAATATGCTGAAGGAAAAGTAAAAGATGATATAATTGGTGGAATAGATACTACATTAGCTAACTTCCACACTGGAAGTGATGGTAGTTATAGGGTTTGTATTAGAGATCCATTTTTTGGACAACATTATGATATTTATGTGTTTGTTGAATCTGAAGATGCTTTGGACCGAGTAGAGGTAAAAGATAATGATCTAGTATTTAAGGATCTATATAAAGTTCAAACCAATACAGTTCAAAATGTAGGAGCAGGGGAGACAGTACCTTTTGATGTAGAAAGTCCAAGTACCTCTACAACAAGAAAAGCGTTTTATATCTTGGATACTATTCAGAAATCACACGACTTTGTGTATTATAATACCAAGACAAGAGAATGGGTTGGTGAGGTTGATGTGATTTTCCCACATCCAGATACGGAATATATTCCTGGATCTAATAATATCCATGTAGAGAGCGAAAATGGTTTTAACACTTACAAAATAACCCATGAATATGGACATGCTGTGATGGATTATCTGTATGGTATAGGTTCCTCTGGCCCAGGTGATGTAGAAGAAGACCATGATTTCTGGTCGGATTATAATAGAGGACACGCTTTTGAAGAAGGATGGGCTGAATTCTTTGGGTATTTGATGAATAATAAATTAGTTGGTATACAATCTGATAGGGGAGAAAATGATTATGAAGGTGTTCTAGAATATCATAAAGGTTTTGATACTCTAGATGAGGATTACAAC
>JAWOBZ010000071.1:0-16144 GCA_046484045.1 Thermoplasmata archaeon | reverse complement strand
AAATTCTTCTTTATATTTTTCTAATTCAGAAGGATACAAATCTGATAAAAATTTATTATACTGGCGTTTGACTAAGGTCAATAAATAAGCATATCCATTAGGAACATGTTTCAAATTAATATTTTTAGCTTCTAAATATGTAAGGTACAATTGCCTTTTCATCCTTAAGATGTTTGAATAGAATTTTTTCTTGCGTTCTAAATCTTCCATATCTTTAGGCCCAATATATTTCTCAAAATCTTTCCTTTCTCCTTTATATGAAGCGGATGTGGATACGTAGACGTATTTTTTGCCTTTGATTTCTTTTTCTTTGATAGAAACCATATTTCAATTAAGTTATCCCATCTATTTTAAGTTTACTCTATAATACACATTTTTGTGGTATAACTACTAGCTAATCATAAAGATAATAATAAACATCTTTACACATAGATTCCCCATCATAGATGTAGTGATCAGCCATGGCGGATGCTAAAAATTTTCCAAAGAGATGTGGTACATAAATCATCTTTATTGAATTAATAGAATCTCAATAAGATATGCCATACTCTACAGTCCTGGCTACACCTCCTCTATTGACCTTTTTTTCCTTTATATTTTCTAAACTGTAGTCGTAACCATTATACTTAGCCCACTTCATAAAATCCTCAAGTGAATCAAATTCATCGTACAATTTTTCACGGATCCTATCTAACTCACAGGGAGATATCCTTCCAGTATCCAACAATTTATGATGAGTCGGACATAATGGAATGGTTTCAGTACCACCTTTCCTCTGTGGTTTCGGAAAGTGTGCGCCTTCGGTGATCCTATCTTCTCCGCACACCAAACAGGGTTCACAAAACCCTTTACCCTCACTGATATAACTTTTGCCAGCACTAGGTGACTTAAAAGCAACCCATCCTTCCCCAAGTTCTACCTTATATTCCTCCGCATTCTCAATACTGCCAAAACGTGAAGTAGTTCTTCCACCGATACTTGCAACAGGTGGTTTTTCACCGTAATCCCCATCTCTGTAGACGTATTTTGGTGATTTCATACTCCCTTTAGATGTAGCTTTCTCTATAATCTTAGAAGGTATTGCAATCCCTATTTCGTTGGTTTTCATGTTCTAAATCACTATTGAAAGCGAAGTGAAGAGTGATTAAATTGTTTTTTGGTTACCTATTCATCGTCGATGATCACCGGACGTTATATTATTACCAATTACTACCGTTTTGATGCTCTCATCCCCTGCACACTCAAAATTTATTTTATGTAGAAATAATAAAAATTTTAATTTTCACTTGGCTTACCGATATTTACTTCGATCTGGACCTTGTGTATTTTCTTTGGATTGCATATTCCTTTAAGATAACCTTCCTTGTAATTTGTAAAATTTTTATTGAAACCTGTATTCTCAAAACCATTATACTCAGCTTCAACAGAAACCATCTCTTCATCAACCCTCCCCGTCATTATCCTCTGTAACTCAGCTACAAGAGATGCCTCCACAGTGAAATCTAGCGGGTTCCCAATAAATCTCTCACTCAACTCAGATATAGAATTCGTCACTACTTTTTCTTTCATAGAATTTCACATGGAATTTGCTAAATCCAAATTATTCTTGGTTATTTCCCGGGTGGTGTATGGGAAGAGTGATTAAATTGTTTTTGGTCGGTAAGAAATTCAAATATCTCATAAATTATATGATAAATTTTAAATCATCATAAATGATTAAGAATCAAATTTGAGGTAATGATATTATGGTTAGCTATGAAGCAAATGTTAGAACGTTGAAAGATTGGATAAATCATGTTGAAAAAGGTAGGGCTATGTTACCGAGATTTCAAAGGATGGAGGTTTGGGATAGGAATAAAGTAAAAGAATTGTTTCAATCTATAGTAGAAGGTGTTCCAGTTGGATCTTTACTGCTTTTACAGGTAGGAGACAAACCTCAATTTGCAAACAGACCGATAAAAGGGGCTCCAGGCCCGAGTGAAGGGGAAAGGATACAGGAATTAATATTGGATGGTCAACAAAGATTAACTTCTATCTGGAGAGGTTTAAATGACGATTACAGGGAAGAAGGCGGTGAATTAGGGTTTTCGTTATATATACAAACGAGAGAAGGTATAAAAGGAAGATGGAGAGAAACACCAAAAGAAGAGTTGCCAAAAATCCGAACTGTAAGGCTTCACACTAAAAAAAGAGGAAATGGAGTATATCCAAAATGGAGAGAAAAGGATGGATCAGTGTTTGATAGAGGATTAGTGCCCCTATCATTGTTCCATCCAGATAATAGCAAGGGATTAAAAAATTGGGCTAGAAAATTTAAGGACAGAGAAGATGTTGATGTTTGGGATTATATTGACGAATTAGAAGTTATAGCTGAATCTATAAAAGATTTTAAAATTCCACACATATCACTCCTTCCAGATGCAGAACCTGAAGATATTTTGGAAACTTTTATTAGAACAAATACTCAGGCTGAGCAACTTAAACCATTTGATTTAGTGGTAGCGAGAACTGAACTAAGCGGTGTAGATCTACATGAAAAAGTTTCAGTTTTATTTGATACTGTTCCAGAACTAGAGAACAGATACGGTATGGATCCAGAATCTCCATCTGACGATGCAGATTTTTTAAGAGCTGCAGTTTTACTGAAGAACGAATTACCTACGATCAGCAATATTTTGAAGTTAGATGGTAACCATTTAGAGAACATATGGGATGATTTGATAAAAGGTGTTGACCAATCTATCAATTTTCTTGAAAATGAGAGTGTCTTTGATAATAAGAGATTACCAACAGAAGTTATTATGCCGCTATTATTCTGCATATATGGAAAAGTGATGCCAGATGATGGATTTGAGAAAGGTAATGCTGAAGTTTTATTGAGAAAATACATCTGGAGTTCATTTTATTCAGAAAGGTATAGGGAAAGTACAAATACAAGAGTAAGAGAGGATTTTAAGGCAATTAAAGATTACATCGAAAATGGTGGTGATAATGAAATTCCCTGTTTACAAGCAGAACTACCAAAGATGGAAGATTTAATCGAGGCTGATTGGCCCAAAAGAAAATCTAGATTAGCAAGAAGTATATTGGTTACTACACTAAGAGGTGGTGCTAAGGATCTTTATTCAGGCGAGGTAATATCACCAGATAATATTTCGATAAGACAATATCATCATATTTTTCCTAAGAGTTATCTGGAGAAAAAAGGTTATCCTGATGAGAAGATTAATCAAGCACTAAATGTAGCTTTGATAACCCCAACAGCCAATAGGAAGATTTCTGCTAAAAGGCCTAGAGATTATATTCAAGAAATTGAGGATAACAGCGTAGAAGACATAAAAGAACGGTTAAGAACACATCTGATTCCTATAGAACCACTCATAGATGAAAATTATGAAGAGTTCATAGAACAAAGAGCAAAGATGGTTCATGAAGGTATGAAAGATCTAGTGGATGGTAAAGATTGGAGACCATGATTTAACTTATTATTGATTTCATGTAATGTTGGATACCCCAAGTTCCCGAGCAGGCTTGAGGGGCGTGCGAAAGCCAGCAAAGGGAACGCAGGGCGGGGTTATCCGCAGAAATCAAAGACTTTCGAGGATGTAGAGGGACTTGTTCCTCGAAGGGTTGCCCCCCTCATAAAAAAAGGAAGAGAAAATCAATCAGAGTATCCGCAGTAAACAACGATTACCACTAAGTCGTGATCCAAAACCTGCGTTTTTTCCCGAAAAGATTAACGAAGAAAGTGTTAAATTGTTTTTGGTCGGATAAAGAAAACCAACTTTAGGTTAGCAAAATATCTTGGAAAAATCTACAATTATCATCTAACATTCGTAATATCTTTTCTTTCTTTACGTCTTCAGTATCATTCTGTCTATCGATCCTAGCGATATCTTCTAGGTTCGGTTTACAGCCGATGATGATGAATTCCCCAACCGATTCAATATCTATCTCCAGTGCGATCAACTGTTCATTTCTACCAATTATTTCAACAGACTGGACCTCGAAATCACTTCCTCTATGCTTGTCTTTTATCTTCTCGGATAATTTTTCTTTTAAAACCGTGACCCCTTCCTCATCTTTACTCTCTATATCGATAACCAACACAACTCTATCAATCCCCCTGATCAGATGGACTCTACGCATACTTTTCTTGCACACAGACAAAATTCCCAACCCCACACAGAACAAGCCCTCCTAGAAGAACAGACCGTATTATAGTTAAGGACATAACGAATATGGCATGAGTTATGTCTTTCGCTATAAAGTAAGAGCGCTCATCCAACTGGTAACCCAACGACCACTGTAGGGTGGAGTTTATTTGTACTAATTATTAGCAGAATGTGTACATATAAATCAACATACAGCAACATAAAGGTAGTAAACTTTATATCTTATTACTGACATATTGCTGTTTGTGTACTATGCAATCGACAAACAGCAAAGTAATGGTAACTCTCACCCCTAACGAACAGAGGGTTTACATCGAACTTCTAAACAAGAAGATCTGCTCGCTCCGGGATGTTACGGAGATCACGGATAACTATGAAACATCCCGCACAACCATGTCACGTCTGGTGGATAAAGGCTATGCACTAAGAGTACACCGTGGGTACTACGCGGGTATCCCTCCGGAATCTCTCAACAAAGATCATCAGGTTGATAGATACCTATTAGCCCACAAGGTGAGCGAAATTCCAGGCGCATTAGCGTATCATACGGCCCTGGAGCTCCACGGCATAGCCCATTCGTACTTCAATACCGTTTATTATCTCAGACCTAAATCTTTGAGACCCTTCGAGTTCCAGGATGTAGAGTATAGATACGTGAAAACAAAGAAATTATTCGGTGTTACGGAATTCATGCGAGAAGGCATCCGTATCCCCGTAACTGACAGGGAAAGGACATTCTTGGATTGCATAAGAAGGTCCGATCACTCCGGTGGTATGGAAGAAGTCCTTAAGAGTATCGCTACATTCCATAAACTCGATTACGATCTTTTAAACGAATATCTCAAACATTTCGATGAGCAGTCTCTAAGGCAGAAGACAGGTTACATACTTTCACTGCTGGAAGACCAGCTTCATGTTCCCGATGATTTTCTAGCCGACCTGAAAAATACCGTAGGGGCTAAAACATATTATCTAACACCAAAGTTGAAAAACGGATCCGGTAAATATGTCTCCCGATGGAATCTAATCGTACATAAAAATATCGAGGAGCTGGTGCGTTTTGCCTGAACAACCGGATAAAGCTTACCTGGATAATATCTCCCGGGAAACAGATTTTCTTAGAGATCCTCTTGAAAAGGTTTATCGTTTGATAGACCTCTTGGGTGCAATCGTATCCGCACCGACAATCCAAGGAAACCTTACGTTGAAAGGAGGCACGGCTCTTCAGTTCATCTACCTTGATTTCAGAAGATTATCCGTCGATATCGATTTCAATTATATCGGTAGTGTGAAGCGAGATAAGATGATAGAGGACCGTAAAAAAATACATAAGATGCTGTCAAGGATATTCCAGGAGTTCAACTATAAATTAGAAAACAATTTCAGTTTTCATGCATTGGAACAATATATTCTGACCTACGAAAATTGTGTCGGGAACAACGACAGAATGAAAGTTGAAATAAACTATCTGGAAAGATTACCTGTAATACCTATCATCCAAAAATCTATGAAGCATCCCTTCGACTTTTTAGAGGTTGGATCGATCCCTACTTTCCAATATGAAGAGCTAGCCGCTCAGAAGACCCGGGCGCTCATATCCAGAGCAACTCCGAGGGATCTTTATGACATATACCTCATTTCAAAACATTCGAAACCTTTTGATATTGATCTATACCGAAAATTAACCTTGTTTTACCTTTGTTTGAATCCTGATGATATCAGAAAAATCTCGTTGGAATTGATTGACAATATCGATAACAAGGATATAAAACGTCATCTGGCTCCCATGCTCAGAAGACGAGAATACTCGGTCGATCTGGAAGAGATGAAAAAAGCTTGTTTGAAAATGGTAGAACCGGTGTTATGTTTAACCGATGAAGAACGGGATTTTCTGGAAGAATTCTACGAAAGAAACTCCTTCGAGCAAAAAATCCTCTTCGGTGATATTGAATTGGACGCAGACCTCATGGAACATCCTGGGTTGAAATGGCGACTGAAAACAAGAGATTAGAGTACGTGTACTTCACGGATAAGGACACATCTTAAGTCGCGGATCGAGTGAAAATGAACAACATATTATCACACCTTCCATACCAAAATCACAGATGACCACAAAGCCAGGATTTACTTTCGGTCTTGTTATAAGAATCATGATGTTCAATGATTGATGTTCAAAAATTATTTTCAGACGTTTATTGCCTACGATAAAACCAACAAATTATATGTAACAAATAACCACATATAACAACACATAATAGTGATCCACATGAGCAAGACAACTATCCAAATAAAAAAAGAAACCAGAGAGGAACTCCGACGGTTCGGAAGAGAGGGAGAGACCTACGACGACGTCATCAAAAAACTGATGGAAACTGCAAAAAGAACAAGATTCTACGAAGATATCGACCGCATACTAGAGACCGAGGAGTTCGTTCCCCTTGACGAGATATGAAGTTCTTCTCTCGGAAACGGCAAGGAAACGATTAGAAAGGCTCCCCTCGGATCTAAAAGAACATATCAAAGACAAACTCACAGGACTGTACAACGATCCATACCATCCTAGACCGAAAGCCGACATTAAAAAGTTAAAGGGACCTGACAGAGATTATTATCGTTTGAGGATAGGGGATTATATAGCTATCTACGTAGTTGAAAAACAGAACGTAAAGGTCGCTAAGATACTTCATAGAAGCAAAGCTTAAAGTTGGCTAGATTGAAGTAAACAAAGTACACAATATCCATTTTATAAACTCACACTATTCACATGCGAGAACGATGTTAACCTATAACTTTTTCATGGCCCACAAGATGGAAGGATGCTCGGCGGTCTTTGGATTGAGTATTCCCTCTTTGTCCAATCTTTCGGGCTCGAACTCTCTATGTTCGTAAAATCGGTTGATCACATCAACCTCTTCTTCTTCCAGGGAGGATATGATCGATCTACTGAACTCCTTGCTCTTTTCTAACATATGTTTGATGTTAAGTGTGGATGATAGATCAACACACAAAAGGTTCCTCAAGCTAGAATCTATTGAAATATCATCTATGACCTCATTCAAATCGATCTCGTGAAGTTTTGGTTCTCCACGCATCAAACTGTCGATCACTGCGCATTTACGAAATACAATCGGGTCGATATCCATCTTTGTGATCTGAAACACATCGAAAAGGTCTCGGGGAGTTCCTCTGTAAAGAAGTGTACACCATTTGTTCGAGAACAGTTCCTCCTTGATGGGTGTTTTTATTGGAAATGTTTCTCCTGTACCGATGTGTCTGAAATCTGCCAAAGAATCGTTTCTAAGTACGGGGTATCGTCTCATGTAACCTATCTCTATATTGTAGGAGTCCTTCAAACCCTCGTGATTTACATACCCAACTATGATTCTAGCAAGGGGATAGCTAGGGTTGATGGAAATAGCGGATTCCTCATATCCCCGCCGGTACAGTAAAGTCTTGATCCTCTCATCGATCACCCGTCTCACTTCTCCCCAGTCTTTCTGATCCAGGTGACGGTAGTTCAGATCTATGTCTATGGATAATCTTTGTATTCCCGTTGAAACACTGGAGCTTGCTTCGTGTGTGCCCTGTAAATTCGCAGTACTTTCCTGTGAATATATGAACGTGAATGCCGTTCCCCCGTATAGAGATAGCCGATCCCTTAGGAACCTGACTGCAGATATATCTTCCAGGATATCTGATATCCTGCACACCTTTTCCACCATGCTAGGCTCGAATCCGTACTCCTTTGCCAGGGTAACAAAATTATAATTTCTTTTCACACTAGATCCCTCTCAAAAACTCTTCAAAATCATCCGGTACGTAAAGATTCCATCTTTTGTTCAAGGTACCACTCGTACCATTTATCAGGTAACGAGGAGTTTCCGTTACCTGCTCATCTAGTTTATCCAAAACCTCTTCATCCACATGCTCGAAGAACAAAGAATGTTTCTTGAGCAATTCAAGGATATAACCCACTCGCCTGTACAGTATTTTCTTCTCATACCCATCCAAAAGCCGTAACATCTTTTCAAAATCCAGTCCTCCTAACCCTGCCAGACTCTTTAAACATTCCTCCCAACCTCCTGCGTAATCCACTCTATCGACACAATCGATGAAGGTTCTCTCCTTGCTGCTGACCCGAAGGATGTCCTTACCGTACATCTTTTCTTCCACACCCGTATTCACATCCTTCACGAACACCGGCCGGAACCTAACGCCTTGGAACTCAAAGGGGTCAAACCGGTCTTGTTCAGTAACACAGATGTATACTTCGTTGTAAACGGAGTAGGCGCATCCGTAAAATGCCAAAACCGTATGGAAACCAAAGAAATATCGTTCCCTGACCTTAGAGCCGATAAGGAACTTGTCCGCGATATGTTCTTCTATTTCTTCAACAGGTGATAGAACAACGTAGAGTCCTCTCCTAACTCTCTTCAGCTTTCCATTATCGATAAGCTTATCGATATATTTTCTGTAAACATACTTGCGGTCCACATGCTCGCTGAGGACCTTTCGGGCGGACTCCATGATATCATCGTAGTTCACTACTTTCCGGGCCAGGAGCGATGAATACAGCTTTTCGATCTTCGTGGTCATTTTTTACATCTCTTCGTTTTTTAGCAGATGGAAAAAATAAACGGAACCGGTTCAGGTTGCGTGGTCATTTTTTACATCTCTTCGTTTTTTTCATCTTCTTAACGTAGTTATCCTTAAAAAGGCATATTACTTTAAGATATTTAAAATAACCCGTCAAATATGCAAGAAAATGAAGATAGTTATCCAAAAAGCGGCATATTGCATGAAATAATTGAAAACATCTCTGTATTCCGTGCCTTCATTACAGTGTGATGAAGGGGAAAAAAACTAACCCTCCTCTCCGACACGCTAAAAGCCCCACAAGCTCCCGAAGGGTATCACACCTTAGATACCTCCAACCAACACATAATCTATACCTTCCTGATTAAGATATTCAACACCGGTTTTTAGAACCTCTTCAACCTTCGTTCTCCTTTCGAACTCTACGGCAAAATCGATCAGATCAAACCCCATGGGAGCGTATGTCAGGCGTTTAATTATTATACATCATCCACGATATCAAACAAGAAAACATACACTTGCACGTCGGTGCATAAATAATAAATACATATTGGCGGATGTGTAGAAAGAATGGGTAAGCTGTTGAATTATCTTAAGGAGCGGATGGGACGTCCATCCAAAGAAGAGATACTCGAGGGAGATATAATCCCACTTCTTTTCAAACTCGGATGGCCTCTGATGATAGCCAACCTGCTGCAGACGGCTTACAACCTTGTTGACACTATCTGGCTGGGACGCCTCCCCTCACCTGAAAACACGTTATCTGTGGGGGCGATGAGCCTCGCCTGGCCCTTCGTTTTCCTACTGCTGTCCATAGAGCTCGGTCTGGGTATCGCCGCCGTCGCGTTGATCTCCCAGCACACCGGTGCCAAACGTTACAAGGAGGCGGAGGAAGACGCCGGTCAGCTTTACTTCATACTCATAGTCCTATCCATAATCCTTGGGGCCGTCGGTTACCTCACGGCTCCTTTCTTCCTCAATTTCCTGGCTGAAGAGGGACCGGTTGCCGCATACGCTATCGATTATCTCCAGGTGATATTCCTGGGCTTCCCGTTACTGTTGACCTTCGCCGCATTCTCTTTCTCACTCAGGGCATGGGGGGATACGATCACGCCCATGGCCGTGATGTCGGTGGCGGTGATTTTGAATATAATCTTGGATCCCTTCCTGATCTTCGGATGGGGACCCTTTCCGGCCATGGGTATCCGTGGAGCGGCGATAGCCACCGTGACCTCTCGCGGTATAGGCACCGTGATATCCCTGTACCTCCTATTCTCGGGTAGAGTGGGACTGAAGTTAAAACTTGATTACCTGAAACCGAATCTAGACAAGATAAAGAAATTCTTCAAGATCGGACTGCCCGCTACGGGAGCACGGGTCTTCGACGCGGTGGGGTTCGTCGTCCTGACCGGGCTCTTAGCACGTCTTCCGCAGCAGAAAGAGGTGCTGGCGGCCTACGGCATAGGGAGCCGTATAATCAACATAACCTTCGTTATCGTATTCGGACTCGGGATCGCTCTCAGTACCATGGTGGGTCAGGCTCTTGGAGCAGAAAAGAAGGACCGTGCGGACATGATCGCCAAAAAAGGGATGATACTCATGGCGGGTTTCATGGCACTGATATCACTTTTCCTAGTCCTGGCCCGCTACGAGCTGATGACCTTCTTCATACCCGGAGACCCCGTGGTCATCCAGATGGGGGCCATGTTCTTGGCCATCCTTGCGATAGGCGGACCCTTCTTCGGGGTCTTCGAAGCCGTGTCTGGAACGCTGAACGGTGCCGGGCACACGTTCAAACAGATGCTCTTGAGCCTCACCAGACTTTGGGTCATCCGCATCCCCTTCGTAGCCGTTTTCGCATTCCTACTCGGCTACATGTCCACAGGCGTCTGGATAGCGATAGCATTAAGCAACGTTATAGCCGGGTCAGCCGCTTACATGGTTTACAAAAGCGGGAGATGGAAGGAGAAGGTCATCGATAAAGGGAGGTTCCCTGCTGGAGAGACCATATGAAAAAAGACACCAACTGAACGTCAACAAGAAGCTCTTCTCTGAGAACACTCGACCACTTGTTTTATAGACTCCGCCAGCTGCCCAAACTTTTCCCTAGGATCGCCCTGCTTTGTGATGTACATATCGGCCCCCAGATTTAAAGCATGCATTGCTATTTTTTCACTCCCTCTGCCGGTGAACATTATGAAAGGGATGTCTGAGTTCTTTTCCTCTCTCAGGACCTTCAAACAGTCCAACCCGTTTTTACCCGGCATCAAATAGTCCCACACTACCGCGTCAAAATCGCTTTCTTCTAGTATTTCCAAAGCTCTTTCTGAGGAAGTTACAGTTTCCACTTCGATATCGGAGTCGATATGTTGCAAAAATATCTCCGTCTGCTCCGTGAAAGCGGTGTCATCGTCCACCATGAGTACTTTCAACTAGACACCTCATAAATTAGATACGTTTCTACATCTAGGGAGGAGAAGGGGGTATCTGGGGGGATGATAAGCCCCCAGATTATCATATCACCCTCGTTATGATAAAAACCCGTATAAACAGGATCCCCCTGAAGGTCCCTTTCTTTTCGAAGGTGACCCGTCTCCTTTTCCCCTGAATAACGATCTCTATCAAAAGACAGAGAAGAAAACACGGTTTCAGTACTTTTATCATCTATACGGGGTGACATCAACACCCCATTGGTTTTATTATATATTTACTTTTATACAAATCCAAAGTACGATACAGAACTCAATCCATGTTACGATATTAAAAATTAGTGTCACGGATCACTCTTCTACCTGGTTCAAGAGGAATTTCAGCACTATGTTCACTTTGAACAGATTCTCTATCTTCTCCGTTATCATCCTCATACATTCTGATCTTTCCTTCAGACGGTACTCCTTGGTTTTCGGCTTCTCTATCAACTCCAGCAATCCGCTTTCGTTCATCTTCCTCAACCGGGGATACATCATGCTCGGATTGAGACTCGTGCCGAAGAGGGTGTTGATATCAGTGAGAAGCTGAGAGCCGCTGGCCCGACCTCTGAGTGTTATCAAAAGCAGGAGCAGTTCGTTCAAACAGGAGCTTTTGACGTGATCGAAATAATCTTCGCCGAAAAAATTGGACAGCCCGGTCGGGAAACGAAAGTCGTAGCCTCCGGCGAATCCCATCTTAAACAATTCTTCTACCTTCTTCAACTCGTCTATCATGGTGTCGTAAACCGATACCTCCAGAAGCGACATCACTTTCTCATCGTTGCCGGGTAAGGACTTGACGGTGGAGAAGACATTTTTGTTTTCTTCACCGAGACATAGGGTCAATTCCAGGTGTTTCGGCGTCTCCTCGTCTTCGATCTCCATGAGATATAGATGTCGATCCAGATTCCTCACGTCCTCCTCAGCCAAGAGCTCCGTGAATTTCATGCCCTCCTTCACATACGCACCACCGTGATTGAACGACCTGTTGATCTCATCATTAACCAGGGTTACCTCCCCGTCGTCGTTCATCAATAACATAGGTATGCCGGCGTTGTTGAATAGCGTTCTGTACTTTTCTCTGCTCTCGTCGAGTTTTCTCTCCATCTTGTGCTTGTAGAGCCCCATCTTCAGACCTATCTTCAGGTCCTGGGCTTCAAAGGGTTTTACTATGTACCCGAAGGGCTCGGTCACTTTAGCCCTTTCCAGCAGATCGTCGTTGGCATAGGCGGTCAAGTATATGACGGGGACGTCGAACTCTTTGATCTGCTGGGCTGCCTCGATACCGTCCATTTCTCCCTTCAGCTTGATGTCCATCAATACTATATCGAGCTCTTCTTTCCCGGCTATCTTAACGGCTTCTTCTCCGTTATCGACTATCCCCGGAACGGAATATCCAAGGTCCTGGAGTTTGTTCTTGATGTCCTGGGCAACTATCTTTTCGTCTTCAACTATCAGCACTTTTTCATCCATCTTTACCACCTATGTCGAACTTGATCTTGAAAACCGCTCCGTTCCCGTTTCCTATCTCGAGGGTACCGTCTATCTGATCCACTAGGTCCCTCACCAGGGATAAACCCAATCTCTCACGGTGATCAGGCGGGATGCCCCCTCCGTCGTCACCCACTATCAATTCGTACCGCCCGTCGATGGATCTCATCACCACGGCTATTTCACCCCGGTCCCTCCCTTCGAAGGCGTGTTTCATGGAGTTGGAAACGAGCTCCGTGATGATTATGCCCATGGGGATCAGGGTGTCGAGGTCCAGCAGAACGGGTTCGATGTCGGTCCTCAAACGTATATAGGTCTCTCCGGTTTTGTATGTATTTATCACGTGCTTGGCGAGGTCAGCACAGTACTCGGGACATCTGATCCTCGTCAGATTTTCAGAGCGGTAGAGCTTGTTGTGGAGCATTGACATGGACATTATCCTGTTCCGCGTCTCCAAGACGACCTCGTCTATCTCCTCACTGTCGAAATACCTGGACTGCCTGTCCAGTATGCTCAATATTATCTGCATGTTGTTCTTCACACGGTGATGGATCTCCTTGAGGAGCACTTTTTTCTCTTCCAGAGATTCCTTTAAGTCCATCTCCAAGTAAACCCGCTGGGTTATATCTCGACATACGTTGATTATCAACAGAACGTCTCCCTGTCTCACGAGTCCAGTCGAGGTTATCTCCAATATCCGCTCCTCTCCATCGGACCTGATCTCGTATGTCTGGGTGACGATCTCTTCTTCCATATCGATTATCTTTTGAACGGCGTTCCGAAACTTTTTTCCGTTGGTTTCATCGAAGAGTTCTGAATTAACGATATTGGTTCCCAGAACGTTGAAATGATCTCCGCTGAAGAGCTCGAAAGAGCCGGGATTCATCTCGACGAGGTTCAGATCGAGGTCGAGTACGAAAACCGGCTGTCCTATGGAATCGAAGAGCAGTTTGTATCTGTCCTTACTCTCCATGAACTGCCTGATCCTGTACTTGAACTTCTCTTTCATCTCGTCTTCCAGGGACATATCGATCCTGTCGTCGATGGCGACTTCTTCGGGTAGAAATGACAGTAATTCCATAAGATCCTCACGACTTTCGCACTTCTTCTTGATACTTTCATAGCACTCGTTGTACTTCTCATAAGCCATGAGAGGCATGATCTCCTCCCCGTAGGCATCGATCAATCTTTTGTTGTAATACCGCAGCGTTTTCAAGAGGTAATCATCGTCTACCTTCACTTTATCGGTCCTTTCCCTCAAGTTCTCAGGTACGACCCTACCCCAGGTGTCGAATATATCCTCATCGTACAGTAGGGGAGCTTCCTCGATCAGATCCATCTTAACCCGTATGATCCTCGCTTTACTTATCTCCTTTGCTATCTCACCGATGAAACGGTTCGTCAATTCGATGTAAAGGTTCATCACGTTCATATTATACACGCTTGAGTTCATTGATCCTCAATCCTTCTTCCCTGAGGATCTCCTGGTTGTAAGCCAAGACGAAATATCCTTCTGCTTTTCTTAGAATGAATTCCATCAGGTCAAAAGACCTCCGCGTCCCCAGCGATGCCGTCAATATATCTAGACAGTCGATGACCAGAACGGTGTTCTCTTTAAACCTCCAGTGTTTTCGTATATCTCTGAGGAATTTACTTTCAAAAGACCTGTTTTTTACCCCCCTAACATATTTCATGATCTCCACGATATCGGATGGGTCACAGTGTGTTCGACTAGTTATCTTATCCGATGAATACTTAGTTATGCACTTGACGTCGTAGCCGAATTCATGTATAGATTCCAACTCGTCATAGATCTCCAATGGTTTGTCCTTCGGTTTTATCAATATATTCTCTTCTTTGATATCCTCCAATATCTCTGGATACTCTTCAACAAATTCGATATGTTGAAGTATGTCCTTCTCGTTCAGGAAAGGACCGTGCCGGTTCAGTATGTCCTCTCTCCATTCTTCCGCTCTCCCCGGATCGACTTTTTCGATCTCGACGTATGTAAAATTCACTATGCTCGAGAAAGACTTTAAGGTTTCAAGATTGGCATCTAAAAGCTTCAACCCCTTCAACGTCGTATCCACCAATTCTCCTATATCACTGGATTCCATACCATCTGGATCCACGTATATCCTGCCTTTCTCGTCCCATTTTATAATATGGTCAAGACCCATGACTTCTAAAGATTCCTTGAGGAATATCTCCGCTTTACCGAATCTCTCATCCGGTATGTTCTGCTGAAATTCTCTGAAAAAATCAAGGTACAGGAAATGCAGGTCCTCCATATCAGCGCCTCCTTCCGAATGAACTTTGATAGAAGGCAGAGAGATCGCGTAGGCTATAACAATGAATTCAGCCGTCGTTAGGATGCCGCCGCAGGGAGGTGAGTTCGGATAATTTATCAAAAAGAAATTGGTCACACCCATGCCGCCTAGATAAATGACGCCGACGGCGATTATTATCAACTTGACGCGCCGTCTTTCCATGGAGATATTTATCCTTCTGAGTATATATAGACCGACCAGTACTGCGATAAACATCAGGATAAATATGTAAAAAAATATCAACGGTCCAAAAAATGAAGACGTTGTTTCGTAAGTCCACCCGTATCTAGAATCAACGATCTTGAATGGGTGATATACGAGGACCACATAAGATAGTACGGCTGAAGGTAATAGAACGAGCCAGTATATTTTTTTCTCCATGTATATATACGCAAGGAGTAGAACCACGAAGGCGAACAGGAAAACGGATATAGCCGTTGAAAAACGGAAGAGCAGAAGAGATAACTCTTTTGTTCCAACATTTCTATGAAAGAAGATCAGAAAATTCCATATCGCTACCAGTGTCCCATAAATAAAAAATATTTTTGAAATGGAAGTTATTTTTATTTTTAACAGCATGATGAATATAATGATTATCGATAAAATACCGCCGATGAGGTATTGCAGTGTCCATAAATTTATATCCGCTGATAACATATCAAGCACGCCTGAGATCTTCGACTATCTCTTTATCTTCTGGAGATATGATCTTGGGAGATTTATACTGTCCGATGGGGATGTCCTTATCCATCTGCTCCATCGCATATCTCTTGAAGGAACCTCTGCTCAGTTTTTCGACCTCTATTATCTCTGAAGGTTTTTTGATATCGAAGTCGTCCACGTATCGTCTGAAATCCTCCGAAATCTCATAGAGTCCGCTGTACAGTTTCTTGGTCAGCTCACCTTCGTCTAGGTTTTTCTCGTACAAAAAGTAGAGCCGCTCATCCGGATGTATCCTCTTCGTCACCGCCCAATTTGCATCGTTTTCAAAACCGGCTTTCTTCATGACCTGAAATGCGATACCCTCGGTCAGATAAAAATATCCGTTCACGTTCAACCAGCTTTCCTTCCTACCCTCGAAGGC
>JAWOBZ010000086.1:0-7305 GCA_046484045.1 Thermoplasmata archaeon | reverse complement strand
ATCATTATCGGTACGGGCATGGAGACCATGGACGCCGTACGGAACGCAGTCTTCCAAGTAGTAGCGCTGATGACGACCACTGGTTTCGCTACCATGAACTACGATCAATGGCCCGAGTTAGCCAGGGTATTACTGCTGCTACTCATGTTCATCGGCGGATCGGCTGGTTCTACCGGCGGTGGTATGAAGGTACTCAGGATCGTTTTGATCTTCAAGATGATCGGTAGGAAATTCAAGGAGTTCATCAATCCACGCAGGGTCATGGTGGTGAGGTTGGGGGATCAAGTCGTTAACGAAGGGACTTTGAGTATCGTAGGTATGTTCTTTATAGCATACATCCTGATTTTCGTTCTGGGAACGGTGGTCATGGTCGGCTACGGACTGGACATAGTATCAGCCATAGGAGCTTCAGCTACGACCCTGGGGAACGTCGGTCCCGGTCTGGGTCTTGTCGGACCTGCAAACAACTTTCGTGCCGTTCCACATACGGGCAGACTGGTGTTAGCGATCCTCATGTGGGTAGGAAGGCTGGAGATCTTCACCGCTATCGTTCTATTCAACCCCAATCTATACAAAGAAAGGAAGCTGAAGACTATCCTAAGGATAAGAAGATGATATATACCTGAACGATTTTATAATCACTAGTATGAGATGAGCCAGATGAAAGAAGAGGACGAGTGGATAGAGAAAGGAGTCAAACTTCTCAGGGACGGCAAAGTCGAGAAGGCCATACGTTATTTCGACAAAGCTCTATCCATCAATCCCAGATGTGACGGTGCCTTCGTCAACAAGGGCGTCGCTTTGGACATCAAAGGAGAAGAGCGGGAAGCTATCGAATGCTACGACAGGGCGATCTTCATCAATCCGGAGAACGAGACCGCTCTGGTCAACAAAGGGGTTGCACATTTCGCTAAAGGAGAGATCGATAAAGCCGTAGAGTGCTACGACAAAGCCCTCGCTATCGATCCAGACAGTGTCGATGCATGGAACAACAAAGGGAACGCTCTCTACGAAATGGGTAAGTACAAGGATGCTAATGAATGCTACAACAAAGTCATCTCATTGGACTCGGAGTACGAGAAAGCTTGGAACAACAAAGGTCTGGCACTGCTCGGTATGGACCTTTATGACAAAGCCGTAGAGTGCTTCGACAAAGCGATCTCCATCGATGCGCAGTATGACAAGGCGTGGTACAACAAAGGTCTGGCTCTGGAGGAGAAAGGGGAGGAGGAGGGCGCAGTAGATGCCTACGAAAAAAGTTTATCCATAAATCAAAATCAACCAGAAGTCAGGAGAGCGCTGAATGAATTGAAGAGAAATATGAGAGAAGAACCTACGTTTGAATGATGAAGTATTCGGGGAGGGGGATTCACGCCTCAATGACTCACTACGTTCGTCATTCAGACTGTTCGTTAATCAGAGATTAACTCACCATTCAGAATATCTACTCCGTCGTTATTCCAAATGCTCACAAATCAAAGATTTGTTCGTGAACCCCCGGGTGAAGAAAATAGCGCGGGGAGGGGGACGAGTAAAGCTGTGCTTTACGAGCTTTGAGAATATTTTATTCTTAACAGTTTTCAAATCCCCCTGACCAAGCGAACGAAGTGAGCGCGGGGAGGGGGATTTGAACCCCCGGGGTGCTAAGCACCAATAGATTAGCAGTCTATCGCCCTACCAGGCTGAGCTATCCCCGCTTTTTGGAATAGCGAAGGGACTGTCCGCAGGAAGTGCCAACTTCCGAGGATGAAGGGGAATTTCTAATTCCCCGAAAGCTATCCCCGCTTTTTGGAATAGCGAAGCTTGCTGCCAACAGAAAGGTTTTCCCCATCATGTTGAATTATGGAATAACCAACCAGTTTTCCTACACGTGGATTTGTAGAAAGTATACGTGTTATTTAATAAGTTTTGTGCTAAGAGCAGTTTATCCTCCTTCCGAATACTTTTTATCCCCTTCTATATTACGGATAAATAACATGTTCAAGATCGCGGTTTTAGCCTCGGGAAGCGGTACCGATTTTCAGTCCGTTATAGATGCTGTAGAAAGCGGAGAGATCCAAGGAAAGATCGTACTTCTGGTCAGCAACGAACCAGATGCATACTGCCTGGAAAGGGCTGAGAAACACGGGATACCTTATGAAGTAGTAGAACACCGTGGAAAAACTAGGGGAGAACACGAAAAAGAGATCGTCAGAGTCATGGAAGAGAAAGATCCGGATCTGATCGTCTTGGCGGGATACATGCGTATGTTCACCGACTACTTCGTTGATACATTCTATGGTAAGATGATCAACATCCATCCCGCATTATTACCTCTCTTCGGCGGTCCTGGATATTACGGTGAGCATGTTCATCAGGCCGTACTCGAATCGGGCATGAAAGTTTCTGGGTGCTCCGTGCATTTCGTGACCAACGAAGTGGACATGGGTCCGATAATCTCTCAGCGCTGTGTCAAGGTTAGACACGATGACGACATCGACAGCCTCTCATCACGAGTCTTGGATGAAGAGCACAGGTTACTCCCAGACGTGGTCAAAGCATTCTCTGAAGATCGTGTGAGACTGGAGAACGGTAAGGCTTGGATCATACCGCCCGAAAAAGATAATTACTCTTAACCTATAACCCATTCATCAACCGAATTTACGGGGGAATTTAACAGATGCCAGCACTCAAAACCAATAGAAAGGAAGAACTTGAAGAAATAGCTCGAAAAGTAAGAATCCATATAATAAAAAGTACTCACGAAGCCGGATCAGGTCATCCTGGAGGCTCTTTGTCCTCCGCGGATATAATAGTGGCCCTTTACTTTGAGATAATGGATCATAGATGTGATGAACCAAGATGGGACAAAAGAGACAGGTTCGTTCTAAGCAAAGGTCATGCCGCTCCGGCACTTTACGGAGCCCTGGCAGAAGCTGGTTACTTTGAGGACGATAAGCTGATGACCTTAAGGAAATTGGAGTCCGACTTGCAGGGACACCCTGACATGAGAAAAACAGTCGGTGTAGACGCTTCTACGGGTTCTCTAGGGCAGGGATTATCCGTCGCCTGCGGGATGGCTCTAGCAGCGAAGATCGATAGGGAAGCTTTCAAGGTATATTCGATCTGTGGAGACGGGGAGATACAATCCGGTCAGATATGGGAAGCGGCCATGTTCGCCAGCCATCACAAATTGGACAACCTGATAGTATTCTTGGATAGAAATCAACTACAGATCGACGGTTCGACGGAGGATGTTATCTCCGTAGAACCCCTGGTATCCAAATGGAAATCCTTTGGATGGCACGTTCAGGAGATCAACGGGCACGACATGGAAGAGATCGTCGATGCCGTGAACCATGCTAAAGAAAAAGATGGCAAACCGTCGATGATAATAGCCCATACAGTCAAAGGTAAAGGAGTCACTTTCATGGAAGGATCACTTGCATTCCACGGCAAAGCAGCCAACGACGAACAGCTCGAGATCGCTCTCGAAGAACTTGGAGGTGAATGCTGATGTGGGAGATGGCAAAACAGAGAGACGCCTACGGAAAGACATTAGTTGAGTTGGGAAGGAAAAGGGACGATATAATCGTCCTCGGTGCTGACCTATGCGGTTCATGCAGATTGAAAGAATTCGGAACGGAGTTCCCTGAAAGATTCTTTAACTGCGGTATCGCCGAGCAGAACATGATGGGCATCGCGTCCGGTCTAGCTGCATCCGGTAAAACGGTCTTCGCCAGTACGTTCGCAGTGTTCGCCACCGGGAGAGCTTACGACCAGGTGAGGCAGAGCATCGCATATCCAAGATTGGACGTCAAGATAGTGGCAACTCATGCGGGAATTACGGTGGGCGGTGACGGCGCTTCCCATCAGATGCTCGAAGATATAGCACTTATGAGGGTTTTACCCAACATGAACGTCGTAGCTCCGGCGGACTACTATGAAACCGGCAAAGCGATCAAAGTGATCTCCGAGATCGAAGGACCCTTCTACGTTCGTTTAGGGAGATCCAACGTTCCGATAATCACCGATGAAGATGACGAATTCGAGTTGGGGAAGGCAACCGTACTGGAAGAAGGAGACGATATAACGTTGATCGGAACCGGTATAATGGTATCCAGGTGCTTGAAAGCCGCTAAGATGCTGGAGAAAAAACAGGATATCAGCGCAAGAGTCATCAACATGAGCACTATCAAGCCTCTCGACGAAGACGCCATAATAAAGGCGGCCAAAGACACTGGAGGAGTGGTCACTGCGGAAGAGCACGTGGTCAGCCAGGGGATGGGGAGCGGAATATCCCAGGTCCTTTCCGAGACCTATCACGTACCCATGAAAAGGGTCGGGATCCCAAACGTCTTCGGAGAGTCTGGGGGAAGCGATGAGCTCATGGATAAATACGGTCTAACCGCCGAGCACATCGTCGAAAGTGCAAATAACGTTATAAAAAGAAAATGATGGTGATATTGTGAAGATATTTGTAGATACAGCAGATCTAGAAGAGATAAAAGAAGCGGAATCATGGGGAATCCTGGACGGGGTCACCACAAACCCGTCGCTGATAAAGAAAGCTGTGGAGAAGTCAGGAGGAGACATCGGTCTGGAAGATATGATAGTCGAGATCTTAAAGACGGTCGACGGACCCGTGAGTCTCGAGGTAGGCGGTGTTACTCATGACGAGATGGTGGAAGAAGCCCAGCGATTGTTCGACAAATTCAACGGTGTCAATGAAAACGTGGTCGTAAAGATACCGATAAACACCAGGATGCAAAAAGGAGACTCGGATTTCGAAGGCGTAAAAGCCATCAAGACATTGAGCGAGAGCGGGATCCCTGTTAACTGTACCTTGGTGATGTCATCCAACCAGGCCCTTATGGCAGCCAAGGCAGGAGCAGCTTATGTGAGTCCCTTCCTGGGTAGGATCGACGATCACATCCGAGGTAGGATGGGTCTAAAAAGGGGAGAGGACTACCCCAAGGGTACCTATTACCCCGACCAGCTTGCCAGCAGAGCAAGAGGATACAAGCTGAACGAGCTTTTCGGCGAGGTGGATCTCGAGGATGCGGTTTACAAGGATCAAAATGTGATGAAAACCTACGACTGGGCCAACGACGACGGCATATATTCTGGATTGGACCTTACATGGTCGATAAAGAAGATCTACGATAATTACAACTTCGATACCGAGATCATCGCCGCCAGCTTGAGGACGGCACGCCAGGTGCGTGAGTGCGCTGAGATCGGCGTGGATATCGCAACGATACCGTTCTCAGTCATCGAGGATATGATGGTTCACTACAAAACCGAACAGGGTATGAAAGGTTTCGTCAAGGACGTAATACCAGAGTACCAGGATATCTTGAAGGGTGATCGATAAACCAACAATCCTTAAATAGAATCCAATACATCTGTATGATGTCATATGAACAGGATCAAAAAATGTTCACGTTGTGGTAGATATACACTATCTGACCAATGCCCAGAATGCGGGGGAAAAACTATAAACCCCAAGCCTCCGAAGTACTCACCGGAAGATAGATACGGAAGCTACCGTAGAGAACAAAAAAAGAAGCACTCGGATAGGAAAGGATAGATATGGAAGACATAATCATCGATTTTGAAAGTAAGCCAGAATTGGAAAACGCCATCTTTATAGAAGGACTTCCCGGAGTGGGGAACGTAGGAAAACTAGCTGCTGAACATCTGATAGACGAGATCGGCGCAGAGCCATTCGCCGAGATCATATCGATCTACTTCCCTCCACAAGTACTCGTAGGGGATGACGGTATCGCTACACTGGTCAACAATAAATTGTTTTTTAAAAAGGACGTGGGTGAAGAAGGGCGCGACATCGTGATACTCACCGGTGACTACCAGGGTATGACGCCTCAAGGACAATATCAGTTATCTGATAGGATACTCTCTCTCATGAACGACTTGAACGTATCGATCATATTTTCATTAGGTGGATACGGTATAGGGAAGATGATAGACGAACCCAGAGTATTGGGAGCCGCGACGAGTGAGGATATCGTCAGCGATATGGAGGAAAGAGGAGTCGTTTTCGATAAAGAGCATCCTTCCTCTGGTATCGTAGGAGCCAGCGGTCTTCTGCTCGGATTGGGTAAGAAGGTATACGGTATGGACGGGATCTGTCTTATGGGTGAAACGTCCGGATATTTCGTCGATCCAGCATCTTCGCGTGCCGTGCTAAAGATATTGACCGGATACATCGGTACGGATATCAGTTACGAAGAGCTGGACGAGAAAGCCGAAGAGGTTGAATCGCTCACCAACAAGGTTATGGAGCTAGATTTGAGCGGGGGTATGGGGGAATCGAAATCTGAGGATCTCAGCTACATCGGATAGGATAGAACATGGATAAAAAGAAGAAGGAAGAGCTTTACCTCAAGGGATATGAAGAAGGCCTTAAAGAGGCATGGTCTACGATAAAGAGCATCGTTTCCAGATACGATGGATGGGAGTTGAAGAGCCGGGTGAACGGTAAGATAGGCACGTTGTATCAAGATATAAGCTCTAAGAGGGTGGAGCTGCAGGACGATCCGAGTATCCTGGTGGTTGAAGATGATGGGGGGGAAGAAGAAACGAGAGGCAGGCCTTCCATAGAAGGTGCATCTACCATATTGATCGTTGAGAAGAAGCTGGACGAGGGACTATCGGTATTCAAAGAACTGCTTAAAGACGGTGATGCCGGTATCTGCATATCACGGGAGTATCCGCAGAAATATCAGGGCGTGTACGGTTTGAAGGACATGGACGTCCATTACGTAGTGCTGTCCAAGAACGAAAATGATTCCTACCGCGGGGATGACACGGAATGGCAGGTGAACAATCCTGCCAATTTATCCGACCTGTCGACCATAATAGGAAACTTCATGAAAGATAACAACGGCGGGGTCATCCTATTGACCGGTGTTCAATACATACTGGTCTACAACGACTTCAAATTGATACACAAGTTGATCAATTTCGTAAAAGAGAAGATCAACCAGTACGGAGGAAAATTTATCCTATCCGTTTCAAGATCCTCTTTCAACGACAGCGAACTTGGAATACTAGAAACCGAGTTTGAAAAACAAATAGAAATGTAGTGGTCTTATGTTTATCGTTAATTCATTAATATCG
Source organism: Thermoplasmata archaeon (assembly GCA_046484045.1). Lineage (GTDB taxonomy): Archaea > Thermoplasmatota > Thermoplasmata > Halarchaeoplasmatales > Halarchaeoplasmataceae > CAZHUM01. The sequence continues at coordinate 180 of JAWOBZ010000086.1, read as the reverse complement.
GGCAGGGAGTGGTACGACGAATAGGGATAAAAGTGTTGAGTTATTGGGAAATATAAACGGGTCCGAGAAACTCGTCATCTTCATACACGATAATCCGGATCCTGACGCCATCGCAGCATCGGCTGCACTGGAGTTGATATGCAGGTCGGTTAACGTGCCCTCAACCGTGTATTACAGCGG
>JAWOBZ010000062.1:0-41117 GCA_046484045.1 Thermoplasmata archaeon | reverse complement strand
GCTTAGAGATCCTCAAAAAAGGTGGGAATGCGGTAGATGCAGCGGTAGCTACGGCGGCGGCGCTAACAGCCGTAGAGCCCACGTCCAACGGTATCGGCGGAGATTGTTTCGCTCTGTTCTGGAACGGAAAAAACCTCAAGGGTCTGAACTCCAGCGGTCCGTCCCCTAAAAACATCTCGATAGAGAAGGTCAAAGATAGGGGATACGAGCAGATGCCGAAGCAGGGCTGGATACCCGTAACCGTTCCGGGTGTACCCGCGGGATGGGCGGAATTGGTTAGTAATGAAGGAGAGCTCACATTAAACGAAGTATTGAAACCAGCTGTAGAATACGCTGAAGAGGGTCATCCAATCTCACCCACGGTGGGGAAATATTGGAAGTTCGCCTACGACGTGTATTCGAAATTGGAGGGAGATCAATTCAAGGAATGGTTAGACGTGTTCACTCCGAAAGGGAGGGCTCCTGAGATAGGAGAGTTGTGGAGATCTACTGCACATGCGGACACGCTGAAAAAGATCGCGGAATCGAACTCTGAATCCTTCTATCGAGGAGAGCTGGCAGATAGAATAGATGAATTCTCCAAAGAGTACGGAGGATTTCTCACCAAAGAAGACCTAAAGGATTTTCAACCCGAATGGGTGGAACCGCTAAGCGTGGACTATCGAGGATACGACATTTGGGAACTACCTCCCAACGGCCAGGGTGTCATCGCTCTTATCGCTTTGAATATATTGAAGAGTTTCTCTATAGATAAAAAAGAAAATATAGATACATATCACAAACAGATCGAGTCTATTAAACTCGCCTTCGAGCTGGGAAGACAACATATTACGGATCCCGACTTTATGGACGTCTCTCCAGAGGAATTGATATCGGAAAGAGAAGCTGATCGATTAAGAGGAAGGATCGGGGACAGGGCAATGAGTCCAAAGAGATACGAACCCATGGGAGGAGGAACGGTTTATCTAGCTACAGCGGACAGAGAAGGACGGATGGTATCCTACATCCAGAGCAATTACATGGGCTTTGGCTCCGGGCTCGTAGTTCCTGGAACGGGGATAGCGCTTCAGAACAGGGGGAACACGTTCTCTCTAGACCCGGAGCACATAAACTCACTACAACCGGAAAAAAGAACTTATCACACAATCATACCCGGATTCATGACCAAGGACGCTGACCCCGTTGGTCCCTTCGGAGTCATGGGTGGTTACATGCAGCCCCAGGGTCATCTTCAAGTGGTCTCCAACATGATCGATTTCGACCTTAATCCACAGGCAGCTCTGGACGCGCCAAGGTGGAGATGGGAAGAGGGAAAGAAGATCGTGCTCGAAGATTCATTTTCAAAACAGATGGGCAGAGCATTGAGCAGAAAAGGACATCGTGTCAGCTACGCATTACATTCAGGAGGTTTTGGTAGGGGTCAGATAATACTGAAAAATGATGACGGATACATCGGTGCTACCGAGCCGAGGGCAGACGGTCACATAGCTGTATGGTGATCTTTATCTGTTTATCGTCCATGTGATAGAGTGATCCGCGGAGTTATACAACCAGTAGGCCTTTCCAGGTTTCAAAGTCACATTCGCTGGAAGGTCGTACCTTAGATCGTACTGCTGTCCAGGATCGAATACGCCGATCTTAGTCACCTCCCCTGGCAGAACTAGATCTGCTGCTTGGGATAGGTTGTGTGGATATCCCACCATGTTCCATCCCGGTTTCAACGGGATGTTCGTTTCCGTGTAGCTGATATCCGAATATAGATGTAAAGATGAATCTCCGGTGATATAGATCCAGACCCCCACGCTTCTGTTCCAATTATAGAACGAGTCGTAGTGTCCGTCCCTTCCTTTTACAAAGGAATTCCAGTTGTCCTTATAAGAATCGTAATACATTATCTTGCTGTAATCAACATCCCACAGTATACTCTCTATATAGTCGTTGGACAGGATGAGGCCGTGTGAAACGAAATTCCAGCCCAACCCAAGAGTGATGTGCCTCTGGTCGAATGTGTCTCCCACCAAGTGGACTTCTTCGGTTATATAGTCATACGTGCCGGTGATGTTCTGGCTGCCGCTAACAGCGGGGTTCCCGAAGCTGATCTCCAGGTTGTCTCCCTCGCTGAATCCCATGGAAGTAAGATCCACCCATAGTTCACCGTTCTCTATGGACCACGTTATGGATGAAGAGTCGTCCGTGTTCAAAACGGTTATATTTCCCCAGTAACCGACACCATCCACCACTGCATCTCCGTAGAAGACGTGTGTCTCTTCGACGAAGATCTTGAACTCTTTGATATGATACCATTGATTGGCTGAATTGTGAGTTCCGGTAAATCGTACATATCTGGCCATCTGGGGCTCGAAGGAACCGTCCCACTGCCAGCTTCTGTACTCTCCCGATGTTTTATTGACGACTTCGATCCACGTGTTCTTATCCTGTGAGATATCGATAGTGTACTGGTAATACCTATCGTCACCGTCCCACAGGTGGGTTTTGAATCCGTTTATGGTCAGATTGCAGGGTAGGTCGACATAGAGCGGTTGTCCTAGATCGTTTGCACCATAGGAGGTATCGTTATCATCTGATATCTTGTAAGCCGATGGTGTCCCGTAGCTAATACCCTCTGCTATGGGACTCCTCTCGAATTTATAGGTGAAATTGTGCTGCTCGTCCACCATCCATAGGTTCTTGGTGAATATCTTCACATCGTGCCACCCTATGGGGTACAAAGAAGTGTTCAACTCGGGCTGCTGCATGGTCGGTTGAGCATCGAAGAACCATTCTCGGTGGTATAGATCACCCTGGTCAACACCATCTACGGACCAATAGGAGTGTGTGAAGAAAGATTCGTTGGTCCATTCCTTGTCGAAGAACACCGTACGGGCGACTCTTGAATTTGATGATGGATAACCTGATTGCGCCACCTCCCCCACCGAAGGTGATACGTCGAAGTAATCGCATATCCCGTAATAGAGGGAGAAGGCTCCCTTTGTTCTGTTATCCTCATGCGAGATCATGTCGAAATTACTCTGATTTGATATAAAGCACATCTCGTTGAGAACCGCCGGCATATTCGTGTTGTCCAAAACGTACAGATGGTAACCGAAGTAAGGATAATCTCCCTTTGCCCCTCTATCGTAGGTGCCCAGGTAATCCGTGGTCCTGTTCTGTACGTGCTGAGCCAGCCTCTTACCGTCCACTGAGTAAGTCACATCGTCCACCGCCCAGTAGAATGTTTCTGTCCCGTGAGCGGATTCCACTGCCGAGTTCATGTGGATACTCACGAAAATATCGGAATTGTTGTTGTTCGCGATGTCACACCTTTCCTGGAGGGTCACATCGGTATCGGTCTCCCGGGTCATTATTACGGTGGCACCCGCAGAGACCAGCAGTTTTTTGAGTCGAAGACCGATGTCCAGGTTGAAATCCTCTTCGTTCGGAAACGAAGCTCCGTCTATACCTTCCGCACCGGCATCGCTTCCTCCGTGTCCCGGGTCGATGGTGATAACCCTACCTGCTAGTGGATCAGGAACGGACTGATTCGAAGCGCCGATAACTATCTCGTTCTCCATCTGGTCCATGTTACCGTCGTACACGTCAAGGTCTACATTACCACCGATGCCGGAAACGGAACCTTCATCGGAGTACTGCCAGACCGTCCAATCGCTCCATATCCCGGTCTCCGGTTCACCGGATGAATCGTATGTCCAGTATGCGACCCACAGATCGTAATTTGCCATGTAAGAGTCTAGATAATCCCTGTACCACCCCGTGTAGATCAAAGGTTCTACACCCGTTCTAGATTCCACTTCTGTCATCCACGTATCTGCCCATGTGGATAGCTCCGACCATGTTAACGTCCCATCACCAGATTCCAAATCGAGGACGGGTCTGAGATATCCATCCGTTATGTAATCCCCCGCCACGCTGAGAAAATGGTCGACTTCGTCCAAGGCACTGTTGCTCTCCGGATGTGCGAAATGATATGGGCCCATATAGACTCCCGCAGCGGTTCCGTTCTGCATGTTGTCTTCGAACTCTGAATCCACTACGCTCACTCCTCCGCTTGCCTTGCAGAATGCGAATCGGTAACCATCCCCGTAAACTTGGTTCCAGTCGATATCGCCCTGCCAGTGTGATACGTCGATACCGTCCACTTTGGTCGGGGCCGTGTAGTTGTAAAGCGTCATATAACTGCCCGACGCCCATACTCCTTGACCCCCCCAGTAGAACTTGTACCATCCCGAGGAGTTGTCTATCGGGAAGAATCTCATCCCAGAATAGACCTCTCCGATATCCGTGTAGGAAGTTCCGGGTCCCGTTCTCACGTTCAGATAATTCTCCACGCTGATCTCCAGGTAAGTTTGTCCAGTGCAGGGGACGGCATAGTGACTGCTTCCGAAATCCGCGCCACACCAAGCCGATCTGTCGTCGAACCAGAAGTGATACCACGTGTTTCCTGAGTCGTCGTAAGCCGTGTCTATGGCTATGTACTTCTCGCCTGAATGGATGTCTCCGATATCTTGGTAATAATTTCCCGTGTCCTTTATACCCGGACCGACGCGGACGTTGAGAGAGCTGGTGTTCACTTCGAACAAGAATTCTTCACCCTGGTATCCGTGGCTTTGGATGTGGTACATGTTGGCAAGGTCGAAGTAAGAGAGTTCCTCGTTGAACGAAAAATTCCATTTGTTATTGCTGTGTCCCGCCAACCCTAGGTCACTCGCACCCTTCCACACGACCACCATTGCGTGTTCCCAGTTGTCCGATGTAGAGCCGAAAATAACAGGATCTCCCACCTCGATCCACGAGGGTATCGGATCGCTGGATGTTATCTGCTGGTAATCGGTGGGTTGATAATTTACCAAATGGGTATGCATGTAATCGCAGTAGGGTATCGTTCCGTTGCTGGAAGTCGACGGTCTGTCTACGTCTGGATAGACTCCGTATCCATCTCCATTAGTACCGTTGTGCAGTGATAAACCGCCGGCTATCAAACACTGTGAGACGAAGTTGGCGCAGTCACCTCCGCTGCTGGAGAAGTCATTGTAGTGAGGGTTTCTGTCGTCCCACCATCGATACGCATATCCTCTAGCTGCGGTTCTATTGTAGTAAACTGGATCTAGCGCTCGCGGTGAATCATCCGTTTCGGGGGTTCTTTCATTTTCAATAAAACCGCCCTGTGCGATGATCGAGAAGATCAGAACAGTAGTAACAGCAAGAACCAAGAGAGTAAGATATTTTTTCATGAACACACCTATACCTATATCTACAGAAAAATACTTAAAATTTGTGAATGTAACATATCTATGAAAGGCATCTACCTGCTGGTTATCGAGTTGGATCATGATGAACACATCGAAGTTGGTTCATTAGGTGAACTCGAATTTCAGAATGGCCTTTACGTTTATGTAGGCTCTGCTCAGAACGGAGTGGAGAGCAGGGTAAAGAGACACCTGAGAGACGAGAAGAAAAAACACTGGCATATCGATTACCTTTTGGATCATGCCGAGATTTCAAAAGTTTACGCTCTACAAGGCGACAAAAAAGACGAGTGTGCCACCGCTAGGTATGTAAACTACATCGCCACGCCTGTACCCGATTTCGGTGCCAGCGACTGCAGCTGTAATTCTCATCTTTTTAGATATGAAGGTAAAAGGAAGTACCTTTACGAGGGCATAGAAAACCTACCGGGTGTTGAAGAGATGAAGTTAGAATCCCTTCAATAACATTTTTATCTGATATCTTCTTGGTGAAACAATCTCAAGGGCCCGTGGGGTAGCTTGGTCCATCCTTCGGCGTTCGGGACGCCGGTACCCGAATTCAAATTTCGGCGGGCCCACTATTTTTTCCTAGCTCAAGCTCTTAATAAGAAGATAGTAAATCAGATTCGTTACTCTTCCACTCCGATCCGGGACGACCATACCCCGTCGGGCACATCGTCGTAAACACTGGTTTCGCTCTCGTAGTTTTCCTCTTTCTTTGGTTCCATTTGGACAAGCGTCATTATTTTATCTTTTTGGAAGAGCCAATAGTGGATCCTCCATTCCCTTCCATCGTAGAGCGTGGTTTCTTCTCTTTCTGTTGTTAACAGCCCTGCGTCTTCCAGCATGTAGAAAACGTCTCTGTCCTCCTGCTCCAATATATTGTCGATTATCCTTTCGTTGTATCCAAAAAAGTTGAGCACGTGTTCTGCCATCGACTGGGCAGCAGCTTTCTCCATGCCCTGTCCATCGACGCTGTTTTGTATAGCACTGGTAAGATGCTCTATGGTGAGTACATTTGAATTTTGATTCGTGTTAGTTGGCATGATAATTCCTTTCGTCCCTGTTCTACTATATTATTTTGTTTTCCGACCTATAAAAACCTTTTGTCACAATCGTCTAATAAAGGTCTTCAAATCATGGAATCTCTCGTCTCTTCCCAAGATTTCGTGATCCGGTTGATTGGTAAATTTTCGTAGTTGTTGATCTTTTGGAAGAATTGATTGTCGTAATTACTGCACAAGACCTGCCAGTTCTCCCAGTGCTCCATATTCTTCCACTGCCAACCCGAGTCCAATTCCAAGTAATGCAATCTGCCGTGCTCTTTCCACGAGATCTCGATAATACCGAATTCCACGGCTATCTCGTACAGGATCCTGGCAAGGAGTATGGTATCTCCTTTTAACTGATAAAGGTCGTATCCGCTCTTCAACATCTTGGGATGCTGGACTCTGATAGCGTTGAGTCCCTCGGCTCTACCCAGAGATGCGTTGGTTTTGTCCATAGTTAAGAAATAAGTCCCCTTCCTGATATCCATCTCTTTGATAAAATTCCTGAATTGATCTCGTATCAGTGAGTCCGCATTTTCCAATCTCGAACTGTCGTCGTCGGCGTACCTGAGCTGCTGTGGATTCGTCGTACCGATGACCAATACCGTATGACCGGTGTTGCCTTTGTTCTCCTGAAGGACCATCATCTCCTGGAGTGCTCTGAAACCCAATCTTCCTATATGGGTGAGCCTACCCTTCTTCTTGTGGTTAGCAGCGTTCTCGATCTCTTTCATAACGACGCCGGGAACCGCCAACAGAAGCCATTTCGGCATGGATGAATAGGAGTAAGGATTCATCCTCTCCAACGAGTTCAAAAGGTGTTCGGATATGACACAGTTGTACAACATGTTCGTATCCAAACCGAGTATCAGGTCCTCCGTATCCATGAGCTTCTTAGAGACCCCGTCTATGTTGTACGGTCGAAGCAGTCCACTCCTGCACATGGCCGCCGTTAAATTGTTCAGTATATCGTTCTTATCCGCTATTATGTTTATATCGTAGTTGGAGGGTGTTCCTCCTATGGATATCAATTTATCCACGGGACCTTCTCCTCCATCTTCTGGTTTTGATTTTACTATGAGGTGACCCACGTTGTTTTTTATCGATGTAATCAACATCTGCAGGGCGGGGAAATCAATTAACCGCCCCTTGCTGATATGTTTCTTCCAATTCAATTTTTCACTCTCCAAATAATCTTTCCGTCATCCATCTTGGATCGAATTCTTCTAATTTTTCGTAACTCTCACCGGTTCCAACGAATATGATCGGTTTCCCGACCGCGTGTCCTATTGACAGGGCGCTTCCCCCCTTTGCATCGGCATCTATTTTAGTCAGAACGGCCACGTCGATACCTACACTTTCGTCGAATTTCTCCGCTTGGTCCACCGCGTCGTTACCGGCCAAGGCATCTCCCACGAAGACTATCATGTCGGGTTCCACGACCCTCTTGATCTTTTCCATCTCATCCATGAGATTCTTGTTGGTCTGCATCCTACCTGCGGTATCGATCAAGACGACATCCTTGTGTCTGGCCCTGGCATGCTCTACGGCATCGTATCCAACCGCAGCTGGATCGCTGCCTTTGGAGTGCTTGATGACTTTAACGCCCAACCTGTCGCCGTGCTTTTGCAGCTGCTCAAGTGCTCCCGCTCTAAATGTATCAGCAGCGGCCAGTACACACTTATATCCTTTTTTCTGTAACCTGTGTGCGATCTTCGCTATGGTGGTTGTTTTACCAGTGCCGTTCACCCCTACGAACATGATCTTGACCGGTTTTTCCGCTTTTTCTACGAATTCGTCGAAATCCACTCCGTCCACTTCTAGTGCCGATTTGACCGCCTCTCTCAAGCTGGATTCGATCACGTCCTCGATGTCGTAACCCCTCTCGATCTTTTTACCGACTAGATTACTTCTCACGTTCTCGACTATCTCTTCAGCTATGGGTAAGGCAACGTCGCCCTCTAGAAGAGCTACTTTAAGGTCCCAGAGTATATCGTCTAGTTTACTGTCTTTTATCTTCGACCCCCACCCCTCGGTGAAGACCTCCTCCGGTGACCCTTCGATCTCCTTTTTTCTAGATTTTGCAATATTTGCAATCTTCTCTTTTAATTGCTCGAACATAGTCCTTTCACATCCACCCTAAAAAGCATCAACCTTTCATAGATTGGCTTTGTAATTCCTGATACTCCTCCCTTACCTCACTCTCGAGTTTTTGATATTCCGTGTTCAGCTTGTTGAGGTTGTTCTCCATCTCGGACCTGTTTGAGGTCAGTTCCTTCTTCCGTTTTTCCAATATCTCGGTGGCTTTTTCGACGTTCGTTTCAGCGGATATATCTGCTCCCAGCCCGATCAATACTTTATCGGTGTTACCGACTTTACAGTAGACCCGGGAATTAGCTCCGACTGGAACCATCATCTCTGACCCCTCTTCCTCCTGGGAGTATTTCTCGAAGGTCTTTATTGCTTCATTATGATCGTTTATCAACTGGTTGATGTATCCGATCTGCTCTTCGAGTACATCGAGCTGTGAATTTATCACTTCTAGTCGTCCTACTTTCTCTCTCAATTCTTGTTCACTGGTCATGCTTTATTCCTCCTCTTCCAAGACACCTTGTAAGACCATGTCTTCCACGTCCTCTTCCGGTATCTCTTCGACGTTCTTGATCTTGATATTTGTCCTTTTCACTCTATGCTTGCTTCCGAATATGGAGAGCACCTTTTCTTTGACCGCGTCTTCATCCTCTCCGGTCACTTCTTTGGAAAAGCTCTGCCATCTCCTACCCATCTTAAATGTGCCAGTCGCTCTGAATACTTTCATTATTTACACCTTCTAATGTGATTATGTTGTGTGTTCATGATGAGGGGGGTATTAAAAATTAACCCTTTACGGATCGTTGATGTATGGCTTCATAAGTCCAAAACAAATAAATACACCTCGGTTTTAAACAGAACTCAAGCGGCGGGAGATAGTACCCGCAGGATATGTGCCCAGTTGGGTGAATCCAAAAGCAGATGGAAGTGTTACGATGGCAGACGAAGAAACGGAAGAAAAGGAAGAAGTAGAAGAAGTCGAGGAGAAGGTTGAAGAAGAACTTGAGGAAGAAGTAGAAGAATCTGATCTTGAGTTCGATGAAGAAGGTTCTGAAGAAGGGTTCAAGGAAAAGCACAGTATGTACAAGTACATAGAGGACGCTTGGAAGAACCCAGATGAAGGCTATGTAAGGGAACTCAGACAGGAAAGGCTCAAAGAGTGGAGAAGGGACGATAATTTCAAGAGGATCGAAAGACCCACCAGACTGGACAAGGCTCGAAAACTGGGTTACAAGGCCAAACAGGGCTACGTCATGGTTCGAACCAAGGTGAGGAGGGGTGGAAGACGGCGCTCTAGACCCAAAAAAGGACGTGGGCCCACAAGGATGGGTTTCAAAAAACTCACTCCCAGGAAGAACCTTCAGAGGATAGCAGAGGAGAGGTCGTCCAAGAAATACCCCAACCTAAGGGTGTTGAACTCGTACTGGGTGGCAGACGACGGTCGACACAAGTACTTCGAGATAATAATGGTGGATCCACATCATCCAGTGATCAAGAGCGACGATCAGATAAACTGGATATGCGAATCGAGGCACAAAGGAAGGGCTTTCAGAGGTCTTACATCATCTGGTAAAAAATCAAGAGGACTGAGAAAGAAGGGTAAGGGAGCGGAACGATCAAGACCATCTAAAAGGAAGACAGAGAGATAAGAGGTCGGTTTAATGACCGACGTCCTGTTTTTGGACACCCAGATCTATATCCTCCTGTTCCTTATCGGGGCGTTTACGGTAAAAACACTGTCGGAGATGATGAACTGGTCCAGCAGGGGCGATATGTCGCTGCTGTGGATACTGTTCATAGTTGTTCTTGTAGTACACGACGCTGCTTTCCAGCCCTACGGTATCATGGAACTGGTTCTCAAATGGGGGCTGGTAGGTGTCGCAGCATCCTGCTGTTACATGTCCTATTTTGATTTCATGGTAAAAGATGACAAGCTCGCTTTATTGGTGGCTATATCTATTTTGAATTTTCTGTTAGTGGTCCTAGTCATGCTGCTTTTCCTGGCTATGGTACTGTTCTTTAGAAAGAAATTGGAGTACCTTTACCAGCAGGCTGGCTCCGAGAAGATACCGGCCATGCCTATAATAACATCTAGTTTGATAATATCCGTGATGCTCTACGTACTGATCTACTTTACCTTATAGACGGTAGTAAAAAATGTCTGAGTGCCCAGAGTGGTCCCGTGTTCTGTCCGTTGACTCTGACTTTCATGCCCGGTATCTTAAATTCTATGCCGGAATTCTCCCCGTCGAACCTCTGGATGTCGTTGATCTTATCGATGGGCAGACAGTACCATTTGGAACCGTCGGACACCAAAACACTGTCGTCTGCAAGGTATAATTTACCCTTGCCAGACCCTACAATAAAATCAGAATTATTGTTAGAAAGGTTGAATGTGAACGATATGTAGTCCACCAATTTAACGAACATCAAGTATAGAATTCTTTGACTCGTATATAAGTTTTATTTCTTTTCCCAATATGTCTATGAGGGCATCCAGGTTGTTTTCTTCGAGTGCTGAGATATATAAACCCTCCCTTTCTTCTTCGATCAAGTCTAACTTATTGTAAACAACGATGATCTGGACTTCTGTGAAGGTTTCTTCGATCTCCTCGTGTAAATTCACCTGTTTTTCCATGGGATATCCGCACGTTCCCGTGGGGTCATATAGGAAGATTATCAAGTCGGCCAGGCTCTCCAGTGCTTTCACCGCCTGCATTTCGATCTCGTTCCTCTCCTCGTTAGGTCTGTCCAGTAATCCCGGGGTGTCGATGAGCTGGCATTTGATACCGTCCACGAAGAAGTGACCTATACCGACTTCCTGGGTGGTGAATGGATACCTAGCTATCTTGGGCTTTCCGCTGGATATCTTGGAAACCAGCAGTGACTTACCCACGTTCGGATAACCTGCTACGACGGCGGTGGGGATATCCGTTTTGATATCCGGCAGGGAGTTCAGTTTTTTCCTAGCGGTTTCAAGGAATTCCAGCTCCTCGGATATCTGTTTGATGAAAGACGAAGCACGGCCGTAGGCGTGTTTTCGTTCTTTTGTTATATCCTGTGGGTCGCTCATCTTTGCGATCTTTCTGACGGACTCCATGAAGTTCCTCTTGACGTTCCTCCTAGCCCAATTGAGTGCACCCAGACTGTGTTTCAACCTGTCGACATCCAGAGTGATATCTATTATCTCTCGGTAGAATGTGGGCAGATTCTCGAACGAGGGAAATTCTTTTTCGTATCTCTTAAGCTTGGATTCGATCACCTTAGAGCAGGTTTTCAACTTGATCATAGCGGTTTTCTTAACGGTCTCCATCCTGTTTATACCCGTTTTCTCTTTCTTAGCCGCTCTTCTGAACGCTTTGTCGATTATCTTATCGGAGTCCAGTATGGGTGTGATCTTGAAATCCATCCTTTCCTGCTAGAATGTACTCACGGATAAGTTTAACGGATGGAACCATACAAAACGCTTAATAAGGACCTATATTTTTCGAGCATTGGTGCCCGATATGGAAGAAGGAGACCTTGTGTACGTAGAATACGATGTATGGATATTGCCCGACGAAGAAGATGGAGAGGAGATAATATTCAATACAACGGATGAAGAGAAAGCAAAAGAACACGAAATCTATGACGAAGATGGTTTTTACGGTCCAAGACCCGTGATAATCGGCAGTGGAGAGCTCATGGAGGGTTTCGAGAACTCTTTGAAAGAGGCCGAGATCGGTGAAGAAAATACCGTTGAAGTACCTCCTGATGAGGGCGTTGGTCAGAGAGACATGGAGAAGATGGAACTCTACAGTATGAGAGAGCTTCAGAGGAAAGACATCGACCCCGTGGTGGGTAACGAAGTCCAGATAGACAACAGGAGGGGAACGATAATAAGGGTCACTTCCGGAAGAGTCAGGGTGGATTTCAATCACCCTCTAGCGGGTAAAACGCTGAGATACGATTACAAGATAACGGAGAAGCCGGAGGAAATGGAAGACAAAGTCGAATTCATATTACTCAAGGATTACAGAGACGCAGATTTCGAAGTGAATGTAGACGGTGAGAATATCGAAGTCAAGCTACCGGACGAGTGCAAGTACGACCAGGGATGGTTCATAGCTAAATACAGGGTCGTAGGCGATCTAAGGAAACATCTAGAAGCCAAGGTCATCAGATTCATCGAAGAGTACGAAGAGAAGGAAGAGGAAGAATTCGATGAGCTGGGTGAGGAAACAGCGGAAGAAGGTTCTGATGAAGAGAAGGAAGAGGAAATAGAGGAAGAACCCGAGGGATCTGAAGAAGAGGAATCAGAAGACGAAGAGTAGAATCAGCCCTCGCACTTTCCGTGTATAACTTTATATAGTGATGTTTCACTTTAAAATAGATATTGGACTATCAGGATGTTGAAATTATGAGAAAGATAATATCAATGCTGTTGATTGTTTTACTGGTGACGAATTTAATATCTATATCATCGAGTGTTGCTTTCGAGGGAGAGAAAATTGATGTTTTAGAAAAAGAGACCCCTTCGCCCAGAGTTTCACACGCACCTATAAAGATCAACAACGATGCTGAGTTCCTAAATGAAGCCACTAATAACTCGTGGCCCGGTGATGGGAGTCCGACAAATCCGTATATTATAAGTAACTACACAATCGACGCTACAGGTTATACCTACGGTATATTCATCGCCAACACGACCTATAATTTCATCATCAACGATACAGAGATTTCTAATGCATCATCCGCGGGCGGGGATTGGAACACTGGAGGAGGTGTTGCACTATTCAATTGTTCAAATAGTACCATATTAAATAATCATTTACTAAGTAATGGGAACGGGGTCTATAGCATCGAAATTTATAATATAACTATCATGGATAATTATTTCCGCGATTGCGGCCACGGCGTCTTTTTTGACTCAGATAGTCTAAGATATTGTGTACAAAATAAGATCTATGGAAATGTATTTTTACTCAATTCAATGGGCATCGGATTATCCTATTCGGATGATAATGAGATAATGGGTAATTATTTCAGCGGTTCATCAATGGACGGCATACACAATATAGCTTCCCATGGAAACATAATTAATGAAAATACCATGGAATCCAATGGCAGAGGTATATACTTTTTTAATTGTGACTACAATGAAATCAGTGGAAACAAAATTAATGGTACTAATGGAGTTGGAATGGATATTTTCGATTCAAGTTACAATATTATCGGGAATAATAGAATTACATATTCACTCAGTGAAGCCATAGATTTGAGGAAGAAATGGGGTGCTGGCTCAGTTTACAACGAGATATACCATAACAATTTCTATTATAATAACGGTTCTTTGGATTACTATGATCCAATGACCGTACAAGCAAGAGACATGGGTTCTAATAATTCATGGAACAATACAGAGGGTGAAGGTAATTACTGGTTCGACTGGGCACACAACAACAATACCAACGATGCCGACCAAGACGGTATCGTGGACTGGCCGTATGTGATCAACAATACAGCGGGAGACATGGACAACCATCCACTCACTAATCCTGTAACAACAACCCGCGGTCCGATCCGTATAAACAACAACAGTGATTTCAATATCAAGAATGGTGTGATCGCCGGCGACGGCAGTGTGTCCGACCCGTATCTGATCGAGGGCTGGGAGATAGATGGATTCTATGGTGATGATTCTATCTACATCGGGAATACTACTGATCACTTTATAGTGAGGAACTGCATTCTAAAGAACACCTACAGGGATCTGGAACCTTACCACGTGGGTGCTGGATTGTCCCTGTATCAAGCTATAAACGGCAGCGTGAACAACCTGAGTCTTGAAAACAACTTCTACGGGATCAATTTGAACCGCTCAACCAACCAAAGTTTTGATAGAGTTGAGATCAAGAACGGTACTATAGGTTTTTCCTGCGGCGTAAGTTTGAGAAGAGCAACTTCGCAAACGGATTTCAGTAAGATAAGGATCGGTAAACACCTTTTAGGTTTTTATCTAGCTGAAAAAACAAACAACGTCAGTATGCGGGGCTTGCAGGTGACCAATATAGGTGATCAAGGTGTTGTTATCGCTAAAGGAAGGGATATCGGAGTCGAGGATTCAATGATTAGAAACTGCAGCGACGGTATCTGGGTCGAACATTCCCAATTTGTCGATATCGATAACGTCACCTCGCGCGATAGTACGGACACAGGTATTAGAATGATCAAAACAAATGAATCCACGGTTACCAACGGAAGTTTTATCTCCAACAAGGGAACGGTGGGAGCAGGGTACGGTATCTTCTTAGACGGATGTAATGACATCATAATATACAACAACACGTGCAATCAAAACATCAATGGTATACGACTAGCTCATACTGATAATTCTTTGATCCATGATAATCTATGTAGATTCAACAGCAGGGGTATCTACCTAGTGATCGCAGAGAATAATACATTGATAGATAACCATATCAACACCAACGGTGAAGACGGTATACGCGTCGAGATGTCGAATAACAATACATTTGAAAAGAACGACGTTACGTGGAATAATAACGGTCTTTATTCTTATAATTCCCATTATCTTACCATCCGCAACAACACGTTCAATGACAATAAGAATGCGACGACCAATGAAACCTACGGTATCCTTTCACTAGATTGTGGAGGATCGACTATAGTTAACAACACCTGTAACAACAACGGTAATGGGATACTAGCCGGGTTT
Organism: Thermoplasmata archaeon; assembly: GCA_046484045.1. Lineage (GTDB taxonomy): Archaea > Thermoplasmatota > Thermoplasmata > Halarchaeoplasmatales > Halarchaeoplasmataceae > CAZHUM01. The sequence goes on along the minus strand of JAWOBZ010000062.1, from coordinate 25,995 downwards.
TCTAGCGATGTAGTCTTGGATTCTAACATAATCTCGTTCAACAAAGAACACGGGGCATTGATATTATATCAAAACGACAGTATTATCTCGAACAATACGGCTAGGGGTGAATGGGGAGGTATAGTCGTTGTCGGCTCTTACAGAAACCAGATGATAAACAACACTCTGCGTGGCAGCATGGTCGGTATCTATTCCCAGGAATCTCAGAACATGTCTATTCGTGATAATAGGATATTCTTTTGTGAGATGGGTATCGCTTTGGACAATGTGTCGAAGTTCTCCATGGAGGAAAATGATCTACGTAATTTGTACGGAGGAGGCATAATGATCTTCAATCGATCGGATATTATCGATGTGAAAAACAATTATCTGGAAAGTACGGTGATGGGGCTCATGGTGAGCGGGTCCACCAACGTAACGATGCTCAACAACACGATATCGGATAATATAGTGGGGATCATGTTGGACAACTCCACTTCCAACGTGCTGTATAACAATAACATGTCCATGTGTGGAATCGCCCTCGATGGAGATGAGAAAACCTTTACTACACAAGAAATATCGGTCAATAACACCGTCAACGGAAGACCGGTGTATTATTATGTTGACAGCAGTATGGCAAATGCATCCGTTCCGTCGAATGCTTCCGAGGTGATACTGGGAAACGTCAGTTACTTGAAGATCGAAAATCTCAACGTGAGCTACGGCACCGTAGGCGTGGAGGCGGGATATTCGGATAATATTTACATCGCGAACAATTCATGCTCATATAACTGGTACGGGATGTATCTAAAAAATTCATCAAGCAGCGTAATCACGAACAACACGTTCACCAGGAATGAAAATTACTCGCTTTTCCTTAATAATTCTTATGATAATCTGATATATCATAATTTATTTGTCTACAACAACGGTGCTGGAGATACGTTCAACAGCTCTCACGTTCAGGCGTCTGATAACGGCAACAATTCATGGAATCTATCTTCACCCGATGAAGGTAATTACTGGAGTGACTGGACAACTCCTGACGATGATAACGACGGGATCGTCGACTTTCCGTATGAAATAGATGACGGAGATAACCGAGATCATTATCCCTTGGTCAATCCCTTCACGGCTATAATATCCACGCCGCCGGAAAATCTGTCCGCCGATACAGGATATGGATATGTCAACCTCACATGGGATGAACCGGTGTATAACGGCAGCGCCGATATTATTGAATACAGAGTCTATCGAGGGACGAATATCACCAACTTGAGTTTGATCACCAGTGTGACCTCTGACATCACTTATTATAACGATACTTCGGTTGATAACGGGGTCCTGTATTATTACAATGTCACAGCGGTGAACTCAGTGGGCGAGTCGAACCCAAGCAATATATCTGCTGCACCGGGTTCAGTACCGCTGCCACCAGAGAACATAGCAGCTACCAGTGGTGATGGATACGTTAATCTCATCGGTGATCCTTCACCCGATGACGGAGGATTTTCGATAGTAGAATACAAGGTCTATAGAGGGACTTCTTCAGGAGGAGAAACCTACCTGGATTCGTTTCCCCCAGATCAATCTTATTACAATGATACAAGCGTTGTAAACGAACAGACATATTATTATTATTTGACAGCGGTGAATTCGCGTGGGGAATCCCTTCCAAGCGAAGAGGTTTCTGCGACCCCCCTTCCTACACCGACCACACCTTCACCTCCCAGGAATCTTGCATTTATAGAAGGTGATGGACACGTTAATTTGAGTTGGGACGTACCGACCGACGATGGAAATAGACCGATCGATGAGTATGTCATCTACAGAGGTACGTCGTCGGGCGGAGAGAGTTATTATAGTACAGTACCTGGTACACAGTTATTTTATAACGATACATCCGTGACCAACGGGCAAACATATTACTATTTTATAACCGCAGTTAACGAGGCAGGTTTAGAGTCAGGAGAGAGCAACGAAATATCTGCCACACCGTTGAGTGTTCCGTCCCCGCCTCTAGAACTTGAAGCCACAGATGGAGATTTATACATCGACCTTTATTGGGATGCACCCAACGACGACGGCGGCAGCAACATACAAGAGTTCTTGATCTATAGAGGGACGGAAGAGAACGGGGACAAACAGCAGATCGACAGCGTTCCTGGAGATACCTACAACTACAGGGATGAAGACGTTTCTTACGGTATCACTTATTATTACAATATAACCGCACTCAACGGGGTCGGTGAATCGGAACCGAGTGATGATGTCTCAGCTACACCGGTTACGGTGCCTTCAGCGCCAGAGAATCTAGACGCACAACCGGGAAGAGGGAATGTAACGCTTACTTGGGATGAACCTTCATCAGATGGTGGTTTATCCATAACAGAATATAGGATCTACAGAGGTGTTAATGATCAGAATTTAGTTTATTACGACAATGTAGACGGGACTACACTGACATATATCGATAAAGAAGTTAAACCAGATAATACATATCATTATAGAGTATCAGCAGTTAACAGCGAAGGAGAAGGACCAAGGTCGAACGAAGCTTTAGAAACTCCTCAATCACCGGAAGTGATTCCGAAACCACCATCGAACGTAAATACAGACGCTGGGGATGAGTACGTTTTGATCACCTGGGATAAACCGGTGGGCCCTGGAAGTTCTACGATCACGAGGTACAATATCTATAGAGGCGACTCATCGGGTTCCGAGACGCAGTACGATTCTGTTGACGTCGGTACATTAGAGTTCAATGACACCAATGTAGATAATGGACAGGAGTATTTCTACTACTTAACCGCAGTAAATCCGACCGGCGAGAGTCAGCCCTCTGAAGAGGTAAGTGCTTTGCCAGAAGCAATAGTGAATGACAATGATGGCGACGGTGATCCCGATGAGACAGATCCAGACGATGACAACGACGGAATGCCGGATGAGTGGGAGAATGAACACGGACTCGATCCCAAAGATCCCTCGGATGCAGATGCAGATGCGGACGGAGATGGATTGACGAATTTGGAAGAGTATAACTTGGGTACGGATCCCCAGAACGAAGATACAGACGGGGATGGTATTGTCGACGGTGAAGACGAAGATCCACTGAATGCAGAGGACGAAGGTCTTCCAGCCTGGGTACTGGTACTCATAATCGCCGGAGCAGGAGTTGCAGTTGGGATCGGAGCGAGTTACTACTACGTCACCGGTGGACAAAAGTCCAAAGGAGCCATCATCGAAGATGTGTTCCTTATAAGCAACGACGCGCTTTTAATTGCACATAACACTAGAAGGTTAAAACCGGATATGGACGACGATATTTTAGCTGGCATGCTCTCCGCTGTACAGAACTTCATCAAGGATTCTTTCAAAGACGAAGGTGAGTGGGCTCTTAAGAAGCTTGAATTCGCCGATAAAACCATCCTGGTTGAAAGAGGTGAATACACCTACATGGCGGTCATATATGAAGGAGAATTGACGGAAGAGAACATAGAAAAGATAAACAATACAATAGAAAAGATAGAGACAGAGTACGAGGACGCCTTGAAGCGATGGGACGGCAACATGGATCGTGTACGTGGTGTCAAAGACATACTAAGAGACATCTTCTAAGTGCTGATATCATGAAGATCACCTACCAGCAGATGATACTGATATTCATCTTCGTCATGATGTTATTCTTTATAATCAACATGTTCTTTCCTCAGTGGGGTCCCATCGTGACCATGGTGGGGATGATATCGATATTCATCGCCTTCAAGGTCTATCAGCGGATGAAGAAGGATGGGGATGAAGAGGGAGAATAGAACTTTCATACCTTTCTAAATACCTCTTGAGAAGAGCTCTACTGATTTATATGATGTTGAAGACGGAAGAGATATGCTTTTCTTACTACTGATAATCGGTATCGGACTTGCTGGTGCCGGTCTTGTTTACTTCGCTCTAAAAGATAAAACAGAAAAGCGGTAGTGGATAATGCCCCTTTTATCCATAAACTATAAAAAGCATAGGCTAGCTTAAAAAACACAAGAGAATAAAACTATGATCGAAAAGCAAAATAAGAAAAAGTATTTTGTCATACTGGTGGCCGCGTTACTCATATCCGGTATCGCACTAACCGGTTGTACGGAAAACGGAGAAGATGGAGAAAGCGATCAGAACGGCACAGGTGATGAGAACGGAGGTTTTACTGGTACAGAGAGCTATTCGGGAACTTGGGAAGGTACAATAGGAACGACGGGATATGAACAAGATTATAGCGGAACATGGGAATTTGAAGTCGACTTTGACGAAGGAAAGGTAAGCGGTCATTTTGAAGGCGATGGTTCTGGCGATATAACTGGAACGGTTTCCGATGGAGAAATAGCAGCAGAAGGTGAAGCAGGCTTCGGTCACGTCGAGTGGTCCGGTACCTTTTCATCCGATGGAGACGAAATATCCGGTACATGGACTCTCACTGATGGTAATGGATCAGGCACATGGAGTGGCTCATTAGACGAAGCATAGGATAGAAATACACTATAGAGTCATTGAGCTTGAAAAAACTTTCTTTTTTCTTTTTATTACTATAATTGTGAAATTTTGTACTTGATTTACCAAAAATGCTCACAGGTTTTTGGTAGATCGTTTAAAATCAAAGATTTATAAACGGGTATGTCAGAAAGCTAACGCTTTCTAACAGCCCGTTTTTTGTGAAAAAACGGGCGTGGGGGGATTCGAACCCCCGGCCTACAGCTTAGGAGGCTGTCGCCATATCCAGACTAGGCCACACGCCCATTATGTTTTTGAAGAGGTTTTTCATACATATCCAGACTATATTAGAGGGCATTAGTTTGTTCAATGGCCTCTAATGTGCGGGGAAAATTTTACATTTTCCCAGTGAGGCCACACGCCCATATCGGGTTAAAGGGTTTGTATGCATGTCCAGGCTATCTTCAAAGGCATCCTTTTATGGCTTTGAATGTGCGGAGAAGATGTTTTTATCTTCTTAGCTATCTTTGAGGGTGTTTTTACAGCCTCTAATGTGCGGGGAAAATTTTACATTTTCCCAGACTATATTCAAAGACATCCTTTTATGACTTTGAATGTGCGAGGAAGATATTTTTATCTTCCTAGCATGGCCATGACCGAAGCTATGCTTCGGGAGCAAGTGGAACGAGCTTATGCGAGTTCCAACGTGCACGCCCATCATGTTTTTGTATGGATGAGGGTAAGTTCTCATACGATTATATATTATTTAGGTGAGACGGATATCGATGTGTGTAGATTTTGAAAAGGGGAATATGAAAAGTGGGCAATGCCAGAATACTTACGTATTCTCGCTGCCCATTTATAAGATACAAATGGGTCAACCAAAAAACTGCGTTTTTTCGTAAGCCAACTAAAATAAAAGAAATTTTAGTGGGCCCGACCGGATTTGAACCGGCGACCATCTGGTTCCTCAAACGCAGAACGCTGTTCCACGTTATATGAGCCAGACGCTCCACCAGACTAAGCTACGGGCCCTTTGGGATGTTTTTGAAACAATTTATTGTATATAAGATTGGTGGATTCGAAAGAGTGGGCCGAGGCGGATTTGAACCGCCGATCTTCGCCTTTCGTACTGCGCTAGGCAGTTGTAAGGGCGACGTCATAACCCCTAGACCACCGGCCCTGAGTGAGCGTAGCGAATGAAGGGTCGGTGGGAGTTGGAAGCTTTGCTTCCTGCGGACCACCGGCCAGTGAACGGTTTTTGTTATTAAGGGACGTTGGTAAGTGAATCGCCAATCTTATAGGTTGGCGAGAACAGGAATCTATGATTCCTGCGAACCACCGGCCCGTTGTCATTACCATATTGTATATGATAAAATAAACGATTTTGATGAAAAACCGTACATCCAAATCGTTCAATAATTGTTATGCATAGAATTGTGATGATTATTTAATCCTTTTGTTAAATCGGTCCATCTCAAAAACAAAAAATAATTATATGTGAGATAGATACCAAAATTGGAGATAATAAAATGATAGAGATTCGGTTCCATGGAAGAGGCGGACAGGGTGCGGTAACTGCATCCGAGTTCTTAGCCCGGGCAGCCTTCGAAGAAGGTAACGATGTTCAAGCGTTTCCTATGTACGGTGTGGAGAGGAGAGGCGCTCCCGTAACAGCTTTTACAAGGATAGACAGCAAAGTTGTTAGAAACAAAGCACAGATCCACGAACCAGACGTCGTGATCGTTATGGACATGGCTCTGTTGGATGCGGTGGATGTTACAGCAGGACTAACATCCGAGGGAAAAGTAATTTTGAATACAGAAAAAGCACCGGATGATATCGATTTAGGTGTGGATAACCCGATCTATACCGTAGATGCAAGCAGGATAGCCGTAGAAAATCACCTAGGTTCGAAGGTAGCTCCCATCGTGAATACAGCTATACTGGGTGCGGTGGTCAAAGCAACGGGGATGGTGAAGATAGAGACATTGATAGACGTGGTCCGTGAGAACGCACCTGCCAAAAAAGAGGAGAACATGAAAGCGACTAAACAGGCCTATGAAGAAGTAAGAGGTGGAGATCTTGAGTGAAGAAAAACACAAACCAGAACATCATAAGATACCGCATACCGAAGATAGGATTTGTATAGATCCAAAAGATCACGAAGACCTACCGAGAACCGTGATCACAGACTGCCCTTCAGACCTTATGAACAAAACGGGTAGTTGGAGGACATTGAGACCCATAGTAGATCAAGAGAAGTGCATCAAATGCGGCATCTGTTGGAAATTCTGCCCAGATGTTTCTATACACGTGGAAGAAGATGGAGCAGTCGTTGACTATGATTTTTGCAAGGGGTGTGGAATATGTGCCAACGAGTGTCCCGTAGATGCTATCGTGATGAAAAAGGAGGCGGACTATGTCTGAAACTAAAATAGTCAGTGGTAATTTTGCTGCTGCTTACGGTGCAAAGCTATCTAAAGTAGAGGTAGTAGCGGCGTATCCTATCACACCTCAAACCGAAGTTGTTGAAAAGATAGCTGAGCTGGTAGCCGAGGGGGAGATGGATGCAGAGTATATCAAAGTGGAAAGCGAGCATTCAGCTATGGCAGCCTGTATCGCAGCATCCAACGCTGGCGCTAGGGCTTACACTGCTTCTTCAGCCCATGGTTTGGCACTCATGCACGAACTATTGATGTGGGCCGCGGGGGCGAGATTACCGGTAGTAATGACCAACGTTAACAGGGCTATGGGACCGCCGTGGAGTGTTTGGGCTGACCATCAAGATACGCTGGCACAGAAAGGTACCGGTCAGCTGGAATTCTTCTGTGAGAACAATCAAGAGGTCCAAGACAGCGTAATCATGGCCTACAAGATATGCGAAGACGAGGATATCATGCTTCCCGCCATAGTAGTTGAAGACGCCTTCATACTCAGTCACACCAAAGAACCTGTCGAGATATACGACCAGGAATTGGTGGATGATTTCTTGCCGTCCTACGATCCAGATTATAAACTCGATGTAAACCAACCATTGGGTTTCGGTTCACTGGGTATGCCGGACATATACATGGATTTCCGATATAAGATGGCTGAGGCGATGGATAAGGCTACTGAAAAGGTCAAAAAGGTAAACAAAGAATTCAAAGAAGTCTTCGGCAGAGACCATGGAGGTCTGATTGAAGAGTACAAAACCGATGGAGTTGACGTATTGATCGTGACCATGGGCTCTATATCCAGCACGTCCAAGGACGTCATAGATGAATTGAGAGATGAGGGACACAACATAGGTCTCGCTAGACTGCGGACCTTCAGACCGTTCCCGGTAGAAAAGATCAGAGACCTCACTAAGAACGTGAACGTAGTCGGAGTACTGGACAGGAGTTACACGTTCGGTCACGGAGGCGACGCTGCCAGAGAGATAAAAGATGCACTATACGGGCATAAAGACCTGATATTGAAGGATTACATCGTCGGTCTAGGAGGAAGAGACCTGACGCCAAAGGTGCTGAAGAACGTGATGCTGGACGCCATCTCCCTTCAGGATAAGGGATTAGACGAGGAGATCGAATGGGTCGATCTTAAGAAAAACCAGGAAAGATGGAGGCGATAAATATGGCTAAAATACCGGATATAGAATTGATGTTCAAAGGAACGACGGCCTGTCCCGGATGCGGGGCCGCACATGCTATGAGATACGCATTGAAGGCACTCGGTAAAAAAGCGATGATCAACATACCGGCCTGCTGTTGGGCGGTTATACCGGGTGTTTATCCGTCTAGGAATCTGGATATTCCCCTGCTGTACACAGCCTTCGAAACGACTGGAGCGTCTTCATCAGGTGTAAGAGCGGCTCTTGACGCAAAGGGAATTGACCCTAGGGAGATCACCGTCGTAGGATTCGCCGGTGACGGAGGTACCGCTGACATAGGTATACAGGCTCTCTCCGGATGCCTCGAAAGAGGTACTGATACCATACAGATAATGTACGACAACGAGGCATACATGAACACCGGTATCCAGAGAAGTGGAGAAACACCATACGGGGCATGGACGACTACGACTCCGGTGGGATCTCAGAAGGCGTGGAAAAAGAATCCAAAGAAGAACATGATGGAGATAGCCAACGCTCATAATATTCCGTATGCGGTCACGGTCAGCATCGCTTACCCTGAACTAATGATAGAGAAGATCCAAAAGGCGAAGGAGATACCCGGACCCAAGTTCATACACATCTACGCACCGTGTCCAACCGGTTGGAGGTCGGATCCTTCGAAAACCATCGAGATATCTAGGAAGGCTTTCAACTCCAAGATATTCCCACTTTACGAGATAGAAGACGGGGTCTACAACATATACAAGAAGCCTAAAGAAGACAAGGTGATACCGGTGAAGGATTATCTGAAGACCCAGGGTAGATTCAGACATCTGCCAGAGGAAGAGGTAAAGAAGATCCAGAAGAACGTTGACAGGGAATGGGAGATACTCCTCAAAAAGGAAGAATTTACCCAAGAACTATATTCAGAGTGAAAAAGAAAAACGAGGTAGACACATGAAAGTATTACTAGAAGACGAACCAGGAAAGAAAGTTCTACTGCTCGGTAACGAAGCCATCGTTAGAGGTGCTTTCGAAGCAGGGATCGACCACGGGGCTACTTATCCCGGCACACCTTCTTCGGAGATAGGAAATACTCTTGAGAAAGTGGCTAAAGATTACGGCATGTACTTCGAGTACTCTTCCAACGAAAAGGTTGCCATGGAAACGACTGCGGCAGCTGCAGCTTCTGGAGCAAGAGCCATGGTGTGGATGAAACACGTCGGAGTCAATGTAGCTGCGGATGCACTGATGACGTTGATGTATTCAGGTGTAAGAGGGGGGATGGTCATAGTAGCTGCTGGAGACCCTTCTATGCATTCCAGCCAGAATGAACAGGACAACAGGTACTATTCCGTTTTGGGCAACATCCCGATGTTGGAACCGACGACACCTCACGAGGCAAAGGAGATGGTCAAGTACGGTTTCGATCTGTCCGAGGAGTTGGAACTGCCCGTCCTCGTTAGAACGACTACAAGGGTCAATCACGCTCGCGGCGTGGTCACATTCGATAGGTTGAAGAAGCCGAAAAGGGACGCGCACTTTGAAAAAGATCCCGGTAGGTTCGTTTGTGTGCCCGCCAACGCCAGAAAGAACCATCCCAGACTCCTTGGAAATATTGAAAAAGCGGAGCCCATATCTGAAGATTCAAAATTCACAGAGGTCATAGAAGCTGAAGATGCAGACTTGAGTGTGATATCATCGGGCGCAGGCTATAACTACATCAACGAGACGATCAAAGAGTATGATCTGCCCATATCTATCTTGAAGATAGGCATGACCAATCCTCTGCCGATCGAAAGGATCTCGGAGTTCATCAGGGGTAAGGACAAGGTATTAGTGGTAGAGGAATTGGAGCCGTTTTTGGAAGATAAAGTGATCCAGATAGCTAAAGATGTTAATCCGGATTTGAAGGTTTACGGTAAACACACCGGTCATTTTTCGCGCATGTACGAGCACGATCCAGACAGGATCCATGAAGCATTATCGAAGTTGATCGGTTTCGAAACGGGCATAGAACCACTGGAACCGGAGGAATTTTCACTTCCATCGAGACCACCTTCACTCTGTGCAGGATGTCCGCATAGAGCTACATATTATGCGGTGAAGAAAGCACTGGGTAAGAAGGAAGCGATCTTTTCCAGCGATATCGGATGCTATACACTCGGCATCCAGGACCCGCTTAACACCGCCGATTATCTTCTATGCATGGGGTCAAGCGTAGGTGCAGCAGGCGGATTTTCCAAAAATACTGACCAGCAGGTATTCGCTTTCCTGGGTGATTCTACATTTTTCCACTCTGGTCTACCCGCACTTGTAAGCGGTCAGTACAACCAGCATGATTTCGTTTATGTCGTGATGGACAACAGGACCACGGCTATGACCGGTCACCAACCGCACCCGGGTACGGGTGTATCCGGTATGGGAGATCCAGCACCGATGCTGTCTGTGGAGGATCTAGCTAGGGGAGCAGGCGTCGAATTCGTGGAGACGGTTGATCCGTACAACATCGAGAAGACCATCGGGGTATTCAAGAGAGCTATTGAACACGATGGGATTTCTGTCGTAGTCACGAAGCACCCATGTGTACTGATCGAGAAAAAGAAATCATTCGGCACACCGCATCAGGTGGATCAAGACAAGTGTATCCAGTGCTACAATTGTACAGGAGAACTGGGCTGCATCGCGCTTGTTAGAGAGGGAGACAATGTCGTTATCGACGAGACACAGTGTATAGGCTGCAGTCAATGTGCCCAGGTTTGCCCCGTAAACGCCATCGGACAAAAGGAGGTGGAAGGATGACTTCTGTCAATCTGGAGATCGTCGGAGTCGGCGGTCAAGGTATACTAACGTCCTCGAAAGTCATCGGAAACGCTGCTTTGACAAAAGAACTAGACGTTTTCATGAGCGAGGTCCACGGCATGGCCCAGAGAGGCGGAGTCGTGGTAACGACTGTGAAGATAGGTGAAAAAGTGTACAGCCCTCTGATAGGTGACGGAGAAGCCGATGTTGTGTTGGGTTTCGAACCCGTAGAAACATATAGAGCTATCGAAAAAGCATCGAAGAAGACATGGGTGATAACTAACACATCACCGATAGTACCTTTTACCGTTAGCGTTGGAAAGGAATCCTATCCGAGCATTGATGAGTTACTGGAATCACTAGAAGGTATGACCGACAAGTTGATCAAGATCGACGCCGAGATGCTGGCCAAGGAAGCTGGTGCAGCGATAACCCAGAACATAGTTCTCGTAGGTGCACTGACTGCTACAGGTGTTCTTCCCATGTCCAAGGACGAGATGCTGGAAGCGGTTATAGAAAGCGTGCCCGACAAGTTCGAAGATATCAACGAAAAAGCTTTCTTAAAGGGGTACGAAGAAGGCAAGTCACAGATGTAAAACCCATTTTTTATTTTACTTTTTTTCTTCTGCTTTCTTTAGATGGTATATCTTCCTGCGGTTATCACCGTAGTATACCCTGACCACCATAGCGCCCAGGAATCCGAACATGAAGAGCTGGATCCCCAGCACCATCAATAGGATGCTGAGTAGTAAAAGTGGTCTGTTCGATAGTGATATACCGTAGAAATACTTCAGGAAGGTGAGGTATACGCTGATGAGCAGCCCTATGGAAAACGAGAATATGCCGATCCCACCGAAGAAGTGCATGGGTCTGGTGGAGAAGGCGTTCCAGAACGAGAGATTTATAAGGTCCAGTATTCCTCGGAACAACCTTTTAGAACCGTACTTGGTCTCCCCCCTTTTTCTTTCGTGATGCTTCACTTTGAGCTCGGTCACGTCGTACCCCTTTTGATACATCAAGGCGGGTATGTATCTGTGGAATTCCGAATACAATTCAACGGAGTCTATCGCTTCTTTTCGATAGGCTTTTAGAGTGCAGCCGTAATCGTGAAGCCTAAGCCCGGTCAACCTACCGGCTATCCTGTTGGACATGCCTGAAAAGAACCTTTTTCCGAAACTGTCCTTACGGTCGGCTCTCCAACCGCTGACCACGTCGTATCCTTGATCCATCTTCTCGATCAACCTGGGTATGTCTTCCGGGTCATTCTGTAGGTCTGCATCCATCGTTATTATGATATCTCCACGGGCGTTGTCGAATCCCGCAGCTAATGCCGGTGTCTGGCCAAAGTTACGGGATAGGTTGAGTACACGAATTTTACCGTCCTTATCGGATAACTTCTCCAGTTTCTTTTTTGTTCCGTCGGTGCTGCCGTCGTTGATGAAGATCATCTCGTAGTCATCTTTCATCTTCTTCATCACGGACTTGAGCTTCTTGTAGAGCGGGAATATGTTCTTTTCCTCGTTGTAAGCCGGTATTATCACCGAGTATTTAGGGGCCGACATCGATATGATTAAAGAACCTTACAATAAAATCCTTTTGATTGGTCTACGGGGCTTTCACGCTTGGACCTTTACAAGCTTGAACTCCCTGAAACCCTGGAGTACCCTCATGTATTCTTTCTCCCTGATCTTTTCATCTATCTCAGGGTCACCGGTGTCCGCACGCAAGGTGGGTGTTTTCTGGAGTTTGGTCGGAGTCGCGAGGATGTAGATGTTCTGTAGACCTACTCTTTTTACCACCTCTGGACTGATCTGCTGGTTGCCTCTTCCCAAGAAGAAACCCTGGTTACCGATCACCGAGACTGCTATCTTAGCGCCTTCCACCTGTTCTAACTCTTCCAGGATCTCCCTTTCTGCTACATCCAGCTTGACGATCTCTTTGTTCTTCAGTATATCGACGCCCAAGATGGTGTAATCTAGATCGAGGATCTCTTGGACCTTTGCCGTCGTGGACCCCGGCCCCATTATGAATATGTGGTCTGGGTAGTACTCCATCTCCTCGATTATGTATCTAGCGATGTCGTACTTGAGTTCGTCCTCGCCTGCGGATCTTACGCTCTGCTTTCCAAGCTGGATATAGTGGGGTTCGTAGATGCTCTTAGCTTCCCCGTGGAACTTGATCGCCCAATCCCCCTGGCGGTACCTTTCCTCGTCCAAGTCCATTATATCTACGGTGCCTATCTCGGCCTGTCCGTCTTCGAACATGTTGAACAGTTCGGCCGAGGCTTCCGGGTTGATCCCGAAGACGCCGGAATGCATCTTGACTCCGGCTGGGATACCGAGCATAGGTACATCCTGGTCCGCTTCTTCGTAGACGTCGCGTGCGGTCCCGTCACCTCCACAGAAAAGCATCAGATCGACGTCGTTTTTGAGAAATTCTATTACGGCTTTATGAGTATGTTCTGCAGCCGTTTTACCGATATCCGCAGGTGCTTTGAGAACGATATTTATCTCTTGATCAGGAAAATGTTTTTTGAGTGATTCCTCACCCATGACGCCTCCGACCGTGAACCAGGTATGTTCTCCGTGGATGTCCTCTAGGGTTATTTTTGCTCTTGTTTGTGCAACTGGTTCGGCCCCCAGTTCGACGGCTTTTTCGTAGACACCGTCCGTGCCTTTGAGTCCTACCTTCCCCCCCATCCCGGCTATCGGGTTGATAAGGAAACCTACTCTCATGTTTTCACTCACATCTTGAAACAACATAAATTTTTTGGAGCGCAGTGGTACGCGAAAGGAATAATTAGGTAGTCGTTGATTGGGTAGTGATAAGATGGACGTTTGCGAGATATTTTACTCGATCCAGGGCGAGGGGATATTGATAGGGCTGCCCACGGTCTTTCTGCGCACGTCGGGCTGCAATCTGAGATGTACGTGGTGCGATACGAAATACGCTTATGAAAAGGGAATCGAGTATTCGATCGATGAATTGGTGGATGAGCTCCATGGATTCCCGTCAAAGCGTTTGTGTATAACGGGTGGAGAGCCCATGCTTCAGGACGACCTTATCGAGCTGATCGATGAACTGCAGGGCCAATTCGATATATCCGTTGAAACCAACGGTTCATTGGATATCCTGCCTCTGGTCGAACGAGATATCATGGTATCCATGGATTATAAGACTCCGTCCTCAGATATGACGGACAAGATGTTGGAGGAAGATCTAAAAAAGTTGAGGGAGAGAGACCAGTTGAAGTTCGTCATAAATGATGAGGTGGATTATGAATTCGCAAAGAAGGTCTTAGAGAATGCCGACGTCCAAAGTGAGATAGTGTTACAGCCTACGGCGGGAACGACAGAGGACGTATCATATTCATCATATGGGCCAGATAAATTGAAACGCATCGCGGCATGGGTGATGAGAGACGCTCTAGATGTGAGAATTCTACCTCAGCTTCATAAAGTTATATGGGGTGGAGAAAGGGGACGCTGAAACGTTATCTAACCGTCTTTTGATTCAAGTTCTTTGACGTACTCTTCAAAGTCTTTAGAGAGTCCGTCTTCAGGTAACTCATTATACAATGCTAGAATCCTTTGCCTGTACTCCTCATCTCCAGATATTTTGTGCAGTTCGAACAATATTTTGGCTTCACTGAGCTCGTTCAAATCACCTTCTAACATAGATTCTAATCCTTCTATCGCCTTCCTGGTGCCATCTTCTTCCAGCTCATATAATAGCTTGTAGTGCAGAATGCCTGTATCCGTTATTATCTCTTTAAAACCTATCTCATTTGCGATCTCTCTAGCTTCGTCATTCAGGTCCTTTGCCGTCTCAAATTCACCTTTTAAATAATAAAGATCGGCCTTGCAGTACAGAAAAGAACACAGCAGGTCCTTTGCCTTGTATTCTCTCCCTCTGGAGATGGCTTCATCGTAGTATTCCTCCGCCTTCTCGTGATCTCCCATGAGCTTGTACAGATCCCCGATATTACCGATGGTGATTCCAGCCCCCTTTTTATCACCGAATTCTTCGGAGATACTCAGGTCTTTTTCGTAGTATTTCATCGCCTTTTCGTAGTCACCCATATCACGGTATATAACTCCCATATTGTTTGACACATAGGCTATACTTTTCTTGTCTCCTATTTTTCTGGCGATGTCCAGTTTTTTGTTGTAGTACTCCAAGCCTTTGGTAAGGTCTCCTTCTTCTGAGTAAGCTATTCCGAGTTTACCGAAGGCGTTGTGGTATATCTGTTTATCACCGATCTTCTCTGCTATCGATAGTACTTTGAAGCAGCAATTCTTCGCTTCGTCGTATTCCTGTAAACGTAAGTATATACTGGCTAAGTTGGACAGAGTGTATCCCAATTCCTTTATATCCTCCAGGGTTTCCACCATATCCAATTTCTTCAGATAATGTTCCCTTGCGGTCGTGATCTCTCCGAAGCCGTAATAAGCACTGCCCAGGTTGCCGTAAGCCTTGCTGATACGCTCGTCGTCATCCATCTTTTCAGCCAGTTTTAACATCTTGTTTGAATATTCCATAGCTTTTTCGTATTCGCTGTGGAAGGTGGAAAGATTAGATATCTTACCGTAAACATCGCAGAGAAGGTCTTCGTGTCCAGACTCTACGCACATTTCGTGAGCCTTCTCCAACTGTAACATGCCCTTTTCGTAATCCCCTTCGAACTTTGATACGTCTGATGCTTTGATCAGAGCTCGTATCGTCCGTTTCTCTACTCCTTTCTCAGCAGCGATATCCAGGGTGGTCCCCAATACCTTTCCTGCTCTTCTCCATCGACCTATCCTTTCCAAACATTCTCCCATTTTAAAAAGTACGTCTATCTTCTCTTTAACCAAGCGTCTATCTGGATCATCCACCTCCCCTATGTCTCCCTTAGTCTCTTCGATGATGGCGGCCAATTTTTCTTTGAAGCTTTTCTTTTCTTCTACTTCGTCGATGATGTTCAACTGATACTCGTAGCATTCGATAGCCTGTTCGTTGGCATAGACTTCTTCAGCATTCTCAGCAGCCCTCCGACAGTATCGAAAGGCGTTTTCGTATGATTTACCGAGATAATAGTGTTTTGCCAGCTCGTAGATGACGTCGTCCAGATCATCCTGATATACGCTCTCGTAGGTCTCTGCGATTATCTTGTGGTACTCCTCCTTTAGCTCCTGGTTGATGCTGTCGTAAAGTATCTCCTTTATCTTGCTGTGATCGAAGTAGTATTTTTTCTTTGAGGAGTGGATCAGCTGATGTGTGTTCTCGATCTTGTTGAGCACCTTCAAAAGATTGATCCTCTTGATCCCCAACACCTCACCCAGTATCTTACTGTTGAACTCATCACCCATGACACTGGCACATGTCATGATGTCTCTCTCCTCGCTGTCCAGTCGATCCAAACGTCGGACCACAACGTCGTATACCTTGGATGGAAGATGCACTTCGTCCATGGGTTTCACCAACTCCCATCGATCGAGATGCTGAATATGCTCTTCTTCGATCAGCATCTTGAGCAGTTCCATGATAAAAAGTGGGTTCCCCCCGGTCTCTTCATGGATCCGCTGGATGAATTTATCGTCAAAATCCTCTTCACCCAAGCTAGAATCGATGACCTCCTCGGTGTTCTTGATGTCCAACCTTTTCAGTTCTATCTCTTCATATAGGTTCTCTCTGCTCATGTTCTTTAGAGTGGTGTTCATAGCGTTGGATTCATCACCTACGGTTTTTGCAGTATCTACAGAGAAAGTGGGCCCCTGGCTTCTATCTCTAGAAACCCTCCTTGTTTCCATAACATCTTCTGGGCGGTAGGTCCCTATCAGCATGATCCGGTGATGGCTGATGTTCCTGGAGAGATAGTGTACCATGGAAAGCGTGGTCGGGTCTGCCCACTGCAGATCATCCAAGAATGCCATAACGGGTTCACTTTCCGACAGTCTTTGGAGCCCTAGTAGAACGTTATCGAACAGATTCTCCTGCCTGATCTTCGGGTCGTCCACAAGGTGAACTCCCTCGTACTTACCCGAATCGATGAACCAGCTGATGTTCAGCTCCTCTGGGTTACCTGTTTCCGAATCCAAATTTTCGTTAGCTCGGTCCAAAAAGCTCGCCATATCCTCTATCAGCACTTCGCTTTCATCTCCTTCGATCACGACGGCTAAAGAGAATCTCCCAATCGATTCGATGAATATGTTGAATTTATCGTATGTTATACCGCTAAGTTTTCCCTCCCCCGTCTCTCCCATCAGATCTAGAGAGTCCTTAACGAAGCTCTGGACTGCTTCCAACATGGATGCAAACACGTTCGTGTCCAGGGTTGTTTCTTCCCTTTCCGCCTTGTCGATCAAATCACCTTTCTGATCGATGAGGTATGCAGAGATAACTTTGGGCGGTGGTGCTCCTGATACAAGGTGGTACAGTCCGGCGTATCTCATCGCCTCTCTCATGGGCATCAGCGGTTCCATATTATCTGCCAAACACCATCCCCTGACGACCCGGAATCCCATATCTTCGGCGTAGGAGGCGGTTTCCTCTACCAGTCTCGTCTTTCCGATACCGGCTTCGCCGGAGATGAACACGGTTTTCCCCCTACCTTTATTCAATTCCTCCAGGTATTCTTTTAGAATATTTAGCTCTCTTTCCCTACCTTTGAGCTCTGGAGTTTGGAGAGTGAAATTCTCGGACCCTTTGATAGTGCTTGCCATTACAGGTACCTTCCTCAAACCACTTACGACGTTGCTTTAAAGCATATCGGTATGTGGGTGAACAAATCATTAGAATATAAGAATTGTGCATTTATTCTAAATAGATGTGTAGGGAAGTTGTTAAATCGATACAGTATCCCCCCATATCACCCACTACATGTAGCACTACATCCTAATTGTAGACTACATGTAGAAGTATCTATTATATACCGAAACGGACAAATCTATAGATATGAAATCGAAAGGCGAGGTAGGATTGTTGAAAAGGGTAGACAAACGGTGGTTCGCTTTGATAGTATTTTCATTACTTATAAGCGCGGGCATATTAGCGTACAACGCCGGTGAGATATACTCGTTGAACAGATCTAGGGTGTCAGCACTGCTCCCGTCCGATTACGACGGCGGGCAGAAGGTCAATTTTCCGATATCGGTGATGAAGATAGACGGAGAGCCCATGTCTAACAAAGAAGTGGAAGTTTATTTATCGCGAGACGACGGCTCCGAGATGCTGTACCGGGGAAAAACGTCCCAGAAAGGCATCTCCGACGTGGAGATCGAACTTCCCGAGGGTAACTACGAGGGAGATATAATCGTCAAATCCGCGGGAAAGGAGATTTCAAAACACATCGAAGTCAGAGGCATGACAAGATTGTTCGTCTCCACGGACAAGCCGATCTATCAGCCGGGCCAGACCGTGCATATCAGGTCTCTTTGCTTCGTCGGTAACTCACCGTTGAATGAAACCGAACAGGTCACATACCAGATCACCACCCCCGAGGGAGATAAGATATTCAGGAAGGAATTCAGTCCTAACGAATACGGAATATCGTACTACAACTACACACTCTCGGATATACTTCCGTTGGGAGTCTACGAACTCAAAGTTAACGTATCTGATGTCACCATCAAAGAGAGGTTCATGGTGGATGAATACGTCCTGCCGAGGTTCAAGATCAATTATAGGTCGTTAGATGACTGGTATCTCTTCGACGATTCTGTTTCCGGCACGCTGGACGTGAGTTATTTCTTCGGAAAACAGGTCGCCGGTCAGGCTGAAGTTTCATTGTACTACGACGGTTATGAGATGGATACGGATGCGGGGTTGCTTACAGAGGGTCAATTTCCTTTCTATCTACGTTTACCTTACAGAGATACGGGCCCGGATCATTTCACATTGAACGCGACGGTCACGGATACATCTGGACACAGCGAATGGGACACATTGGACGTACCGGTCAGCGAAGATCCCATTCGATTCGATCTGATATCCAGCAAGAACATCGAAGGAACGAAGTCCACTTACTCGGTCAAAGTCACACATCCAGACAGCACTCCTGTAGCCGATCTGTCGGTTAGAGCATCTCTTGGATCGACCAATCTAGAAAGTAAAACAACTTCATCCAGCGGCATAGTTTCATGGGAGAGGGAGTACAGTGGAGAATCGTCCTTCACGGTGGAAGCCGATTACGATGGAGATAACTACGAGGAATATTTTGAAGTGAAGTCATCCGACGGTGTAAAGATAATAGAGATGTATGGGAACGACGAGGTAGGCAAGAACAAGGAGTTCCAGATCTATTACCATGGTACATCACTCACCGGCAGGATATACTACAACGTCCAGACGGAAAAGAGTATTTTGTATTCGGATTATTTCATAATGGATGAATCACCGACCACGATCACGATACCGGTCGTTTACGACATGGCACCGAGATACAGATTGAACGCCTACTCAATCGAAAAAGATATGTCCTACTCTACGGACAGCGTCAGCGTGAACGTGGCTCAAAGCGATTATCTGGACTTGAATATATCGACTGACAAGGAGATCTACAGGCCGGCGGAAGAAACGAATATAGCTTTTAAAGTCTATAAAGAAGGAGCGCCCATTAACGCAGCCATCGGCGTGAAGATAACGGACGAAGCACTCACCGAATTGAACCAGCTCTCAGGCATGGATCAGATACTCGAGAAAGAAGGTGAGGAGAATGAAACGAGAGTGGTAGGCTTCGAGATAGTCACCGCCGGGCAGACCTACGACAGCGCGGTCCAGGTGGAACAACAGTGGACGTCTACGTACTGGTCCACGCTTATCATACTGGGGTTCGTAGGGTTCTTACTCCTTTTCGTCTACGCTATGAAATCCAAACAGTCGGCGGCGTGTTTGATGGCGGGTATACTGATCATAGGTTCATTTTCAGTGTTCTTGTACGGGGCGCTTCCGAAGGGAGGATCCAGCGGCGGGGAGATGGGAGTCGATGAGGGACCGCGGATGAGACCGGAAGCGAAAGAGGAATTAGCTGAGGAAGATGCAGCCACAGGTGGTGGGATCGGCATCGATTGGTCATTCGGTGATAGTGAGAGCAGTTCTAGCTCTCCATCGGGTGAAGACCAGTCCACCGAAGCTCAAGGGGAACAGGGCAAGCCCAGGACGTACTTCCCGGAGACTTGGTACTGGCACCCGACTCTGATCACCGATCAGAACGGAGAGGCACAAATCCAGTTGATAACACCTGACTCGATCACCAACTGGCTCATAGACGGAGTAGCATCCACTAAAGAAGGAGACATGGTCGGGGAGACGGAGAACCTCACCGTTTTCAAGGACTTCTTCATCGAGCCGGATGTGCCAGTCTCAGCAGTGAGGGAAGACACCTTCGAGCTTAGAGTGATGGTTTACAACTATCTGGACACATCGGTGAACGCCAAGGTGACTCTCCAGGGGGCCAGCTGGTTCGAACTGCACGATAACCCGGTAAAGACGGTTCCCCTCGACTCGAACGAAGTGGGGAACGTGACCTACACGATCACGGCTAAAGACGTAGGAGAGAACATACTTCGTATAGAAGCCAACGCGGCCAACAAGCAGGACCTGATCCACAAGAAGATGAAGGTCGCTCCGAACGGTCAGAAGGAAGCCCAGGTTTTCAACGGGCAGCTGACGAACAACGAAACCGTCACGATCACGTTCCAGACAGATCCTAATTACATACCCGGAAGTCAGCAAGCTTTCATCAAGCTCTACGGAGGTATGGATTCGGTCACGTTGGATTCGGCTGAAGGCTTCATCCATCAAGTGAGCGGATGCGGCGAACAGAGCATGTCTACACTGTCCATAGACGTCCTCGCATACGATATCGCGGTCAACTCGGAGAATCCCCCGGAAAATATGGAAAAATACGAGACCATAGTCACCCAGGGTATCCAGCACGAACTCACTTTCCTGATGGAAGCCCAGAACGGTAAGGGCAGGGGGATAGTCTGGTTCCCCAGGGACCAGGACGTCCATCCGTGGCTGACTTCGTGGGGATTATTAACGTTCCAAGATGCCCGAAACGCCGGTCTCACCATAGACGATAAGATCATGACCGATATGCAGGACTGGCTGGTGAGTCAGCAGAACTCCGACGGTTCCTGGGAGTTCCCGGAATGGGGGCTTTATGAGACCACTTCGTCTACACTGAGAACAAAGAAAGTGGCAACTACTGCCTACATCACCAGATCACTGCTCTATTCAGGTTACGATAAATCCTCCTCGGCGGTTGATAAAGGCCTTGATTACATCTCAAACAACATAGATGACCAGTGGAACGACCCTTACACTCTTTCGATAGCAGCTGTCTGCTACAAGCTGGCAAACGAGGGCGGCAGTGAATACCAGAGTATGCTGGAGCAGATAGACTCACTCAAGAAGGAGAAGAACGGCACCGTTTACTGGGAATCAGACAGTTCCATGCTGCAGGATTCAAGGTCGTACTATGGGTCTTCGGGCAGCAAGATAATCGAGACCACCGGTTACGCATTGATGGCGCTTTCTGGAGAGGGGTACTACGACACGACGGATAAAGCCGTTCAGTACCTCATAGAGAACAGGAACGAATTCGGTACTTTCTACACCACTCAAGATACGGTTGTAGCGCTCCAGGCACTGCAGACATCTACTGCAGGGAATATCGACATGGACCACATGAACGCATCGGTGGAGATGAACGGTGAAAACGTAGGAAGCGTCGAATACGACCAGAGCAATCTGGATATGACATATTTCTTCGATCTGAAAGGCTACCTATCCGATGACAACCAGGTGATCATATCTGGAGATGGGATCGGCAAATTGGCCTACCAGGTCGTTTACATCGAGTACGTTGACTGGTCTGTAGATGAATACAAAAACATATATCTAGATGTGAAAGCCCCCTCTGAAACGGAGGTCAAGGATGAATATACCATGAATATCTCCATCAGGTACAGTGCATCCGCACCGTATTCCAAGATGGGTCTGGTCAAGATACCGCTGCCCACCGGATTCAGAACCTACGATTACGATCATCTGCTGGAGAGACAGCACATCTCCAACTTCGAGGTGGAGAAAAACGAGCTGAGGATATACCTGACCGATCTATCTGCGGGAACGAAGATAAGTTTCGATATCGATTTCATCCCTTCGAAACCGGGAAATATACAAATCCAAGGAATACATTACTACGATATGTATTCACCCACCATCAGAGTGGATGAACAACCCTGGTGGGTCGAGATCCAAGACGGATAAACCCTATAGGAAAAAAGGTCGAGAGAATGAACGAACTGCCCAATCTTACTGTTAAAGAGAAAGCACTGATCCACATCTATCTGCAGAGGGCGCCGGGTTGGGCGATGGAATACTCCGAGTCATTGACTCAGAAAGGAATCGCCGAAGAGGTCGGAGTGAGCAGAGCACACATGGCCCAGTGCCTGATATCTCTCGAAAAAGAAGGGAAGATCGACAGCAGAAAATCTCGTGTAACCGGCCATAAAAGAAAGCTAAAAACCTATAAGCTGTTGGAACCAGGCAGGAAAGATGCTAGGGACCTCTGTGAACGGCTCGAAGAAAGCGAGTTAGAACTGTCGAATGACAAAACTCTGGGTAACGTCACTTTCGGTGAGCTGTTAGATGAGTATGATTTCCCCGTTTTCCAGCTGTATGATCACTGCATAGAGAACAATCTAGAGGGTTTGTTCGATGATGAAGAAGACGATGAGGAGGATGTAGTCGAGGAGATAAAAGAAGAAAACGATGAAAGCAACGACCTCCCACCTCCGCACCTAGGCTTCTATCACGATCCCATATTGATGGAGGGATCAAGAGAGATCCCAAAAAGAAAAGAAGGATACGCGAAGGCTGTCATCGGTTTACTGCTATTATTTTCGATAATACCGTCACTGTTTTTCTTGATGGAAACTGGCAGTGAGATACTATGTCTTTATCCTCTTTTTTCCCTTTTAGCCGGACTTACTCTCATGGCGTCCTACTTTTCCAAACTAGATGAAAGGAAGAAAGGCGTCGAGCAGATATTTTCGTTTTCCATATTGTTCAATTCGTTCTTCGTTTTGTTGTTCGTGTACTCTGAGATGTACTATGGACAGGATATTATCAGCGAGATACCCACCTATTTCTTTGTCCTGGTGTCTCTCTTCCTCGCTATCTTCTTTACACACAAATCTGAATCACAGCCCATAAGAGGATTACCGTATATCTTCGGTTCGTTTCTTATGGCTTACGGCTTCACGTCCACTCTTTCACCGGACCACACCATCAGTTCTTCGATAGGCATGTTCTGGATCCTGGGAGGCGCCTTCGTCCTGGACGCCGGTGTAAGGTGGAACGATGATGTAAGATGGACATACATCCTTTTCGGATTGGGGGCTTATGCGGTCATCTGGTCGGTTCTGTGGATACAATACGAGAATGTATCACCAGAAACTACTTTGGTTTCAATCCTATGGATAGCACTGGTAACCACGATCTTCCTCCTTTATCTACTCCGTGAAGAGAAAAGGGAGGAGATGACCATGCGGCTTTGGAACGCAGTACCTATAGTGATGGGAACCGTTTTCGCCTTCATCGCCGTTCTTTTGTTCATGGGTGAACGGTACATCGAGGGGGCGGTAGAGTTGGGTCTGGGTGTCATGTTCCTTTTCGAGCTGTTCAAAGGCGATATCGACCTGAAAGAATCTGTTTATTGGGGTGCCCCCATTGCCTTACTTTCAGCCCTGACGATAATCGTGATCTTTATGGTCTGATTCCATCCATTAAGGTTTAATACATCGAGGATTATTGTTTAAATCGATGTTCACCCGAGAGGAAGGAGAGAAGGCGGTTAAGATAGCTAGGCGAGTGATAGAGTCCCACGTACGGGGAGAGTCGATCGGTGAATTGGAAATCCCGAGTAAGTTCAATAAGGAGATGGGGGTCTTCGTAACCATCAACACGCATCCATCGGATGATCTACGCGGGTGCATAGGATACCCAGAACCCATTTTCAAATTGAAAGAGGCATTGGTCAAGGCCGCTAAGAGTGCTACGAACGACCCAAGATTTCCCAAATTGGGAAAAGATGAACTGGACAACATCATCATAGAGGTAACTCTGCTAACACCCCCTGAAGAGATAGTGTACGAAGACCCTTTACAACTTCCCAAGAAGATCGAGTGCGGTAGAGACGGACTGGTAATCTCCAAAGGGCCTTGGAAGGGTTTACTGCTGCCTCAAGTGCCCGTAGAGTACGGTTGGGACGAAGAGGAATTCCTAGCTCACACGTGCATGAAAGCCGGTCTGCACAGAGGGGCGTGGAAAGAAGGCAGCCTAGACGTGGAGAAATTCCAGGGAGAGATATTCGCCGAAGAATCCCCCAGAGGGAACATCGTCAAGAAGGAGATAGGGTGAAATGATAGTATGATAATAAAGGGAACTGCCTACATAGACGGACAGCTGAAGCAGAGGTATATCGGAATAAAGGGTGGGAAGATAGAATTCATCAAAAAAAGTGTGGATGACGAGGAGGACGTATTCTACTGGGACGGAGTGATACTCCCAGCGGGCACCGATATCCACGTTCATTTCAGGGAACCCGGGATGACCCACAAGGAGGATTTCTACACCGGATCTTTAAGTGCTGCATTCGGAGGCATCACCACCTACGCCGACATGCCCAATACGGACCCCAAGACCAGCACTACGGATAGGTTTGAAAAGAAGAAAAGGTTAGCCGATAAAAAATCCGTTGTGGATTTTGCCTTATACGGTTACGTGGAACCAGGTGCGTCGGAACTGTGCGGAGAGACTGATATCTTCAAGGTCTATATGTCGTCCAGCACCGGAACGAAACGCAGCGAATACGAAGACGAGGTCCAAAAGATAATAGATAGGGGCGGGAAGATAGCGTACCACTGTGAAAAGGAGGAATTGTTCAGCGGGTCAGCAGAGGACTTGAAGACCTACAACAAGTGCAGACCAGTGGAGAGCGAGGTAGAAGCCATCAGAACCCTGGACACGCTACCCGGTGATAAGCACGTATGCCACGTGACAACGAAAAAAGCCATAGAAGCGTCCCATGGACACGATCGAACCAATGAAGTCACACCCCACCACTTATTCCTCTCAGAAGACGCCTTCCTGGGCCCCTACGGAAAAGTGAATCCGCCCCTACGCTCTCAGAACGAGCAGATCGAACTGTGGAAAGCGCTAGACTGGGGTAAGATCGACATCATAGCGAGCGACCACGCCCCTCATCTAGAGGAGGAAAAGCAGGTAGATTTCGAGGAAGCACCAGCTGGTATACCCGGCGTGGAGACCATGTACCCTATGATGATGAATGCGGTCGCTTTCGGTAAGATATCGTTGGACACCGTCGTTAAAGCGACAGCTGAGAGACCGGCGGAGTTTCTAGGGATCAAGAAAGGTAAGATAGAGGAGGGATATTACGCTGACCTCGCCTTCTTCGACTTCAGAGAGAACATCGCTATTGAACCCGAGGATCTGCATTCTAAATGCGGATGGACACCGTACAACAGTTTCAGGGCGGTCTTCCCTCAGCATGTGATGTCCAGGGGTGAATTCGTGGTAAAGGATTTCGATTTCGTGGGTGAGAAGGGAAGGGGAAAGTACGTTAAGGAGTTGTGATTAAGTAATCTCAATCGTTAATATTATATACCTAACATTTTTACTGCCGTCAGAGAGTGATATATTGAAGAAGAAACTCTTCGTAGAAGACCTGGTAGAAGGACGTGAGATAGATGAAAAGTTCGCCGTTAGAAGTAAAACGCCCCCTAAAGAATACGCCAAAGGATTTTTCTTCCGTTTAACCGTGGGAGATAAGACCGGAGATGTGAGCGTTGTTTACTGGGGAGGATTAGATGAGAAGGAAGTCACTGCAAAATACGAGTCCGTAGAAGTCAGCGATGTCGTGGAGGTAAAAGGGATAGTATCTTCATATCGTGATAGGATGCAAGTATCAGTCAACCAAGATGATTTCCACTCGATAAAAAGACTAGAAGAGGAAGAATATAAGGCAGAGGATTTCATACCGAAGACCATGCATCGTCACCCTCCAGCATGCCTTCGATCAGCTCGCCGAGGAGGGTTTTGTGGAGGCCCGCGGTCGGAGCGGC
>JAWOBZ010000005.1:0-6405 GCA_046484045.1 Thermoplasmata archaeon | reverse complement strand
ATCCATAGACCATATAAAAGAAAAACTAGAGGGTAAAGAGCTGGATGAACACGCCATCAGAGAGATAATCGACGATATCGCCGAAAAAAGACTGTCGGACATCGAACTGTCGGCCTACGTGTGCGGGATCTACTCCCATGGGATGAACATCGATGAAACCAAGAATCTGACGATGGCTATGATAGACAGCGGAGTGACCATCGAATTCGACAAGCATCCGATATTCGATCACCACAGTATCGGAGGAGTTCCCGGGAACAAGATAACTCTCCTGATAGTTCCTATCGTCGCTGCCGCGGGCCTGCTGATCCCAAAAACCAGCTCAAGAGCGATATCGAGTGCCGGGGGTACGGCGGACATCTTCGAAGTGCTTACCAACGTCTGTCTGAACAAAGAAGAGATCAAGACCATCACAGAGGACATAGGAGGTGTCATCGCCTGGGGAGGCGCAGTCGATCTATCCCCGGCGGACGACGTCATAATACGAGCAGAATATCCCCTCAGGATCGACCCGTATGCTCAAGTCCTTGCATCGGTACTCTCCAAGAAAAAGGCGTGTGGAGCAGAATACCTGGTCATGGATATACCGGTGGGTCTCAACACCAAAGTTGAGACCATGGAGCTAGGTAGAAAGTATGCCAGAGATTTCGTGACCATCGGGGAGGAGATCGGGATAAGGGTCAGATGTGCACTGAGCTACGGCGAACAGCCTGTGGGAAATGCCGTGGGACCCGCTGTTGAAGCAAGGGAAGCGCTCAGGGCATTGGAAGGGAAGGACGTCCCTAACAGTCTCATAGAGAAATCGACTACTCTTGCCGGCATGATCTTGGAACAGGGAGGTATGAGAGAAGGTGAAGGAAAGGACGAAGCAAAGAGGCTCTTGGAGAACGGTGAAGCCCTCAGTAAGATGAAAGAGATTATAGAGCGTCAAGGCGGGGATCCAGAAGTGGATTCAGATAGCGTTCCATTGGGCGAATACTCCGAGAAGATTTGTTCCATCGACGAGGGTTATGTTGACAGCATAAACAACCACAGGATAATCGAGATAGTTAGGGCTACTGGTGCTCCTTACAATAAGAAAGGTGGGCTGATATTGAATAAAAAGAAAGGGGATAAGGTGGAAAAGGGTGAACTCCTGTTCACCATATACTCTGAAAAAGAAAAATACCTGAAAGAAGCGGTGAAATTGGCGAAACATGAGAAACCGATGACCATAGAGGGCATGATACTGGAAAAACATCCAGCCTTTAAAACAGTGTAAAAAGATTACACATAGTGTCTGCTTCTTACCGCCCCTCCCCTTTCAGAGGATTTCATCTCTCGACCAGACATGATCGCTGCCCCCACCCCTTTCAGCTCTCCCTCGTGTGCCAGAACACAATCGTCCTCGGGGCATATCTTTTTATCGGCATCCATGACCCCTACTGCGAAGACAGTTCCCTTTGGGCGGAAATCATCGATTTCAACGACGTATTCATCCTCATTTAGAAGGATCTCTCCTCCTGACAGCGTGAGAGATATTAACCCTCTCTCTGCTACGAGCATACCAATCTGGTCCTCTTCTTTCATAATGCGGTAGTTCGGGTATCTACCCTTTATAACTGCTCCTTCGGTGAGCTTTCCACCAGCGGGGCCGAACTGAAACTCAGCGAAAGAGGTGATGTTTTGATGCAGGAATCCTTGGTGACTCCTACCCGGTTTTGTATTCTTTACAACGCTTTCAGCTAGATTCTCCAGTGCTTTTTTATCCGTCGGATGCTCACCTTTTACCGTATCGATACAGTCTATATTCTCTCTGACGAAATCCATATCCGGAGGTAGATGGCAAATTATCGTTCTGTAATCACCCCTTTCTATTATGATTTCTAGGGTTTCAAGGATGATCCGTTTCTCCTCCTCCAGCCATTTGTGAGATACCGGTATATCGTACTGCTTGGCGGGATAGAACATCTCTATATCTCTGGGGACCGACCCCATGGGTGACGTAAGGATCACTTCCTGTACATCGGTCCAATTTCCCTGGTTGATCGCCCCTCTTATTATACCGTGGGTTTTTGATTGGAAGTAGGGTTTTCTTGCAGAACACGGAAGTAATAAGAGCACTCCCCTCTCAGGGGGTACGTATCTCTCTCTCAGTCGATTTCTGAACCTTTGTATATCAGGCCTATACAGGCCTTCAAAGGTCGTAACGCACAGATCCCCGCCGGTAACGGGTATATTATATGAATAATCATCATAGTACTTATCAGCATAACGGAGCATCTCCACCAGCCGGGGTTCACTTCTGACGCGTGTTTCAACAAGGTCTCTTATACGACCCCTTTCGATGCTCTTCTCAACGATATCAAGCTCGTTTCTCAGGAGTGACCTGTTATCACCGGGTTCCTGCGAGTCCATGCCCAGCCAATCCGTCGTTGTTACACCTCTAGCACTCATCAGGTCGCAGTATATAGTATCGAAAAGCTCGATGCCCAAGTAGCTCAATAATGCGATGTTGTTTGGCCTCGCTATCCCAGGAGCGTAGAGAAGTTTATGATAAGCGATTTTTTTTCTGATGCTTATTATTTTATCCACAAAGTATTTTGGACTCGTGAACAACTCCGGTGCGTTGGCGATCACATATATGCCCGCACTGTCCCTTGGCTCCTGGTCGTAAAGGACTTGAAAAAAAGAGCTGGAAGGAGAACGTTCGACTACATCACCTCCGATCAAGTCCGGATATCCAAATGACCGTTGTATGGAGAACCCGTTTTCTTTAAAGATAGATGATGAAACGGTCAGATCTGAATCTTCGCTATCTGAAAGTGAGATCCCATCTATGTCCGCTCTAACATATTCATTTATCCTATCGTCATCGATGTAAAGTATATTCGGAAATACCATCTCTTCGGTGCCAAACCAGAACTTCCCCTTTTTAGAAAGCCCCCATCTGCTCTCGACTTCTATCATGCTGATTGATGAGTAATCGATGACTGTATAAAAAGATTGTACTTGGTGCAATAGGAAAAATAATAAAAATAAAAAAAAGAAAGATAGGACTTTTTTCAGTCCTACTTCTTCATTATCTTCATCCAGCCGCCAGATTCATAGACAGCTAGATTTCTCTCAGCGAGTTTGCTTTTAAACTCGTCCCAATCTATAACTTCGAGTCTTGGGTTCTTACCCTTTGTAAATTGAATTCCGTCGGTTCCCTTTACTAATCCGGGTTTCAATCCCTTTTTCGTAGCTATCTCCTGAGCTTTGTCTACACTTATTTTTTCCATACTCATTTTCTTTCCTCCGTTTGAATATAAAGGTCGGTTCTTCACCGACCCCAGAGGTATAATCTTTTATTAATATAAAAAACTTTCGCTAAATTCCAGGTAATTTATCCCTAAAAAAACAGTATTTCAGGTACTGAATTAGATATAGTTAACTATTATTATATTGGTTTTATTAATATTGCCGTTCTTAGATCTAGTGAAACATCTATATCGGAGGGATCTTCTTCTATAACCTTACAAGACCTCGCTACCTGGGCTTACTTCTTTATCAAGGGTGATAATACCGTAATCATCTCTAAGCACCGTTCCCTTGCCGTTTTTAACGTAAATTACACTCGTACCATCGAATCTTTCTTGTTCAACCGCCTCGACTTCATTACCGACGTCTAGGCCTCCATCTCTCCATCTACCCACGATGAAATCGTAGTTCTGGAATTCATTGAATGAGATCTGTTCTGCACCTTTTTCAGTACCTTTAATGGATGAACCGACCTCTCCACCAGCCTTCAAAAGTGAGACAGTATCACCTTCCTGGGCTGCCAACATCATACCTTCTGACTTCACGCCCCTCAATGTTGCGGGTTCTAGGTTGCATACGGCCACGATCTTTTTTCCCTGCATTTCTTCCTTTTCGTAGTAGGGTTTAAGACCGGCTACCAGCGTTCTTTCCTCATCTCCCAGGTCGACTCTAGCGATGTACAATTTATCCGCGTTGGGGTGTTCTTCGACTTCCTTTATCTTCCCTACTCTAAGGTCTAGTTTCTTTAGATCGTCCATGATATCTTCCTCTTCTTCGAAAATCTCCTCTAGATTTATGTTCCTATACAACGGCTCGGGTTTTTCAAGTTCGAATCCAATATTTATCGGTTCAAATGCGTCATCCCATCTTCTTTCATCGAATGAACCGGATTCCCCTAGGTACTCGCTCCATAACCTATCCATCGTGTGTGGTAGATAAGGGGAACCTGCGATTGCTATAGCTTTTATTATCTTCAAAGATATATGCAGCGTCGTCCCACATCTTTTCTTGCTGTCCTTTATCTGATGCCAAGGTGCTTTATCGTTGAAATACCTGTTTCCCTCCCTGGAAAGCTCTAGCAGAGATTTGAGTCCATCTTTGAATTTACACTGACTCAGGGATCCATCTATCTTTTTTAACTTATTATCGATGATCTCGATTATCTCTTCGTCTCTTTCATCCAGCTCCCCCATCTCCGGGATGCATCCAAATTTTGAATGAGTGAAAGAAAGTACACGATGTATAAAGTTACCCAGATTTCCAACGAGCTCGGAGTTGTTCTTCTCTTCGAAGTCCTCCCATGAGAAGCTGGTGTCTTTGAGCTCCGGCATGATGGCGGTGATGTAATATCTGACCGCGTCTGGATCGAAGTCCTTTAAAACGTCGGTGAGCGAAACTATTCTACCACGACTTGTTGAGAACTGTTCTCCTCCCAAGAGCATGTACTGATTAGCGGGCACATCGTATGGTAGATTCAATTCATCGTCGTATCCCATTATCATGGTAGGCCAGATAATAGTGTGGAAGGGTATATTGTCCTTAGCTAGGAAGTAATAATGCCTTGTATCGGAGTTCTTCCAGAAAACTTCCCAGTCATTACCGGTATTCTCAGACCACAGTATAGCCGTTGATAGATATCCGATGACCGCTTCGAACCACACATAGATCTTCTTGTCTTCGTATCCTTCGATGGGTACTGAAATACCCCATTCCATATCCCTGGAGATCGGTCTGTCCTCTAATCCTTTTTCCAACCATCCCTTGGTGAAGTTAAGTACGTGATTTTTCCAGTGCTCCTTGTCATCTACGTACTCTTCCAGCTTTTCTTGAAAAGCGGACAATCTGAGGAAGAAGTGTTCGCTCTCTTTGAGCTCAGGTTCCTCACCGCAGAACATGCATCTTGGTTCTAAAACATCTTCCGGATCCAGGATGGTACCGCATTCATCACACTGGTCGCTCCTGATATCTTCCTGTCCACATACCGGGCATGTGCCCTGTACGTACCTATCCGGTAAGAATTTATCGCAATTTTTGCAGTAGAACGTATCCATGGAATCTAGAAAGATATGTCCTTTCTCGTAAAGGGTTTTAAACAAATCTCTAGACACCCTTTTATGGGTTGGATTCATGGTGTACGTGAAGAGAGTGAATCGGATACCGAGATCTTCGATTGCCTTTGTATTGATATCATGATATTTCTCGGCCACTTCCTTCGGAGTGATACCTTCCTTATCCGCTTCGATGGTCACCGGTGTACCGTGCTGGTCTGAACCGGAGACCATGAGGACTTCATTTCCCTTGAGCTCGTGATATCTCTTGAATATATCCGGTGGAAGGTAGCATCCTCCGACCTGACCTATATGTATCGGTCCGTTTGCGTAGGGCCATGCTACACCGATGAATATCCTCTGCATGATTAACCGATATAAGAAGTTGAATATAAAACCAATGATTGATACAAAGTCATACTTTATCGATAAACCTCCACATCCTCCCTATAATCAAAAAGTAAAAAAAAGCGAAGACCAAACCCCAAAGAAAGTTCCAAACTATGAGTGAAACAGCGGCTGAACAACATATTCCAACGAGGAACAATACGACCTTTATATTCAACCATCCTTTCATTTCATCGATTTGTATGCACCAATACTGAATGAAGATAACAGTTAATATATTTTTCAATACTGACCAAAAAGGATATAATAGTAATGTGAATTATCACTCTCACACATCGCAGGCGTGATCTAGTCTGGTTAGGATCTTAGCCTTCCAAGCTAATTGCACGGGTTCGAATCCCGTCGCCTGCATTTTTCTATGAAAAATGCATTGTTGGAATTTCGTCAGAAATTCCGACTGATGCTACTTTTTTGAACGCAGTGATAAAAAGTAGAAACTTTCCGAAACATTTCGAGGATTTATTCCGAGAAGTATTTGGGCGTGCCTCGAAAATCCAGCTTGTCAGCAGGTCTGGAAGATACGAATCGTATCTTCTCAATCCTGTCCCTTACGGCTCGTTGTAAGGAGAAGTGAAAGGACGGTGTGGCTCTGTGAAGAGAGCGTTGAAGTGTCCTGAAATGAGTTACCAGCCCGAAACATAAGTGAACTCGATTCGGCTGTATATGT
>JAWOBZ010000002.1:0-4670 GCA_046484045.1 Thermoplasmata archaeon | reverse complement strand
TTTGCAGGGACCCATGGGGTGCCCGGCGCACAATTCCATGGCCTTGTCGATATCTTCCGGCCGGTTGCCCTCCTGCACCATCTTGACCGCCTCGTTCATCAGCACGTCCACCAGGCGGCTTACGATAAAACCGGCGTAATCCACCGCTTCCACCGGGTCCTTGCCCAGGCTCCGGGCAAACTCCCAGGCGGTCTTGAAGGTGTCCTCGGAGGTCAACTGAGCACGGATTACCTCGATCCCCTTCATCAAGGGGGCGGGTGAAGATCCCCGGTCATTGGACTTCAGCAACCCTGACACACAGGCAAAGCTGACTGAAATGTTTGTGGGGCAGTACGGCAAAGATGAGTTTGAGCAGATCCGTGCTGCCATGGCCCCATCCAACGGCATATCACGGTATCTATTTCAGCCAGAGTGAACACGGTAACGTAGTAGGCGGAATGGGTAACCCCGATGAAGAAGTCGGTATCAACCAGACTGGAAGTCTATGGTTCATGAAGAATTTCTCGAAAACGCTCATAGATTTCATCCCCAGGTTCTCGGGTGTCAACATGATAAGGCAGTGGGCGGGGTTGTACGACACGACTCCCGACGGACAGCCTATACTTGGTCCCGTGCCCGAGGTCGACAGGTTCTTCCAGGTCAACGGTTTCAGCGGCCACGGATTCATGGTCTCTCCCATGGTGGACAAGATCACCGCGGGATTGGTTTTGGGAGAAACACCGTCCATGGATATAGATAGATTGAGCGTTAAGAGATTCGAGGAGATGGATCTGGACGAAGAGGGAGCTGTAGTAGGATAGATGTTGGAAGCACTACTTCTCTTGGGAGCTACAGTGGTCATATCTCTCAGTGGAGTCATGATGCCCGGTCCTGTAACTGCTGGAGCGATAGCAAAAGGTGCGGAGGATAAGAAGGCCGGTGTTAAGATCGCTTTAGGGCACGCCATGGTGGAGTTCCCTATAATAGCTCTTGTTGCCGTTGGTCTTACCTTCATCGCCTCCTGGGAGGCGAAGGCCGTTATAGGCGTCGTCGGCGGTGTGCTTCTCATCTATCTTGGTATACAGCTTTTCAGGCCGGTGGAAGAAGAGGAAGAGCGTTTTCCGTACAGGCCTACTATCGTCGGAGTGATGACCAGCGCGGCCAATCCGTATTTCTTCATCTGGTGGGCGACGGTGGGTGCGGCGCTTATCACACGGGCACTGCAGTATGGGATATTGTTCCTGATCGTGTTCGCAGTAGTTCACTGGTCCTGCGACCTGTTGTGGGACTCATTCCTTACTTTTTCCTCACACGGCACTTTAGATTACTGGCACAAGCACAGGAGAAAGGTGTTCGCCATCTGCGGTGGCATCATGCTGGTCTTCGGGGTGTGGTTCATCGTATCGCCGTTCCTGTGATCATTTTTTTGAGCTTAGAGCTAAAGTTTTATATTAATCCCTCCTTATATCAATGAGAGGTCTGATATCATCGATAAAAAGGTCATTACCATCACGATAGTTCTTCTGATGGTATTTCCACTATTTAGTGGATGCCTGGAAGAGGGCGGACAAGATTCACAAGAGGATTCAGAAGAAATCACTATTAGCCATCCCGATGAAGTCCAGATGGATAAGAAGTTCAATATTACAGTTAACGGACTTACTGAGGGTACCAACTATAGTATAAATATGACTTCAAAAGATCAGGAAGGAATAAGCTGGTCCAACAAGAAAGAGTTCGTCCCGGATGACAGTTCTTTCGAGCTAACAGCTAATCAAACCATGTCCATGATCCAGATGATGGAACCAGTGGATAGGATGTTGACTGATCCCTATGCTCGTCCAAGAAAAGAATACGGCGTCAGCTGGAACCTCACTGTTTCCGTAGAGGAGGGTAACAAGACTCTCAAAACGACCAATATAACACGGACCTTTGGAGATCCCGCAGTCAGCCATCACAGTGTAGAAACCGAAAATATCGTGGGAGAGATGTTCACACCTCCGGGAGATGAACCGGCTCCAGGGGTGCTAGTTTTGCATGGGTCTGAAGGAGAACCTTTGGTCAATATGGCCCATATGCTCGCCTCCAACGGTTTCGCTGCTCTCGCTGTTCAGTACTATGGGACTGTAGATGATCAAACTGTAGACCAGATACCGGCTACCTTAGATGACATCCCTATCGAGTATATCAATAAATCAGGGAACTGGCTCCTTGATCAAGAAAGAGTCGAAGGAGAGCAGGTTGGTATAATCGGAGTCTCTAAAGGAGGCGAACTAGCACTGGTTTCATCCAGTCATTTTGATACATTCGGTCCGACCGTTTCAATCTCTGGAAGTGGTGTTGTTTGGGGTAAGAGCGGTAATATAAATTGGAGATACCAAGGCGAACCTGTTCCATATATTCCATTTTCTAACACCTATACGGAGTCTCTGAGAGAAGCTAGTGAAGAAGAAATTCAAAATGGGACTGTAGCTGTTGAGAATATTAACGGGCCTATCTTGGCTGTATCAGGAGGAGATGATGGCATGCTGCCCTCAGTAAAGTTTACTAACATGGCAATGGATCGGCTTGGTGAGCAAAGTTTTCCATATGAATATGAGTTTTTAGTGTACGAGGATGCGGGGCACGCTATAAGAGTACCATATTTACCTACTAAATACAGAGGGATGAGACCCGTTCTGAATAAAGTGATGGGTGGTACTCAGGAAGGGAACATGAAAGCGGATTCGGGATATTGGCCTAGGACTCTAGAGACGTTAGGGACGGTGGGTAGCTGATAGCGGGAGTTAGTAAGATTAGGCGACCTCATCTTCGATCTAGATTATCGTATCGCCCTTCATTTGATCAGCTTCTCCCTTTGTAGGTCTCGTAGTCCAGTATCTCGATGAGTTTGAGAAGCCGTGCCCGTATGGTCCGGAAGACCAGGTTGGATATCAGCAGGACGCCGCCGAGACCGATGAGATAATACAGGCCGGACTGCACTTCTAGATAGATGGTGATTATGTTGAGGAGGTTGAACAGCAGGTGTATGGATATCCCTGCGATGAAGTACAGGTACATGTGCATGTAATCGTGATCCACTAGGGCGGTGGAGATGCCGTAACCGACCGCCGCGGTAGCGCTCCCGTTCAGAAGTATCGTCGATATGCTGGCCATGATAAGGAATACCAATATCGGGATATCGTATCCGCCGATATTTTCAGTGGCCCAAGTGAATGTAAAATAAAGATAAATTATGTTCGCGAAACCTCCGAACCCTAGTCCAGCAGTGGCCCCCTGGATCAATCCATCTTCCACCTCGTCAAGCTCACTCTTCACCGAAAGAATGCTGATAGCTTTCAATCCCTCTCCCACCAGTGGAAGTAAAATTATGATTATGAAAACGTTTGATACTGATCTGAGGAACTGGAAATATTCATGTTCTCTCATTATCTGCCCGTATAAAAGATATGAAATTCCGAGGAAAACAATAGCTGCCATTGCCCCAGCGGTGAATGAAATTATTATAGAACTCCAGGGTTCCTTCTTCCAACGCTCGATGTTACGGATATAAGCGGAATACAAAATAGAAGGTACCAGTGAAATTGCTAGAATTATTATCCATTTGACGATTGTGTTGTTGCTGACCATTTGACCCTGTAAGGAGGCACTGATATTTATTTCCCCTCATTTCTGATATTGTTTTTAGCGGATAGATACCTTAACATCTCATTATAATTTGATATCTTGTAAAAAACGAACTCCAAAAAGAAAAGATATTAAAGAACCCTCAATATACCATCCTGTGGTCAAATGGTAGTCGCGAAAGTTGTTATCGAACTGAAAGAAGGGGTAGCGGACCCCGAGGGTATGAACACGAAGAAAACTTTAAAACTCCTGGGCTGGGAAGTGGAAGACGTCAAATCAGGTAAAGTCTTCGAGATAGATTTTGGAGAAGATATCACAGTCGAGGATGCTGAAAACGAAACTGAAGAGATGTGTAAAAGACTCTTGGCAAATCCCGTTATCCAGACCTACGATATTGAGATGAAGTAGGTGGAGATCATGAAGCATTACACGAGAAAGGATGTACATTTTGAACTTCACGAAGTCAATATATTGGAAGCTGAAGATGAAGATCTATTAGAGATATCACAGGAAAGCGGGGTCGGTCTAAGTTTGAGCGAGATGAAAACAGTTAAAGAGCATTTTAAGAAACTGGGCCGTAATCCGACGGATCTAGAACTGGAAGCTCTCGGCCAGGCTTGGTCGGAACACTGCTGCTACAAATCTTCTAAATGTATTTTGAAGGACACCGTTTTCGATATCGATGCACCTCAGAATATATACGTTATCGAGGAGGATGCCGGAGTAGTGGAATTCGATGAGGACCACGCTTACGTTGTAGCTTTGGAGAGTCACAACCACCCTTCGGCTATAGAGCCCTATGGTGGTGCTGCAACCGGTATCGGAGGGATAGTTAGGGACGTGACCTGTATGGGTGCACAGCCTCTAGCTTTCGTAGATCCCTTATTTTTCGGTGAGTTGGATATCGATTATGAGGACCTTCCGAAAGGTACGAAGCATCCTAGGTATCTGTTCCACGGAGTCGTGGACGGAATAAGCGATTACGGTAACCGATTGGGTATTCCTACACTTTCAGGGATGGTGTATTTCGATGAAAGTTATCTGACGAACTGCCTGGTCAACGT
>JAWOBZ010000074.1:0-39620 GCA_046484045.1 Thermoplasmata archaeon | reverse complement strand
CCCTAAAGATAGGTACTTGTACGTCATAGATCCCGTTGCGGATATGCAGAAACCGCATACGCTCAGCCACGTAACCTACGAACGAGAAAATAGAAAACCCATCGATTACATGCATTTCGATACCGTGATTGCCAGGATCAATCTTCCCACACTTGTCAAGAATATCATGGAGTTCATCTTCGAGTGCGGTGAAAAAACATTACCGGATATCGCACATTCTTTCAATGTAGGGGAGAAGGTGGCACAGAACAGTGTACAGTCTCTTCTGTCTAAGGGTTTAGTCAAGAAAAGAAAAGATGTTTTTTACCGCATATCAATGGAGAAGATAAAGGAATATTATAAGGAATATACTTCAAACCCACCGAAGTAGCTCATAGTTTCCTCCATCTGTCTTCTTCTGTTTCATGTTTTTCTTCAATTTTTTTGCTTCGAGTAAGGGGGACCTTCCTTTTGACATACTCGAAAAATACAAGGGTCACCGCTAAAACCGCTATCACAGAAACGATGTACCGCCAGTCGGTCCATCTACTGCCTTTTTCTTCCACCGAGATCTCGAAAAGATCCGCTTTTTCGTAGTAATCCTCGGGATACGAATACACATCTGGATAGACTTCTATACTGAATCGGTAGTATATATTTCCCGTTTTTTGTTGAGCCGGTATCTCGTACATCCATGTTTTATCATCATTCGTTCTATACATCATGTTGACGTGGTCGTTCTCCTCTACATCCCACCATATGATGTAGACAGACGATATGTTCTCGATATCGAAATCTACAGTGATGTTAAGCGTCTTCCCGACCTTAACGCTTTCAGGCTGGTCATGTGTGACACTCGGTTTCCATCCCTGACCCACGGATGCGGACGTTACAGCGCACAAAATAATGAATAAGATACAGACTGAAATAATGGCGCGCCCTGTGCGTGAGGGCAAAAGGGTTCTAACTTCCATCTATTTATTCCTCTCTTATAAGGTCTCCTATGGTGATACCTTGACCCTTTTTGGATTGATTGGGTACGTAATCCCCAACCTCTTCCATCAACGTTATTTCAAGAATATGTTCCAGCTTGGCGATGAGTTCGTTGCTCGGGTTCAGGTCCCCGTGTTCCAACTTCGCAACGACGGATTTCTTTTCCATCATCTCCTTCGCCAGGTCCTCTTGTGTCCAGTTTTTATCCAATCTGGCATCCCTTATCCTGTTCGAGTAGTCCATAACGAGTTCTTTTTTCTCCTCATCATGAGAACTACTTTCGTAAGCCTGTCTTCTCTTCCTGTTTATCCTTTCGATTATCTCGTTCTTTGTAGTACCTCCACCTTTTGATGAAAACACTTCTTTCCCATGCCTTGCACATTCACTGCATACCTGAAGGGTCGACCCTTCGATGACGACGTTCTTCGCTTTACTTGTCTTTTTCCCGCAAAGTTCGCAATTCATGTATATCCCCCATGTTAATAACAATAGTAGATTTAACAGATATAAAGATTTTTATCTTTATTCAATAAAAAGCCCAATTATCCCAAATATTTTAAGAAAACTTTTATATGCCCGATTTCATTACCGAGTAGTTAAAGTAAATTCAAAAATACAAAAAGTGATATCATGGCTTCAAAGAAGAAATCAAAGAAGGAAGCTGGTGATTGGTTCGACGAGCTTGACCAAGAGTTAGAGAAGCAAACCGAGAAAACATTCAGGGATCTGGGTGAAAAAGAGAAGAAGAGAGCGGAGTTCAATCAACAGTTCATAAAGGATTTTTGGAGGATATGGATTCGATTCGAGAAACTCAATGTGCATTTCAGTGTGAAGCCAGAGTACAGTTCATTCGCTAACTTTAATGAATTCCCCGAGGATTGGGAATTCAAGGATGACTTTGATTTTTCAGGAGTTAGGGTCATAAAGCTGATGGATAAAACACAGGAAGAGGAACGCGCTGGAGACACACTCCTACTAGAGTACTATAAGGAGGATGAGCAGGACAAGTTAGGTTTATTCTTCGAATTCTGTGAAGGGGAGACCTATTACAAGTACAGCGGATGGAAAAGGATATTCGCTAGGTACACTCTCTTCGAGTCGGATTTTCCACTGAAAGATAAGGACGTCAACAAAATCCACGACACGATGAAAGACGTAGTAAAAGTTTGGTATGAATCGCATCTCAAAAGGGACAGGTCGATCATCCTAGAGCATATCAAATCGGAGTACGAGAAAGTAGAGGAGTATCCAGAGTAATAATATATCTGCATTGACCGCAGCACTTTCACCGTTTTCATTTCCCCCTGCAGCAAAGGGTTAAATACAGTTTTGGTAATAGTTGGGCTGCATTAAGCAAAAAGCGTGAAACCATGAATAAAGAAAAACTCGCGCCCCACATAGACGACATAAAACGGGCGCTAAAAGAAAAATTGAGCGAAGCGCAAATCGAAGAGGAACTCCGAAACTACTTGGACGTTTACGGAGTGCCCTTGGGAACTGCTAAAAGAGCTATAGTTAAGAAACACGAGGGAGATCCGGGGAAACTCTATCTCAATACCGAAAGGAAGGTAGAAGAGATAGTCGGTGACGAGAGAGGTCTCGATCTAAAAGCTAGGATAGTTTCTATTAACGATAAAGAGATCGAAGTCGACGGCAACAAGAAAAAGATACACTACGGGATCTTCGGTGACGAAACCGGAACGGTTCCCTTCACGATCTGGGAGAAACTAGATGCGGACATGGAGAAGGGAGACACTGTACACGTTAGGAACGCATATGCCAACACGTGGAACGACAAACCGCAGGTGAACATAGGGTCCCGCACATCCTTGAAGCAGCTGGATTCGGAGGAAGTACCCGCATTCAAGAGCGAACCGCAGACATGTGATCTCAAGGATATACGGGAAGGCATGAGCAACCTAGATGTAACCGCGAGGGTTATATCAATGGAGGAGAAGACCGTGCAGACGGACAACGGTGAAAAGGATCTCATATCCGGCGTACTGGCGGACGAAACCGGCAAAGTACAGTTCAGCGCATGGCACGACTTCGGATTCGAAAGCAATGATGTTTTAAAGATCACAGGCGGCTATGTCCGCTCGTGGAGAGGCATACCTCAGTTGAGCTTCGACGACAACGCCGAAGTGGAGATGTTGGACGATGGAGAACTCCCACCCGCGGAAGAACTTTCTCAGCAAACGGCCATGACGATATCTGAACTGGCACGACGCGGAGGCGCAGTGGATACCATCATCGACGCGGTCATGATCGACATAAAGAGCGGGAGCGGTCTGATATTCAGATGTCCCGAGTGCAGCAGGGTCGTACAGAAAGGTGCCTGCAGGGTCCACGGACGTGTGGACGGAGAACCCGATCTCAGGGTAAAAGGTATACTCGACGACGGCACGGGCGCTCTAACGGTTATAGTGAATAAAGAACTAACCGAGGAAGTACTGGGATACGGACTCGACAAAGCCATGGATATGGCTAGAGACAACATGAATCAGGACGTAGTCAAGGATGAGCTGGAGGAGAAATTGATCGCCCAGCCGCTCAGGGTCCGTGGAAACGTGACCAGCGACGAGTACGGTCTGATGTTAGTCGCCCAGAACGTCGATTTCAAAACCATCGACGTTGAAGAGGAGGCTAGAAAACTATTGGACGAGGTGAGAGTCTGAACTCTCCTCTTTCTTTTTTTTTTATTTTGGAGGCTAAAAAATGAGCATGATGAATCGTGAAGTTGCATGGAGGATTTTCGCAGAAGAGTTCAACAATTCCAATCTGGAGATAGGTGGTGATGGAGATAGAAAACCGACTTATCTGGTATCCCCCTTGGGTGCCATGGTCAACCGGCTATACGTAGTGGGCGTTCTTACCGAAACTGAGAACTACGGCAGCCCTGAGGAACCGTTGTGGAGAGCACGTGTTGCTGACCCGACCGGTACCTTCTTCATATCCGCAGGTCAGTATCAACCCGGCGTGG
This sequence comes from Thermoplasmata archaeon, assembly GCA_046484045.1. GTDB lineage: Archaea > Thermoplasmatota > Thermoplasmata > Halarchaeoplasmatales > Halarchaeoplasmataceae > CAZHUM01. Next base: position 35,665 of record JAWOBZ010000074.1, on the reverse strand, counting down.
CCACTGCATTGGCCAACATGGAGCCACCTACTTTTGTTGCGGTGGTAGGCAAAGCCAGTACTTATCAGCCCGATGAAGAGACATTCTTGACCTCTATACGAGGAGAGCTGATCAAGGAAGTTGACGAGGAGCAGAGGAACTACTGGATCCTGGAAGCATCCAAGAGTCTAAAAACGAGATTGGCGGCTTCCGCTGAAGCGGCCAAGATGGAAGAAGTGTCGTCGGAAGAGCTGATCAAGCTCGGCTACGATCCCGAACTAGCCGATGGAATAAAGAAGGCTTCTGAACACTACGGGCAATTTCCCATAGAGAAGTATTGGACGCTGCTGGAAGACTCCTTGATGTACGTTCTGCCGGAGTACGAGAAACCCCTGGACATAGATAAACCAGAAACCGAGACGGTAGAAGAGGAAGCGGCTGACGAAGAGATGGAGAAGAAGGTTCTGGAGATAATCGAGCGTCTTGAAGAGGATTACGAAAGCGAGATGGGATTGGAGTACGACCTCGTGCTTGACGAGGTCATGAAGAAAGAGAAGATCAGCAGAGAGGAATTCGAGGAGATAGTCAGAAACCTTAGGGAAACTGGACAGATATATGAGCCCATGCTGGGGAACCTGAAAAGGATCTATTGATGTAGGGATCAATCATCATCTTTCTTTTTTTGTTTCTTTATAGCTTGGCTAAGGTCTATTTCCCCCTCGACCACTTTTTTTGCTAATTCCTTGGATATAGTTATCTCCCCCTGACTTTTGATCCTGCTTCTACGCTGTATCTCCCTCTTTTCTCCTTCGGTAGCTTCCACTTCGAATTCACCGAATGCCAGTTCACCGTTGGTCAGAGCTATCTCTTTTGCAGCTTTCAGGTCCGGCTTCTCCCCTACGCTGGTCGTACGCTCTTCGTTCACTATCTCGATCCTAACGCCGAAACGACCCAAGGCGTTGATGGTTCTGTTCCTATTGGTCTTATCACCGTGTCCGATGCGTATTATCATGCTGTTGAAACTGTAGCCGGTTATGTACCTATCTACCAACCTTCTCACATCCTCTGGATTCTCGGCATATTCCGTTTCCAGCACCCTTCCGTCGCCGAGGATCGCCACCCCCGGTCTCGAGCCCGGGTCGATACCTATGATGATCCTATCGTAGGATGCCTTATCGGACAGCTTTGAAAGCGCACTTCTCACACCCCTTCTTATATCGTCCACGATGGGTACGATGTTATCAAAATCTATAGCTTCCCTCTCCTGTTCAGTCGTTAAAACTACATTTACATTTTCTGGGATTTCATCTCTAGGCGACAAACTGATAAACGGTATATCTCGATGTTTGAGCTCTTTTACCACATCGTGATAGAATTTGAAGTTGTCCGTGATGACTGCTAGTATCTTCACGGTTAAGTGATACCCTCGAAAGATATATTATTTTTGAAAAAAGAAAAAGGAAAAAAAGGTGTTTTTTAGTTTATCGGGGGTGCGTCTTCGATGTACCCGTTGTCCATGAGATGTTTGGTCTGATCGCGGCTTTTCAGTATGATCCTTTCCGCCTTCTCTCTTATCTCGTTTTCACTCAGTTTGACCCTTGCTATACCCTGATCGATAGCTTTCAACGCTACCCTGACGGCCTGTCTTATGTAAACTTCCGTGTTCTCCATAGTGGGTACAAGATGTTCTGCATCCAGTCCGACTTCTTCCTGCACCTCGGCTATCGCGTAAGCGGCCTCGATATGCATCTCATCGGTGATGGTCTCAGCTCTAACGTCGAGTGTACCTCTAAATATTCCGGGGAAACCGATGGAGTTGTTTATCTGGTTAGGGAAATCGGATCTTCCAGTTCCTACTACTCTTACTCCAGCCTCTTTCGCTTCCCACGGCCATATCTCGGGTATCGGGTTGGCTACTGCGAAAAGTATCGCATCGTCGTTCATCGCTTTCAGCCACTCTTTCTTTATAGTATCTGGACCTGGTTTAGATGCTGCGACTACGACATCTTTTCCTGCTATCAATTCAGGTAATCCGCCTTCCTGCTGTTCTTTGTTTGTTTTCTGAGCGAACTTCCATTTTTCTGGTGTCTTTACCTTATCTAGATCATCTCTACCGCTGTGAAGCAGTCCCGTCGAATCGCACAAGTAGAGGTTCTTCTCCGGGACTCCGGCTTTGAGCAGCGTTCTTGCGAAGCAAAGATTTGCAGCTCCAGAGCCAACTAGGCCGATCTGGACATCGTGCAACTTCTTACCAACTACCTTCAGTCCGTTTATAACTCCAGCTAGTGTGATAGCCGCCGTTCCCTGCTGATCGTCGTGCCAGACCGGGATATCCATCTCTTCTCTGAGTTTTTCGAGAACGTAGAAACACTTCGGTTTGGAGATATCCTCTAGGTTGATACCTCCGAACGAGGGGGCTATCCACTTTACAAGTTGAACGATATCGTCTGGATCGTGAGCGTTGATACAGATGGGAAACGCATCCACACCTCCCAGATACTTAAACAGGAGCCCCTTTCCTTCCATAACGGGCATACCAGCTTCAGGTCCTATATCTCCGAGACCTAGAACTCTGCTCCCGTCACTTACGACGGCAACGTTGTTCCATTTGTTCGTATGTTCGTAAACCATCTCGGGATTGTTCTTGATATCCTGACACGGTTTCGCAACTCCCGGTGTATACCAAACACCGAAGTCGTCAAAACTTTTCACTTGGACTTTGGGAGACACCTCGATCTTCCCCTTGTAGAACGGATGCCATTTCATGGCCTTCTTGGCAGGTTCCTTAGCCTTTTCCAGTAACTCTTCTTTGGTGACTTTCTTTTCTTCAGACATGGTGTAACCACAGATTGGGGAAAATATGGGATATATAAATAGCTAATGGGGTAAGGTGAAAAGATATTTCTCTAGGTTCAGAACCCGAACAGAGCGAGCCCGATGATGAGTCCAGCAGCGATGAACATACCCATCTTCGTTCGGTCATCAAGATTTTCTGCCTTCACTCCACCTATGATAAGGCCGATAGATGCGGTTGACACACCGATGGATCTACATAAGAAAGAAAAAGCATCTAGGTTTTTCATCATACCCGAGTTGATATCGATATTGGTCATCGTCAAAGCATGGATCACGAATCCGATGATCAATATAATAAAACCGAAAATGGTTATCCAAAGGTACCCATAACTCGGCTCTTCACTTGTAGCTGAAGCCGGAGGTTCAGCGGGGTGGAAACCATTGGTCCGTGAATATCTTCTTTCACTTACTGAAGGTCGCTCTGACGTTTCTTTATAATAGCTTGATCCCTCTCTACCTCCGCTTCTCTCATCCGTCTCGCTTCCTTGTTTTTCCCCTTCCTCTTTTTTCTCACTCTTTTTCCTCTCATCCGCCACTATCGCTTCGATCTCATCTAGTGACGCCCATCGAAATTTTCGTTCACAATCTGGACAAACACCTGTCCCATCATCGAAGAATCTGAGATTAGCAGAGCCACAGACAGCACATATACCTTCAGAGGGTTTTTTAACCATTTTTTCACCGTACGTGTATAATTCGATACGATTTATATATTTTTTTATTTGAAATCACGGCTCGCTACCATAAAACATCCACTTCGTCCGTCCTGAAATTTTGCCTTATATGACTTTCTTCCACAGATATCGTGCATCCCGCACGCTGCATAAGGTAACCGGTCCACGCTATCATGGCGCCGTTATCGACGCAGAACTCACCCGGAGGGACATAGGAGCGGGCACCCCGTTCTTCTGTCATGATCTCTATCATCTCACGAAGCCTTTTATTTCTCACCACGCCGCCGCCCAGAAGCACTTCGTCCTTTCCCGTATGTGCTAATCCCCTTTCGGTGACCTCGGTCAGCATGGCAAAGGTTGTTTCCTGGGTGGAATAACACAGGTCATCGAGGTCTTGGTCGGAGTTCAGGAGTGCTGTTAGTATCCCTGAAAAAGAAACATCCATACCCTTCACACTGTATGGAAGCTCTATGAGTTTTTCACCATTAAGAGCCATCTTTTCGATCTCGGGACCACCTGGAAAGGATATACCGTGGGACCGTGCAAACTTGTCCAGCATGTTCCCCAAACCGATATCCAAGGTCTCTCCAAAAACTCGATATCTCCCTTTTGTAAAAGCTATAACCTGGGTATTGCCCCCTGACACATAAAGCAGCACCGGGTCTGACGCATCTGTGAGCAGTTTTCCTATCTCTATATGCGCTATGCAGTGATTAACCCCTACCATCGGAATATCCAAAGAAAGTGCTAGACTTCTAGCTGCAGTGGCTGTAGTCCTCAAGCACGGACCCAAACCAGGGCCCTGAGAGAACGCAACCACGCCGATATCATCCATTGTGATATCAGCTCTCTCTATAGCTGAAGAGATCAGCTCGACCACTTCTCTCGAGTGATGATTTGCAGCCTCTCTTGGATGGATCCCTTCTTCTGGGCGGTAGGTTTTCATAACGTTGGCTAGTATTTCACCGCTGTCATGAACGATCCCCACACCGATAGTGTGAGCTGTACCCTCTAAGCCTATAGTTATCATGAATAAAAAAAAGAAAAAAGAAAAGGTTATAAAAGTGTTTACTTACCAATTCTGAACACTTTGGTCCCGCAGCTTGGACATTCACCCTTCGTTGCGGGTCTTCCGTTCTTCATGGTGATCTTCTTAGGATTCTTTATCTCTACTTTTTTTCTACATTTTACACAATATGCTTCTGCCATATTATACATCTCCTGTTAGCTCATATAATTGTGAGGGAGTATTAAAGGTTTTAGGCACGAATCAGGGGTAAATAGGGGTAAAAAGTGAGTCAGGTGACCGTAGTAAGCCCCTTTCTGTTCGAGACAGCATTCATCTATGCGTCCTACCTGCCGGTACCGGAAAGGTCACTCCGGCTAGTTTGGACTTGCTCCAGTAGGGTAAGTGGCCGTTTCATCGTTTCCTTCAGGTCTCAGCTCAGTGGGTTAACTCACCTGTTTTTCAACAGGATTCGCACACATCACAGCTCACCGAAGGGCGTGTCGTTTCTGCTCCCGTTCTCGGAAAACATGGTTTCCCGAGGAAACCTGGACTCTCGCCCCACCGACTTGCGCCGGTCTACTTTTCCTGTGGAGAGGGGACTTTCCTCAGGTATGTATCCAGGGAGATGGGTTACACCTCCTTGAATGCTCGGAGCCGACGAGCTTTTAAAAAGCTTCGTCTTCCCCTTTGAACCCGTTAGCTGTCCACGGTCTCCTGACCCAGAAATAAGATTTGTTTGTAAGTGTATATATAATTTTTTATTTTTTCAAGAAAGTATCTCTCCCTCTATGATCCAACGACCAATCCTGCTGTTATAATCGAATTCACCTTTTATGACGACAGGGTCTCCCTGGAGAAGATACTGGTCCGTTGATGTACGTTCAACCGAGCAGTATATATCGTAATAACCGCCCTCTAGGTCCGAGATTTCAAGGATGGTTTGATTTTCATATCTTCTTAAAAAAGTGATCTCACCCTTTATCTTCATGTTTGTGCCCTTGTACCATCCAGGGTTCTCTAAAATAGATTCTATGGGTGTGAAGCTGCTGTAGGCTTTCTCTTTGATGATAAGCTCTCCAGGTCCCTCTACGTTTATGGATATGTCTTCTTCGTATAGTTCGACTCTCCCTTTGGTCCAGATGACAGCACCGGGTATCAAATCCTCCCTATCTTCCATGTTGGATATCAAGTTCTTGCCAACGAATACATCTACTTCCTCTTTTGAATCAGAATCGCCGATTACTATGCTCATCGAACTGCCGAAATCGAAAACATCCATCACCATACCCTCCGTTTCCACCAGTGCCCCGACGTACTCTTCGTCTATATCACCAATATTCACTTTTTCCGCTTCTTGGGAGGCGGCGTAAAGATACAGTGATGCCGTACCGATTAGCGAGATCACAACTGCTATGGTCAACAATCTTTCCTTAGTGATCTCTATCCTTTCATCCTCCGATCATCTGTGTCAGTTTCTCTTCCAGCACCTCTGCGGGTATGTCGGATATGGATACCCTGGTCGTTCGTCCCTTTCCGTCGGACTTGGTTTTCGTATCCAGAAGACCTTTATCATCCAGCGAATTCAAGTACTTCCAAAATTGGGTGTGACCCAGTTTTTTATGGCCTTGGGTTTCACAGATCACGTGGTAGTGTTTTTCTACTTCACCAGTAGTTGTATATGATTGATCTCTCAACTTCTGGGTGGCGGCGAGCAGGATCAATTTCTCATGTTCATTCAGGTCCTTTATCCGACTGACGGTCATGTACGGGTCGATATCCGCCTTGGCAGTTCTTATGTGCTCTGCGGCTATCTTGTTCTCTCCTCTTTCTTCGGCTAACAATCCTGATTTTTCCAATAGTTCGATACCCAACCTGGCATCACCCTTTGCTCCTGCGATATCAGACAGTAATCTCAATTCATCCTCTTCGATGGCTCCCGGATAAAGAGCCATCCTCGCTCGGTACTGCAGTATGTCGTACATCTCATCTGGATCGTAGGGTGTGAATCTGACCTGGTTGCTCCTTTTGAACGTGCTTAAAGCACTTTCTTCCATGAACTCCAGTATGTTTTTCTGCGATATAAGGAAAAGAGACAGGCTTCCCTTCGGAGAGATACTCTCGTCGTCGAACCTAGAGAGCAGGAAAACGAGTTCCGACCCCTCTCTCTTTATTAGGGTATCGATCTCGTCCAGTATGATGAAAAGGTGGGTGTTGTTCTCTTTTATGTGTTTTCTCAGTATCTCCATCATCTCTCCCACCGAGAATCCCCTGTCGGGGAATCCTTTATCGAAATAGGATACTATCTTCCACATGGCGGAGCTGTTGTTACTTCTCCTTCTGCAGTTGACTATAACGTAATCGACTATGCTGCCTTCTTCCGCAGCCCACTTCTTGTAATCCATGCAGAATCTCTTGGCCGTGGCGGTTTTACCGGTTCCCACGTTTCCCTGCAGGAACACGTTCTGAGAAACGCCGTCTTCCACCACCCTTCTGAACAAAGTGAAGAGCTGCTGGATCTGCTTTTCCCGGTTGGGTAGTTTATCCGGTATATAATCGAATGATAGTTTCTTTAAGTCGTCTATGACCCTTCCCGTTTTATTTTGAAATACCATGGTTGATTACCCTACTTTCTGCTTTTCAACTCGGCTCCGCAGGAATCACAGAAGTTGAATTCCTCGTCTACTTCAGACCCACAAACGGGGCAGACTATCACGTCGTTTCCATTTTCTTCTTCATTTTCCTCCTCCTCCTCTTCACTTTTTTCAACTTCTTCCTCTTCTTCTACCTCGCCTTCTATCTCCTCTTTGGTCCTCGGGAGTACCGAGTCCGTGATCGTAACTCTGTTTCCAGCCTGCAGTGAGCCGGCGTACTCCACGCTGCCGTCCACCTTAACGTTGTCTTTCAATTCGACGTCGCCCAAAGCGGATATGTCGCCAACCGTGGATTCTTCCTCTACCGTTACGTTACTCCCGCTTTCAAGGGAACCGGTTGAGGTTTCTTTGTCTATGGAGATATCCTTTCCCTTTATCATCCCTTCGATCTTACTGGCATGACCAACGAATACATAACCGTTATTGGATATTACGTCCCCTTCTACCTCGGTATTATTGCCCAGGTTGACATCCCCCTCTGCTTCGATGGATCCTCTGATGATGACTCCGTCTTCGACGGTCAGTGTATCTTCGCAGACGATATCTCCGTGGACCTCGGAATTGGAGTGGAGTGTGAGTTCTTGAGCGGATTTGACTCCGTACTCCCCGGCTTCACTCGGACTCTTGGACGAATCCTCCATCAAACGTTCGTTCTCTTCGTTGAGTTCTTCTATCTCCTTCCTTAGCTGGATATTCTCGTCTTCAAGTTCATCTATGAGCTCCCTCTTCTCCTCCGTAATGTCCTCCAGCTCTCCCGCCTTTCTTAATTTGGATTCTAGTTCTTTAATATGGGAGTCCTTTTCTTCGAGCTTCCTTCTTTTATCGTCCAGTATCCTTCTTTTTTCCTTCTTTAAACTCTTGATCTCGCTGAGAAGCTTTCCTCTAGCTTCCTTTAATTTTTTAATCTGGGTCCGATATTCCTCGATTTTCTTTCGGATACGTTCTTTGTTACTGGACATCAAAATCTCCTATTAACCTCATCTTTAGGAATTATATTTAATATTTATCATCAACCTTCTAAGAGGTATAACCGTTTCTTTTCAGCTCTTCGACCACCCCGTCCATCCTTTCGACCTCGACGATAGAGAAAACCGTCCCGCTTTTAGACAGCCTAGCTAGATTCTTACCCATGACCCTCTCTCTGTGCCTTTCAAGGTCGCTGTAGCCAGATAGGTGGTTGATCCTTTCATCCCATTTTACGGCGAACTCTTCCGGTGTGGATGCTTCGATCTTGGTCTTCAGGAGCTTTTTTTCCAGAAAAGACTGTCTTATCCACTGCAGACCGGATACGTGCTCGCAGTAAGCCATGGTGTAGTGCTCGTCATCCATATCTATGCCGTGAACGGGTATTCCGTTTTCTATACAGTACTCGTAAAATGATATGTACGAAGGCGGAGGCATACTGACCTCTCCGAACTCCTGTAGGTTTCTTGCATAGGCTTTTTCGGGTGTGGATAGTTCAAGGTCGAAATCATCTGGGTTATCGATAAAGTACCTCAGACCGTCGAGGTCTTCCATGGATATGGGTAAAGCACCTACGTCAAAATCTGTTTTTTTACACTCCTCCAGCAGCTCCTCGGCTTTACTGATCAAGCCTTTTACAGCTGCCTCCAGAAATATCGCATTCCCCTTAGAATACTTTAACTTGAGCATCGGTTAATTCTCCTTCGACCTTTCTTTCAATAATTCTATGATACCGTCTTTGGAATCCAGGTACAGCAGTTCTTCCTTGTTGATTATGGGTGTCCCTTCGATGTTGACGGTGCTGTACTTCTCCCTGATGAATATCACTCCGTCTTTTTCTGTGATCCTGGATATGTTGGAAACGATGTGTGCTTTCTTTTTCAGTCTTGAATCACCCTTGCTTCCCACACCGCTCAGCAGAACCGTGTTCTCATCGGACGTGACCGCTTCGAAGGGACATCTAGCAGTGGGTGTGATATCGTACCCCATGGAAAGCAAAGAGTCGAATATTATCTTCTGGAATCCCGAGAATTCCCCTAGACATTCCTCCAGGTCATCAAGCTCCCCGTCGTACTCCAGTGGATTCAGAGGTAGTATCAGGTCCTCGCCGAAGTACTCTTCTATTTTCAAGGCGACGTCCAGATCGACTCCCATACCATCCTCGTACTTCTGGATGGCTTTACGCGACACGCCTGCGATGTCCGCCAACCTGCCCAGCGATATCTTCCTCTCTTTCCTCGCTTCATGAAGCAGTTCGGAATCGATCGAAACGTAGAATCCACCTGGTGCCGAGAAAACGTAGGGTGGAACTCCTTCTAGGAAGAGGTCTGAAAGAGTTTCAGGCGTCAGCAGCGGTATCCCCCTTCGGGAATAGATCACGCCCTTCTCCAACTTCCTTCGACCACCCTTCAATGAGATGAACATGGGTGAACCTTCGATTGCATCGGATAAAATCTTCATCTCCTTAGCACTCTCGATGCGTGAGCTGTCGGCGTTCACCAGCACACTGATAACCAGTAAAAAATCGTCCTTCCTGGCTATGATATCGAAACTGATCCCTCTCTCGTTGTGCCTCTCGGATAGGTAAAACCCCGATTTCGCTAAAATATCACGCACTTGTTCAACCAGCTGGTGCCTGTTCATCAGTACTTTAATACATTTAAGGTTCTATATAATTGTGGCGGTGTATCGAAATCCCTATAAAAGCAGTACTCTTTTCCCAAAACATGACAGAGATCATCTACATGGCCGATATCGACGGCAATTACGTCAAAGAGTTCGAAGCTACGGTGGAAAGGACCGGAGACGATCACGTAGTGCTGGACAGGACCGCATTTTACCCCGAAGGAGGAGGTCAGCCCTCCGATAGAGGCGTTCTGAAGTGGAACGGTAACGAAACCCAGGTGATCAAAGTAGAGAAGAAGGGAGATATCATCCACCGAGTGAAGGGACCGATACCGGAAGAGGGTACTACAGTAAAAGCAAAAATAGATTGGGACCTGCGCTACGAGCACATGAAGATGCACACCGTCCAGCACCTGCTTTCAGCGGCTGTCTTCGAGATGTACGGCGGTGAGACGGTGGGCAACCAGATACACGCGGATTACTCCCGTGTGGATTTCGCCCCGGTGAACTTGTCCGATGAGGACGTCCAGAAGATCCAGGACGAGGTGAATAGAGTGATAGATGAAGGCCTCGACGTCTCGATCTACGAGGAGGACAGAGATAAGCTGGAAGAGGAGATGGACGAGAAGAGGGTCAACTTATCACTTCTACCCAGATCCATCAAGCGTCTTAGGGTAATCGACATCGACGGCTGCGATATCTGTCCGTGTGCAGGCACACATCTTAGGAACACCAAGGAAATAGGCTCCATCGAGATAACCAAGGTTGAGAACAAGGGCAAGGACAGACAGCGTATCTACTATGAGCTGAAGTAAAACAGAAGATCACAGATTGTTAACCACATCTATCAGAAGTGTATTGATTTTATCTACGGATCCGTAGAGATGTTCCTCATCTATATCAGTCAAGACGAATTCTCTTTCATCACCCCAACTGAAAAGATCTTTATTTGATAATATCAGCTTCTTATCATCGAGATTTTTCCTGTACTTTCGATACAAGTCCAGACTGAAATTTGTTTTTCTTACTATCTCCTCAGTATATCGAGAGAGTTCGAGATCTCTTTCATCGCATATCTTGTAGATATCTAAGAAATCTCTAGCCTTCACACCTCTTCGCAACAGTATGCTCCTTACCTTCTCGCACAATATCTCCCTTATATCATAGGAGGGGATGATCACTTCAGCGGTGTACTTTTCGTAATCCTCTGGAAAGACCGATTCTATTTCTACTTGCCCTTGATCCTCTATCAGATTGATGGTTTCTTTATCTCTCGACGGATAGATAATATCCTCAAGGAAGTTGATCTGGATCTTAATAAACGAAGTGGTTTTCAAGAACTCGGATTCATACCAAAGTTTGAATGTGACCATCTTATTACTTCCCCCTATCTCGACCCATCTTTTGTCTCCTTTATCACATACGAATTTCAAATCGTTTTTTTTTGCATATTCTTTCAAACCGATCCCCTATTTCATCGATAACGTGTGAAAGATATCTTCTTATCTCTTTACCCGATCTATCGTGGAAGGTTTTCTGATCTTTCCACGTAAAATCCAGGTCTTCAGAGAACCGATAGTATCCTAGATAGCACTTGATAAGGCATGATCCACCCTTGAAGATCAAATCATCTCTGAGCATACCGTCGTCCGATATTTCACTGAGTAGATTATGTAGGATAACGTCCTTTTCCACCAAGTCGGCTCTGTTTATATCTAAAGCGTCGGAAATCTCGTCAACAAAAGGTTTCATAACAGTTCCTCCATGGTTTGTTTCACGGTCTTGGGATAATGTTCAGCGTATCTCCTGATCCTATCCTCCGTGATATATTCTCTGTATTCTGAGATGTCCATCAATATCCTCTTCTCTTCCTTCCCGTTGTAACGCCAGAGGTAGATAAAATCCAAGATAGTTTTGTCGATATCCGAATGCATGTAGGGGTCTTCTATCACACCGAACCCGAAAAGCTCTTTCTTGAGTTTTGTGAATTTGAATTCATGACCCGCGATCTCCATGCTGTCCCTTCTGAATATCGAATCGTTCAAAACGTGTTCTACGGTGAAATGCTCGTGCGTTGCGTTGTTCATCTTCAAAGCGGTGTTTAGACCGAAGTACCAAGCCGATACACCCTTAAGTTCCATCCCCCTGGATACCAAATCAAGATGTGAATATTTTGTTTTACCGAACTTGACCTCTTCCAACGTTTTCACGTAGAATATCCCTCTGAATATCCTCAGAAGGTATCCACGCGAGAGAAGATTTCTGATCGTATTATAGTAGTTTATATCGAACGTAGAGCAGTAGCTCTTTATCTCTTCCGAAGTTACGAATTCCTTATCCTCCATATGGAGTTTTTTTAGTACGGGATTCCTCATTTATATCACAATGTTTCACTTTTCGACATAATATGATATGTATTATAATGTATATAAACGTTTTTATGACTACGTATAAGAGGAATACTCAAGACAAACATATGATGAACTCATACAACACATGATCGACGTTTACGATGATGTAAAAAGAGAAATCAATACGACGAGTTTTTGCATAAAATCTAGCAGCCCAAGATGAGAGAGCTATGGGACAACCCTGACGATGAGGCTTGGGAAGATGCTTGAACCCATCGATGTCGTATTGAGTGAAGAAGATGGAGGTGTACGAAGGACTTATTCATAAATTGTCTAATCTAAAGACTAGATGACGTGTAATCGCAAGACTTAAAAACACTCTTCCAATCGGATGTTTAGTTAGTATGAGAGCCGAGTCAATCGCATGTAATTATGTGGTGAAAAAGGAGAACCGCAGTAGAGAGCTGGTGATAAACTGCAAAGACTGCAGTGATGATTTTGAATTAGAGGAATGCATCGGTGGGATCATCCTTGCTATGGAAGGAGAGTACAATATCGATATGCTCATCCTATCAGATTACCTGGAAAAACAGTATTCCAAAGAAGTTATCGACGTGTTGAAAGACGTACGAGACATATCCGAGGAATTAGAGAGTCTAGCATCCAGGAGGATGAACAAGAAGAAGTGCAGTGACTGCGGGATAAACCCGGGTAAGATGTACTCCGAGATGAGAAGTGTTCTAGTTAACTCGCCAGGAGACATATACGCAACTTTTTCAGAGTACTCAAAAATGCTGATGAGAAAGGAAGGCTGTAACAGATGCAGAAAGGCATCCAAAGAAGAACTTACATTGATAGGAGAAAGGCTGCTGGGCCTTAGAAACAGGATAATGAGAGAAGCCTTCGACGTGGTGGGGTGAAAAGATCCGTTATGCAAATATATTGAAGAAGATAAATTCGGTAAAGAAAGGTCGTATCCAACGCGGTCTTGAACTCATCACAGACAACAATCAAAACATAAGACCTGGTTTTTCGTACACATGGGTTTCATCCAGCATACCTAAAGACGCCTCCATACTGTACGAATACCCAGTCGACGGTACAGCCGTCCAGATATATAGACTGCCATCGGAGACCGAGGACCTTTACAAGATAGCTCCCCCAGAGTACGATATGCCAAAACAACAGGCGAAGCTGGTATCACTAGTTAAAAGATCACTCTCCGAGCACTATCCCACCACCATGAAGTTGAACCGCCCAGAGCAGGTTCGAGAGTACATCCAATCCGAGGGAAGACGCCTACTGGTTAGAACCGCCAAAAAACTCGATATCGAATTGGGCGAGAACCGAGAAGAGAGTCTCAACAGAGTGAATGAATTGGCGGATATACTGTGTTCATACACCGTCGGCTACGGGATCTTGGAAACCCTGCTCAAGGACCCACACGTGGAAGACATCTACGTGGACGCTCCTTCGGATTCCAACAATATCTATCTGGAGTTGGGGGGCATAGATGATGTCAGAGACAAGTGCAGGACCAATGTTTTCCTCTCCGACAAAGACATGAACAGCACGCTTTCCCGCTTCAGATCGGAGAGCGGAAAGCCCTTCTCGGAAGCTTTTCCAGTCCTGGAAACGGACCTGAAACAGTACGATACCAGGGTAACGGTCATAGGCTCACCGCTCAGCCCGGACGGGACGGCATTCGCCCTTAGAAGGAGGGACACCGAGCCATGGACTTTACCGAAGTTGATCAAAGCCGGCAGTTTGACGCCCTTGGCGGCGGGCCTCTTATCATTCATGATCGACGGCAGGAGCACTATCTTGGTGGCGGGCAGCAGGGGTGCAGGTAAAACGACGCTTTTAGGTGCGTTGATGCTTGAATTTCCCAAGAGCCAGAGGATACTGACGATAGAGGATACCAGGGAGCTTCCCAGCAGAGAGATGCAGAGATTAGATTACAACATCCAGAGCATGATCGTCGGTTCTTCTCTGGAAGAGGGTGGATTAACAGCGGACCACGCACTGAAAGTCTCTCTTCGATTGGGTGAATCATCCATCGTCCTCGGTGAGGTGAGAGGTCAGGAAGCCAGAACTCTTTACGAAGCCATGCGAGCCGGGACGGCTGGAAGCGCGGTGATGGGCACCATACACGGCAATTCACCCATGGCTGTTTACGAGCGCGTGGTGCACGACATGGGCATCTCCAAGGAGAGCTTCAGCGCAACGGACCTGATCGTCATCGCCGGCATAATCCGTCCGGGTGGCATGCAGACCAGGAAAAGAAGGGTCACACACATCTCGGAATACGATGATACCAGTTTCAACGACCTTATGCACTTTGAAAACGAATTGAGGGCGACGGATTTCTTGAAAAGAAATTCAGAAAAGATTGGAGAGATAGCACGGTCATGGGGGTTGACCTACCAACAGGCCATCGAGAACATCAACCTACGAGCGTACATAAGAGAAGAGATGGTGAAGGCATCTCGGGATAAGGGAGATTCGATACTCAAACCCGATTGGATAGCCGAGGCGAACGACAAGTTCTGGAATCTGATAGAAAAACATCACGGCAGCGGTTCTTACGAAGAGGTAAAACAAGAATGGACTGAATGGTATCAAAAGAGAATAAAATATGTCTAGGTTCTACGAAATAGCATGTAAAAAAGTGAGTAATCGTCTCGGTCCGACCAGGGAAGAGATCGAAGAGAAGAAGGAGAAAAGAAAGAAAAATTATGTTCAAAAGGGTAAAGAACACAGGAAAACCGAGAGCAAACTTAAGGAAGCTAAGATAATCCACGGGGAAGATTCGAAAGGATACGAGAAATTAAAGAACAAGCACGATAGAACTAAAAAAGAACTGGAAAGTGCTGAAGAGCTATACAAAAGAAAGAAATTCAAGAAGACCACCTATGTTACAAATCTAGATCTGGAATACGAAGAGGTCCTGATCTTCTCGATCTTTACATCCCTGTTAACCTTTATCCTTATTTTAGTATCCATAATCGTATTACATCAATTCTATCCCCTTTCACTTTACGAGATCCTGATCTATGTTCTACCCACACTTTTGATACTGCCCATGGCCGTGCTCATATTCACCGCGGACTACCCCGACATACTCGAGAGTCGATTGAAAGCTGAAACCATCGGTAAAGCTCCGGAGAGCATCAATTACATGACCATGTCGATGAGGGTGACCCCATCTCTATACAGGGCAGTCCAGTTCTCCGCAGATAACACCGAGCCCCCGATATCCACGGGACTAAAAAAGGTCCTTTGGGACGTTTACACGAGGAAGAAATCCAGCCTAGAAGAGTCGTTCATCTCATTCGCTATGGAGTGGGGAGAATGGAACAAAGACCTCAAGAGGGCGCTTTACTCGGTCAGATCGGCTATGCTGGAGAGGACCAAAGAAGGTCTGAATTCGTCGCTGGAGAAAGCCAACGATATAATAATCAGCGGGACGAAAAGACAGGTAGAAGACTTCGCCAACTCGCTGGGAACACCCACTACCATCCTCTTCGCCATCGGGATACTCCTCCCTCTGATAATAGGTGCCATGCTTCCCATGGTGGCCCTCGGAGGTCTAGATATAACCAGCACGACGACAGATGAAGTCACGCAGAGTTCCATCGGCATCTCACACACCGTTCTACTCATGGACATAATTGCACCCCTTGGAGCGTTCTTATATTCCTACAAGATCCTGGGTGATCGACCGGGAACATCCTCGCCTCCGGAGATAGATAAAGAAGGTGATGAAAGGAAGATCCTCGTTCAGGCTTTTTTCCTCACGATCTTACTAACTGCAGCCGTTATTTTCTTCTCCGCACAGCTATCATTACTCATGCCGCTCCCATATTTCTGGCCTCCTATCGTTTTTATATCTTATTATTTCTTGAAAACCTCTTGGAAGAAAAGGAAGCTGAGAAAAGAGATAATAGATATGGAGCGGGAGTTTCCCGATGCACTTTTCCAGCTGGGAAGCAGGATCGCGGAGGGCATGCCTCCAGAAAGAGCATTCCTTAAAACAAGCGAATCAATGAAAGGGACGAAAGTCGGAGACCTTCTCCAAAAGATATCGTGCACACTTCAGATCAACAGGTTACCCCTGGAAGAAGCACTGTTCGGCGAAAGAGGCATACTTGAAAATCATCCGTCTCGAACAATTAAAGCTACCATGAAGACCGTTGTGGATATCACGAAAAAGGACCCGCAGGAAGCCGGGAAGACCATAATCCAGATATCGAATTATTTGAGGGATATGGAGGAGATGGACCACGACATCAAGTCCCGGCTCAGCCAATCGGTGGAGATGATGAAGGGTACCGCCCTGGTTTTCGCCCCGGTGGTCATGGGCGTGGTCAGTTCCCTTTATTTCATGCTCTACTCCATCTTCTCGGAGATAACCAACATGCAGATGATATCCCCGGTAGCTTTTACGGCAGTCGTGGCGGTCTACCTCGTACTCATGAGTATAGTGATAACTTACTTCACGACCGGGATAAGATCTAGACTGGACCCTGTAGAATTCAAGTACAATATAGGGATCATCCTACCAGTCTCTATAGCCGTTTTCTCCATGAGTCTATTGATAGGAAAAATAGGGATCGGGTGAGATCTAAATCTATTTTACCCGCTCTACACCCTTTTTCAACGCGTCCATGTTCAATTCGATGAATCTATTTGGCACGCTGTCCTTAACGGAGTTCTGAAGAGATTCTTCTGGTACAAGGTCCGCGGCTTCGTTGAACCCGCCGAGCATTACTATATTGGCCACGATCTTGTTACCCAGGTCTTCTGCCATCTTGGTTGCAGGGATCTCGATAGCACCTTCGAAATCGTAGTTAACTACCAGATCCGGGTCGATAACAACGACTGAATCCTCGGTCAGATCTCCGTGGTACTTGTCCCATGCGGGCTGGCTCATGACCATCATGTAATCCGTGGTGGGCAGACCGCAGTACCCTATCTCTCTGTCGGATATGATCACCTCGGATCGAGCAGCACCTCCTCTCGCTTCCGGCCCATAGCTCTGCATCTGTACGGCGTTGTAATCGTGGAACACCGATGCGGCTTTTCCAAGTATGTAACCGGCGGTCATGATCCCCTGCCCTCCGCTTCCGCACAATCTTGCGTTCTTCCTCATCCGAGAGCCTCCATGAGTTCATCATACCTTTCATCAAGTGATTTCTTCCTCTCGTTGTGCAGTACACCGATCTTGATCTTATCTTTGATCTCATCCTTCTCCTCTTCACTTCCGTACTTCATGATCATGTCATAGTCCTCTTTGAGTATTGTGTTCTCCTTGTAGAAGTTCCAAAGATCCTTGATCTCTCGGAATTTGTTCCTTCTACCGTATGCGGTGGTACAGGGTGACAACATCTCGATGAAACTGAATCCTTTGTTCTGTATACCTTCTTGGATGGAGTTGATAGGCTGATTCGGTCTGAACACAGGCCATCTGGCAACGTATGAAGCACCGGCTGCTATCGCCATCTTACTCATGTCGAATGGCGGTTCGATACTTCCATATGGTGCTGTGGTCGCAAAATCGCCCTCAGGTGTCGTGGGAGCGACCTGTCCTCCAGTCATCCCGTAGATGAAATTATTGACGGCTATCACCGTGATATCGATGTTCCTCCTGACTGCATGTATGAAGTGATTTCCGCCTATACCGATGCAATCTCCATCACCGGTGAATACGATAACGTTCAGGTCGGGTCTAGTTACTTTGACACCGGTTGCAAATGCTAGTGCTCTGCCGTGGGTCGTATGTAGTGCATCGACTTTAACGTAACCAGGTATCCTGGAAGAGCAACCGATACCCGACAGGAATACCGTATTGTCCATATCTAGACCTTCTTTTTCTATCGCCCAGAGAGTGTAGTCCAAAACGTTACCCAAACCGCATCCATCGCAGAATATGTGAGGCATCATCTCCTTTCTCAGGTATTTCTCTCTTATCTTCTCGCCGCTCGCAACATCTATGTTCTTTGCTTTATTCTCTGATACCATGTTCAGATCACCTCCAAGATCTCGTCGGGTCTGTGCAGTTCTCCGCCGATCTTGCCGGCCAATACGACCTCGCATTCGGCGTACTCGTTGACCTTATGATACATCTGACCTAGATTCATCTCGGCGACGACGATCTTATCGACTTTCTGCGATAACTCCTCAACGGCTTTTATCGGGAAAGGCCAAAGTGTTTTCATCCTGAAATATCCGACCTTTTTACCCTGCTTCCTGGCTAGGTTGACCGCGCCCAACGCACTCCGGCTGGCTACACCGTATGATAGTATAGCAACATCGGCGTCGTCGATATTCCTCTCTTCGATATCTGTAAGCAGCTCTCTGTCGTCCGTGACCTTCTCTATCTGCCTTCTGATCAGCTTGTCATGGTCCTCCTGGTCATCGGTCGCGGGGAATCCGTGTTCATCGTGTGTGAGCCCGGTGACGTAGGTCTTGTATCCCGTTCCGAAGGGAGCGAATTCAGGTACTTTCTTTTTCCCGTAACTCCCTTCTCCAAATGGTATATACTCGTCAGGACCGACCTTCGGTTCCTTTCTGTAAAATAAATCCACATTGTCGGGTATCTCTATCATCTCTCTCATGTGGCCCAGATCGGCGCTTATGTACAGGAAAACCGGGGTCCGGTACTCCTCTGCGAGGTTGAAACTTTTGATCGTTAATTCTACTGTCTCTTGGATAGTGTTAGGAGATAAAACGATGGGATGATAATCTCCGTGGGAGCCGTACTTGCCCTGCATGACGTCGCCCTGTGCCCCCAACGTAGGCTGACCTGTAGACGGCCCCGATCTTTGAACATTAGCAACAACAACCGGTGTTTCACTCATAGCGGCGAAGCCTATGTTCTCCTGCATGAGAGAAAAACCTGGTCCGCTTGTTGCGGTCATTGCTTTAGCTCCGGTCCATGAAGACCCGATTATGGATGCCATACTCGCCAGTTCGTCCTCCATCTGGATGTACCTGCCGCCGACTTTCGGCAGCAGTCTAGCCATCATCTCGGCTATCTCCGATGCCGGCGTTATAGGATAACCTCCGAAGAAGTTGCACCCGGCTAGAAGAGCGCCGTAACATACGGCTGCATCTCCGTGGATGAACTGCCTCTTGGCACCTAGTACTTTCTTAACCTTCTCTAAGTCAAAATCTTCTTCATTCATCTTCTTCCTCCACCACTGTGATGGCAAAATCAGGACAAATCAATTCACAAAGTCTGCAGTTGTTGCATCTATCTTCGACTTCCACCGGTTGATGAACGCCCTTTTTGTTCAACTCCTCGCTCTCCTCGAGAGCGTCCCGGGGGCAGAAGATGATGCACAGGTTGCATCCCTTGCAGTAGTCCTCGTTAACTTCGATCATCAGAGTCCACCCTAAAGGGTCACCTCTACGTCGAGATGCCTCTCTAGAACCCTTTTACCTCTGTACTCGGGTAGAAGCATTGGTGATTCTCGATCCGTCTTTATTCCATTCTTTTTCATCTCATCTTCGTATTTGGTGATATGTTCCAGGGTCAATTTCCCTACGTTTGCCTTCTTCACGTGCTTGGCGGCACTGATGCCAGCTCTTCTACCGAAGACGTTGTAGTCCAGGAGGGAATTTCCCATGAGCCTGTTCTTGCCGTGGACTCCGCCTTCCACTTCCCCACCGGCGAATAATCCGGCTACTGGTGTTGAAGCGTCTTCGTTGATGACAAGCCCACCGTTCTGGTAGTGCAGCGTCGGGAAGACCAAGATCGGATCTTTTGTCATGTCTATACCGAACCTCTCGTACTGCCTGACCATTGCCGGGAGTCTTTCAGCGATAGTACCTTCTCCTTCGATCTCGTCGATAAGAGGTGCATCCAGCCAAACTCCCTTCATCCCCGTAGGTGTGGTGATCCCGTTATCTCTTCCGTAGCATTCTCTTATAAGGGCAGCAGCCTCGATATCCCTTGGTTCCAGTGGATTGACGAAGAGTTCTCCATCTTTGTTCACTGGCTGTCCGCCCAGGCTTCTGACCTTCTCCGTAACGAGTAGACCAACTATCTGATCCGGGAAAGCGGCACCCGTAGGATGATATTGAACACTGTCCATGTCTCTCAAAGGCACGCCGACTTTGTAGCCCATTATCAGTCCGTCGCCGGTCGCTCCATAATGATTGGTCGTGGGATACGATTGTATGTGTAACCTGCCGAATCCACCGGTTGCCATGATAGTTGACTTCGCTCTGACCACGTAGTACTCGTTGGTCTCCAGGTTCATCAGGATCGCACCCGCTACCTGACCCTTGTCGTCCTTGAGAAGCTCGACCGCCGGCGTGAATTCCAGAACAGGAACGTCTAGATTCCTCGCTTCGTCCCTTATCACCCTCATCAATTCCATACCGGTGTAATCTCGAGCGGAGTGAAGTCTATATCTCGATGTTCCTCCACCCGGTAGTTCTACGAAATTGCCGTCTTCATCTCGGTCGTACATGATCCCCAGCTTCTCGTGCCAATCGATGAGCTTCGGGGCGTCCATTGTGAGTGCCTTTACGAGTTCTGGTACGTTGGTGAAGTGCCCACCGCCTATGGCGTCAAGGTAATGTTTTACAGGAGAATCGTCCTCTTTATCTGCCGCCTGGATGCCTCCCTGTGCCATCATGCTGTTGGAATCCCCGTGTCTGAGCTTCGTAGCGATCAAGATGTCCTCGGGCTTGATCCCCTCTTCGATTGCCCATAGGGCGGAAACCGTACCAGCACCTCCACCGCCGATTATCAATATATCGACATCGTAATCTATTTGCGATAGATCGATATCCGAAGGGTCTATCAAGCTGTGTGCTTCCAATAGATCGGCCAATTCAGTGGGTGCGACTTCACCTTTGCTGGTTCCGACCTTGATCTCTCTCTTCCCCTCTTCTCTGTAATCGGGGTGGAAGTTATTCAGCGTTTCGTCGGCCTGTTCGGACGTCATCCTTTCAAATGTTTTACCGACCCTTTCCGAGCGCGTTTCTTCGACCTTCTCTATAGATTTTCTCATATATTCTGGATAACCGTCAGCCATCATAATCACTCCTTTTCGAAATCTCTCTCTTCATACGTCTTCTTCAACTCCTCTTCACTCATCTCGAGCAGCTTCTTCAGCTCATCGTCGTACTTGCCCTCCTCGACCTCCTTCACCCTCTTCTCGAGTTCTTCACTGTCTTCATCGATGTACTTACCGGTTATCCTCCTAGCCAGCTGTGCGAGATGGTAATGCTTTATGTCCGCGGGACACCTTATGGAGCACAGACCACACTGGATACAATCGAAGGAAAGGTCGGCACATCTCTCTATGTCTCCTCTGAGCGCCGCCTGTACGTAGTCCATCACTTCGATGTCCTGGGGACACGACTTGGTGCACGTATTGCAGGAAACGCATCTAGCGATCTCAGCGTAGTACTCCAGCATAACGTTATCCCTATCCTCTGGGTCTACTTCGTCGATGTCGTACTCTTCCCTTGCACCGGGCACGAAGGGTAATTGGACCAGGAACATGCCGTCCTCGACTGCCGTTTGACACGCTAAATCCATCTTCAATTTGTACTCGTCCTTACTCCTGTAGACAGTTGCACAAGCGCCGCAGAAACCTCCCCTGCAACCACATCCACGTACGAACTTGTAACCCGCGTACTCAAGGGCGGTCATTATTGTGAGTCCTTCAGGAACTTTGTATCTCTTACCCATAACGTAAATATCGATCAGCTTTTTTTCCTCTTCTTTTCCTTGCTCTTCCTCTTCAGGCATATAATCTCACTCCAGAATATCCTTCTTTTTAAGTAATTTTTTCGGGTCGATCTTATGTTTCTTCATCTCTACGTCCAATCCAAATGAAAGGGCTATCAGTTCGGTCAGGTAAAAGACCGGGATCTCGTATTCCGTAGCCCTCTGGTGAAAGTCAAGGTTGAATTGACACAACGGGCACGAAAGCGCGATGGCTTCGGCACCGTCCTCCACGGCTCTACCCACGATATCTTTCACCCTTTTTTCGACGATATCGCTCCTGTTCACCGTGTGGTACGAACCGCAGCACTCCGTTCTCTTCGGGTTGTCGATCACCTCTGCTCCAGTGCACTCCAACAGTTCCTCCATTATCTGTGGATCCTCCGTATCGTCTATTGCTGCGATATCGGGTCTAAGAAGCATGCAGCCGTAATAGGGTGCTACTTTCAGGTTGTCCAAGGGAACCTTTACCCTCTTCTTTATCTCGTCTTTCATCTCGATGAGCACTTGGAAAAGGTGTTTCACATCCACGTTGCCTTCGTAATCCGGATCATCGGTCAAGAACTCGTTCATGGTCTCCAGGTCATCCGGTTTTTCCTTCATCCTCTCGTTGGCCTGCTTGAGCACGTTGTAGCACATGTCACACAGCGTGACGACTTCTGTTTCACCCTGCTCCTGTGCACAGCACATTGTCCTGATAGGAGCGATCTGGTGCATGATATCGTCGGTGGTCAGCGATTGTACGGCTCCACAGCAGTACCAGCTGTCCATCTCGACAAGCGGTTTTCCCAGGGCTTCCATGACCGCCATGGCGCTCTGTTCGTAATCGCTTGCCTTTGTTTTAAGCGTACATCCCGGGTAATACAACAGTGAATCTCCTTCCATCTTATCCAGTCTCCTTCCTGAAGCAGCCCACGACCGCAAGCTGCGGAAGTTCGTCCATATTTTCAACGTGATCTACGTCCACCATGTCGATGTTCTCTCTCAGCATTATCTGTCTCACGGCCTCCATGATCTTGGCGATGTCGATGTCTCTCGGACATCTTACACTGCACGTAAAACACGCGGCGCATATCCACATGGTGTTCTTCTCCAGTATCCCCTTTTTGTCGCCGAGAACGATCTTCTTGAATATCCTCTCCGGAAGAACGTCCATATCTTCGACGAAGGGGCATCCGGCGGAACACGTACCGCATCTTATACAGGCGTTCACCGATTGACCGGAGAGTTCTTCTACTTTATCGAGAAATTCCTTATCTCTTTTAACTTTCATTGGTCATCACCCAGACCCTGTGAAAGTTCCTTGTATATCTTTCCCTCGTCATCGTACATATTGATCTTCAACGGAGTATCCCCCATGGCCGAGTGCGTAGCGCAAGCGAGGCACGGGTCGTAGGCTCGGAAAGCCCTCTCCACGCTGTTCAGCATTCCCGGCTGTATGTTGCCTGCGTCCACGTACTTTTTAGCGGCGTCGCGTATGCTCATGGATATAGGAGCAGCGTTGTGAACAGTAGCAACTATTAGATTAAGGTCCTCTATCAGGCCGTTTTCATCTAGTTCGTAATCGTGTATGAGAGTTCCTCTGGCGGCTTCGACGATACCCACGCCTTTACCGGGTGTTCCGACCTCGTTCCTTATATTCTCGCTTTCCAGGTCGTCGTCATCCGCTAGCTCTTTGACCAATTCCGCGGACTGCATGACCTCTATGAGCCGTGCCCAGTGGTATGCCAGTGTGGAGTGAACCGGATAACCGAGTGTTTCGTACATCTCGTCGAACTCTTCCTGTGCAAGGGGCGTTTTCATGCCCTCGGAGGCGTTCAATCTACCCAAGGGACCCACACGATAAACGCCGGAGTCCATACCCTCTTCGAAACCTTTCCAACCCACCTCTTTGAGATATGGGAACTTCATGTAGCTGTAGGGCTCTACGTGCTCCCTGATAACGTCCATGTAGTCGATGTCCTTGAATGAAACGAAATCTTCGCCTTCCGGGTCGACGACGTTGACGATACCCCCTGTGTGGCTAACCTCTTTCTCCTCGGTAAGACCCATGCTGTATATGTTGAGTGAATCTTCAACGATGGGCTTTTCGTACTCCTTGAGCACCTTATCCTTGAAAAGATCGAGGGTGAACTTGGAGAACTCCACCATCCCTTCAGCCATCTCCTGAACTTCCTTCCTTTCCTCTGAAGTCAAGTGTTTTACCACGCCGCCCGGTACGGCAAAAGACGGGTGAACCGCTTTTCCGCCGAGCATACGGATTATCTGCTGGCCGTTACCCCTCTGCTTGATCACCTTTTTACCGATCTCGAGGCCGACCTTTTCGATCACTCCAAGTATATTCCTCACATTTCTAGGAGCATCTACGCCCACGAGGAAGTCCGGACTCGCCAGGTAGTAAAAGTGCAGTAGGTGATCGGCGTAGATATATCCGTTGTAGAACAGCTCTCTCAGTTTCTTGGCGGGTACCGTGGGTTCGACATCATAAGCGTGGTCCAGTGCCTTTGCGGAGGCCAAGTGATGCGCAACCGGGCAGACACCGCATATCCTGCTGGTTATCGTCGGCATATCCTCCGCTCTTCTTCCCTGGCAGAACTTCTCGAACCCTTTGAATTCCGGCACCTGCAGGTAGGCGTTCTTCACGTTCTTTTTATCGTCCAAAAATATCTCTATCTTGCCGTGACCTTCCAATCTAGTTATGGGATCTATTGAAATCTTATTCTCTTCACTCATCCGTATCACCCCTTTTGTACTTCAGAATACTGCTGGGCAGGCTGAATCGATAAAAGGCACCGGTGGGATCTCTCACTGAGTTTATGGCCTTCAATATCTCTTCCTCGGTCATCCTGGTCTCTCCTTCTATACCTATCACAGAAGCCAAGGCTGAGAGCATCCTGCCGCCTTGATCCAACGCTTCTCTCGTCGGGCCGTTGCATCCTATACATGGATGACCCACCTTCGTACATGCGGCGTCGCAGTTACCTGCGGTCGCAGGACCCATGCACAGCACACCCTGGTCGAGAAGACACCTATCTGGGTCGATGTCGGTTTTCTCTTGAATAGGCACCAGTTTCTCGATCTTCTTCTCTTCCCTCTCCATGGGGCACGGATCGCACACACTCTTTTCTGAGATAAAATCGTACTTGCCGACCTCAACATCATCGTCCAGTAACGCTGGAAACGCCTCTTCGAGCTGAACCGGCAGTGGTGGACAGCCCGGGAGATAGTAATCGACTTCGATGACGTCATGTAACGGTACGATGTGATGCAGCAGTTCCGGCAGTTTCAGCTCTCCCTCTTCGACTTTGCTGACCTTTTGGGGAACCGTACCTTCGTCCGTTGATTTAGTGTGGTAACCCTTGTCCAGCAGTTCTTCTCTGCTGTACATGTTACCCAGACCGAAAAGACCGCCCAATGTCGAGCAGGAACCGTAGGCGACTACGTTCTTCGCTTTCTTCCTCAACAATTTAACCAGTTCCCTGTTCTCTTCGGATCTCATCGAACCGTTGATGAAGATATAGTCCATCTCATCGTCTTCCATGGCCTCGAGGTCCTCGTACTTCGGGTCCATGGCGCAGGGCCAGAACACTATGTCCGCCATCTCGACGACGTTCAATATCATCTCGTCTATGTCAAGAACACTCACTTCACAGCCTCCACATGCACCACACCAATAAAATCCGATCTTCTTTTTATCGCTCATAATTCTTCCTCCTCGAAATCGAGGGGACCTAATTCTCTGATCTCCTCGGTCATCTCCTTCATAACCTTTGCAAATTTTCCCCCCTCTGCCGAAGAGATCCAGTCCAGCCTCACTCTTTTGGTGTTCAACCCCATGACATCCATCATCTTCTGCATGAGCTCGAACTTCCTTATGGTCTTGTAGTTACCATCTATATAATGGCAGTCCCCTGGGTGGCATCCTGCAATCAGCACGCCGTCGGCACCTTCCTTGAAAGATTGGAAGACATGCTCCGGAGACACCCGGGACGAGCACATAACCTTGATGTTGAGGATGTTCGGGGGGTACTGCTCTCGACTAACACCGGCTAGGTCCGCTCCCGCGTAGCTGCACCAGTTGCATAAAAACGCTATTATCTTGGGTTCAAAATCATCAGCCATCATACCACCTCTTCTTTCATGAGCGCGGCTCTGATCATCGCGGAGATCATGTCCTCTTCGAAACCTTTCTGGTCTATAGCTCCCGTGGGACAGACGCTTGCACACGACCCGCACCCTTTACAGAGCACTTTGTTGATAACTGCGATACCTTCTTCTTCATCGTGATCTATGGCTCCGTAGGGACATACCGAGATGCACATCTTACAGCCGCTGCATATGTCCTCGTCCACTACCGATACGATACCTTCACTCTTCGTGTACCCCCTCATCATGGGTATGGCGGCCTTGGAAGCCGCGCCCTCGCCCTGTGAGATGGTGTCCGCTACATTCTTCGGATAGTGTGCACCACCGGCGAGGTAAACTCCCTCTGACGGGAATTCCAGCGGCCTCAATTTGGCGTGTGCCTCCATGTAAAATCCTGCGGGGTCCGAAGAGATCTTCAGCATCTTCTTGAGTTTACCAGCGCTGCTGTCACCTTCGAGCTGCATGGCGAGAACTACGTAGTCCGCGTCTATCTCGAGCTCTTCGCCCAGTAAATTGTCATAAACCTTGATGTTGAATTTATCGTCCTTCGGGATCACTTCGGGTTTTCTTTCCGTAGAGTAACGAAGGAATATGACGCCGTCCTTTTCTGAAACGTCCATGTAGTACTCCTCTTCATTCTTCCCGAAAACCCTCATGTCCTTGTACATTATGTAAACGTTTGAATTAGGATATCTTTCTTTCATAGCTTTGGCGTTCTTCAGCGAGTTACCGCAGCCCACCCTGCAGCACCACGGTCTTTCCTCTTCCATGGCACCGACGCAGTTGATGAAAACCACGTTCTCGGGCTGCTCCAATCCATCCTGGGCTAAAGCTTCGTCCAATTCGAGCTGAGTCATGATCCTGTCGGAATCCTTGTAGCCGTAGAATTCGGCCGGGTCAATCTCCTGGAATCCGGTGGCCATGACGATGGTGTCGACCTCGAACTCCTCCCCGTTCACCGTCACGTCGTAATTTCCTATGTACCCGTCCACGGCTTCAACTTCTCCTGAAGTTATGATCCTGATATTGTCGTTGTCCCGCATTTCGTGCTCCAGCCGGTGTATGAACTCTTGAGAATCGATATCCGAGGGGAACAAACTGTTGAGTCTGTTCAATTTACCTCCGAGTTTGTCCTCTCTCTCCACCAGTGTGACTTTCTGGCCAGCATTGGCCAGACTTAGACTGGTCCGCATGCCCGCTGGTCCTCCGCCGATGACAAGCGTTCTGTTCCCTACCTCGATCTCCTCCTCTGTGAGTGCCGATAGAAGTTTGGCTTTCGCTACCGCCATCTTGGTCAGCGTCTTCGCCTTCTCAGTTGCTCTTTCTACGTCATCACTGTGGACCCAGCTGCACTGGTTCCTGATGTTCGCCATCTCGAAAAGGTATCTGTTCAAGCCCGCTTCTTCCAGGGTGTCTTTGAACAGCTCTCCGTGGGTCCTAGGTGAGCAGGCTGAAACGACTATCCTGTTCAGGTCGTGTTCCTCTATCGCCTCTTTCATGGCGGATTGAGCGTCCTCTGAACAGGCGAACATGGTATCGTCCACGTAAACGACACCGGGTATATCTCTCACCGCATCGCTGACGCTCTCTACATCGACGTATTTACCGATGTTCTTACCGCAGTGACAGACGAAGACACCGATCCTCGGTTCTTCACCGGTCACGTCTCTCTCTTCAGGTTTCTCCGGTCTGCCCTTTCTTTTCCTATCCTTTATGGGCTGCATAGCTCTTGCCGCGGCACCGCTTGCCTGTGCTACACTGTCCGGTATGTCCTTGGGTGATTGAGCACATCCGGCCAAGTATATTCCGTCTTTGGTGGAATCCATTGGGGCCGTGAGTATATCCTTGGATTTGAAGAATCCGTTCTCATCCAGTTCTATATCTAGTATATCTGCTAGTTTGTAATTTCCTTGGGACGGGACGATAGCCGACGATAGAACGACCATGTCCACGTAGTCCGTCCTGACCTCTCCCTCTTCCGTGTTCTCATACTCTACGGCCATCTTACCGTCGTGTGTTTCGTAAACTCTAGACGGCCTTCCCCGGATGTAATTGACACCCTTGTCCTTTGCCTTATCATAGTACTGTTGAAAATCTTTACCGTAGGCTCTAAGATCCATATAATATATATACGTGTCAAGGTCGGGGTTCTCTCCCTTGCTTATCGACGCCTCTTTTGTAGCGTACATACAGCAGACACGGGAACAGTAGGGCATCCCTTTCTGCTTGCATCGAGAACCTACGCACTGTATCCAAGCAACGGATTCCGGCTCTTTTCCATCGGACGGTTTCAATATCTTTCCTTCCGTCGGTCCGGAAGCGGAAAGAAGCCGCTCGTACTCCATGGCGGTCAGCACGTTGTCGTACTCACCGTAGCCGTATTCTTCCCTCCACTCGTCGGGTTCCATCATCTGGTACCCGGTCGCTACGACTATACTACCGACTTGGATATCGATCTCCCTCGAAGATTCTAGGAAGTTGATCGCTTCGGCGTCGCACACCCTTTCGCACGCGCCGCAGCCGACACAATTCTCGTAGTCTATCGTGTAGGTGAGTGGGACGGATTGAGGATATTCGACGTATATCGCCTTTCGAGAAGATAACTCCTCGTCGAATTCGTTGGGAACCTCGACGGGGCATGATTCCTCGCAATCTCCACAACCTGTACAAACGTCAGGATCGACGTATTTCGTTCTTTTCCAAACCTTTACATCAAAACCGCCTGAGCTGCCGATGACTTCCTTGACTTCAGAATATGTCAACAAATCGATATTAGGGTGTCTGCTCGTCTCCACCATCTTGGGTGCGGAGATGCAGATAGAACAATCATTGGTCGGAAAAGTCTTGTCCAATTTGACCATATTCCCACCTATGCTTGGTGATTTATCCACCAAGACGACCTCATACCCTTTGTCAGCAAGGTCAAGGGCAGTCTGAACACCAGAGATACCACCGCCGATAATTAATACATCTTTTTTCATGATTAGCCAACCATGTTGTGATGGTTTTCCCCATACGGGGAGTGTTGGAATAACAAGGGGGATATAATACCTTCGGTTTGCTTTCCAATATTAGCCCCCGAGTGATCCCAAGTCTGCAGGGAGGATGTTGTTAGATATGTTATTTAACCTTTTTCTTTTTTATTGGAAATATACGTAGATATAATTACAATGTAAAATTATATATTAACAATCATTAACACAGAAATTCTTTATATCCGACTCCTTAATCCGCCGATACTGATAACATGAATCAAGATGAGCTCGAAGATAAGCTTGTGGAAGCGATAAGATTGGCGGTTACGAGGACCACGCCTGAAACGGAGAAGGCGCTGAGGGATGCATTGGAGGAAGAGGACGAATCCGGACCCAAGGTGCAGTTGGAAGCGATATTGGAGAACATCGATGTTGGAAAAGAAGAGAGCAGACCGATATGTCAGGATACGGGAACGCCGACGTTCTTCGTCGAGATTGGCGACGAATTCGAAGGGATAGGGGAGTTAGAGGAAGTGATCACCAAGGCCGTAAGAAGAGCGACGGAAGAAGTACCTCTGAGACCCAACGCCATAGATCCCTTGGAGGACAAGAACAGCGGCGACAACACGGGTAGGTTCATACCTGCGATACATTGGGAGATCGTTGAAGGAAAGGAAGTCAAGATAACCGCCATGCCCAAGGGCGGAGGCAGTGAGAACATGAGCAAATTGGTGATGATGACACCCGGAAGAGGGTTGAAAGGTGTTAAGGAGATCGTGCTCGAGCACGTCGCGGCCATGGCGGGTAAACCGTGTCCGCCTACTACTCTGGCGATAGGTATAGGGGGCGGTGCCGATCTAGCACTCGAGCTGGCAAAGAAAGCCCTGTTGAGACCCGTGGGCGAGCATCATCCCGAGGAGAAAGTCGCAAAGCTGGAAAAAGAGCTGAAGGAGAAGATCAACCAACTCGGCGTGGGACCCATGGGGATCGGAGGTAAGACGACCGTCCTGGACGTCAAGATCGAGTACGCCCACAGACATCCCGCATCCTTCCCCGTTGCCATAGTCCCACAGTGCTGGGCCAACAGGCAGGCGACGGTGATCGTAGATGCTGACGGGAACGTGGAGGTGGAACAATGAAGAAAGTCATCGAGACCCCTATCGACCCCGAGGAGATCAAAGAGCTGAAGGTAGGAGATGCGTTCTACATAACAGGAATAATATTCACAGCTAGAGATTCCGCTCACGAACTCTTCCTGGAGATGGATAAGGACGAAATCCCATTCGACCCGTCGAAGTACGCCATGTTCCACTGCGGACCGGCGATCCATAAAGTCGACGGGAAGTGGGAAGTGGTCTCCGCAGGACCTACCACGAGCATAAGGATGGAGATATTCGAAGATGATTTCATCGAGAAGTTCGGTACCAAGATCATAATCGGTAAAGGCGGTATGGCCGATAGAACGTTGAAAGCGCTTGGAAAGCACGGAGCGGTTTACGTACAGTACACCGGCGGAGCCGGAGCGCTCATGGCTAACGCGATCGAGGAAGTGGAAGACGTTTACTTCTTGGAAGAACTTGGTATCCCAGAGGCATTCTGGATGTTCAGGGTCAAGGAAGCCGGGCCGTTCCTGGTGACCATGGACTCACACGGCAACAGCATCCACGACGACGTGGATAAAGAAGTGCAGAAGAACCTCGACAGGCTGAAATCGGAACTTTAATAATACCTCTTTTCTCTTTTTTCTATTGATCATGACCAAGATATCAGAGGATCTTGTAGGGGATATTTTGAACTCCACTAGAAGTACCGCTGTGACTGGAGCAGGTATATCGGTTGAGAGCGACATAGCTCCTTTCAGAGGGGAGAACGGGCTATGGAGCGAATACGACCCCAACGAATACGCTCATGTGAGCGCCTTTAACAGAGATCCGAAGAAATGCTGGGAGTTGTTCAGACTGCAGATAGAAGAGATCTTCGACGCGGAACCGAACGCGGGACACACGGGGCTGGTGGACCTGGAGGATCACGGTTTGAATTCAGTTATAACGCAGAATATCGATGGATTACACCAGCGAGCCGGGAGCCGAGACGTGATCGAGCTGCACGGTACACTTTACGAACTCGTGTGTACCTCATGCGGAAAGAAAAGTGTCACGGAAGAACACCTAGGTACCGTGACCGACGGCGATATCCCACACTGTTCATGCGGTTCCCTGCTGAGACCGGATGTAGTTCTCTTCGGCGAGCAGCTCCCTTTCGCGGCGATCGAAAGGGCAAGGGACGAAGCCGAGAACTGCGATCTCATGTTCGTAGTGGGTACCTCTGCAGTAGTTCAACCCGCCGCCAGTCTACCTATTTTGGCCAAGTCACACGGAGCAAAAGTCGTTGAGATCAACCTAGAAGAAACACCGCTGACTCACAATATATCAGATTATTTTATTCAGGGGAAAGCTGGAGAAACACTGCCCCGATTAATTTCTCGACTTCAGTGATTCAGTAGTCTTTTCTGCGAACTCGACGATAGGGTCGAAGATGAAATCCATCCTACCGCTGGAAACGGACGTATAAGCGAAAAGTCCAACGGCAACACCCGCCGGGATATCACTCAGCCAGTGTACTCCTAGGTAGATGATCACGAAGGCCGTGAGGACGGTGAAGATCACGCCGAAGTAAGCCGCTTTTTTCAATCTGGTGCTGTACATGAAGATCAGGGTCATGGTGAGTGAGATCGAGATATGCCCGCTGGGGAAGCAGTTGGTCTGGCGGTTTATCAACCTCAGGATCTCTAGGTACTGAGGGTGTGAGTAGACGAGAGGTTTTACTGCCGGGGAGTAGTACGATGTTACGAGCACGTGCAGCAGAAAGTACCCGGGTAAGATGAACATGTAGTTTACCGCAAGGCATTTTGAGAAGAGTTCCAGCATCTTTTTTTCGTCTCTAAGGAAGAAGAAGAGTGGTGTGAAGAAAACGAAGAAGGTGAGGCCGAGTACATAAAATATCGAAGAGGAATGGATGACAGCGGGATGAGTGAGTTTTTCTTGAAGAAACACCATCACGCCTACACCTTCAAACTCATAGAATAGATGTGTTACTCGGAATCCAGAAGGACGGAGATCGTGGACCCAATTCTCTACCTTGACCCCCAAACCCACTAAAAAAAGTATAAATATACTTCCTCGGGCCCTCCACAGTTTTCCTCCGATATCTTCGAAGTTCAGTTTCCCGTCCACATCGAAAAATTTCAAGCTCATGAGGATAAGTGCGATGAGTGAAGGGACGAACCAAAGCAGACCTTTCAGCAGTGCGTTCATAATAGATATCCATGGAGGTAAAGCGGACGTTTTTTAATAACTTTTTGATGCTCAAAATTACTTAATTATATATACTACTTGAATTCCTTTTGTTAAAAAATGGGAA
The DNA here is from genome assembly GCA_046484045.1 of Thermoplasmata archaeon. GTDB lineage: Archaea > Thermoplasmatota > Thermoplasmata > Halarchaeoplasmatales > Halarchaeoplasmataceae > CAZHUM01. Next base: position 3,264 of record JAWOBZ010000074.1, on the reverse strand, counting down.
GTCTGACATAAAAATATAAGATCGGTAAAGGAGAACAGATATGAAGGTTTACTTCTCCGTGATAGGGATCGGACTGGGTCACATGACCAGGTGTCTGTCTATTGCAGAACATCTGCGAAGGAACGGTACAGATTGTGTTTTCTCCTCCTACGGGAAAGCCGTCGATCTAGCCGAGAAAAGCGGCTTTAGAACATACCGGTCAAAACCTATCATGTGGTACCAGAACGAAGAGGGGCTGGTGGATTTTGAAAAGACATTGTTGAACGGGCCGCTCATGATGAAAAAGATGGTGGGTCATTTTAGAAGGGAACAGAAGATAGTCAGGAAGGAGAACCCCACTCTCGTAGTTTCCGACTCTAGATACTCGATCATACCCGCTTCCAAAGATCTGAACGTCCCTCGTCTGTTCATAACCAATCAACCCAAGATATACATGCCCAGGGAGAACCACACGTTGAACGGAACCACGAGACCTTGGGAGAAAGCGGGGAACTGGTTCAATTACCGTCTGCTCTCCGGTCAGAACAGAGTTCTTTTACCGGATTTTCCGCTGCCGTATTCCATATCCGAAAGGCACATGAAATTCACCGAGGCACCTGAAAGTTTCAAATGCAAAACCGAGTTCGTGGGGCCCATAGCTCCTCACAGACCCAACGGTGCTTCTATGGACGAACTTCAAGAGTGCTGCTCTAAGTACGGTGTGGAGCCGGGCGAGTTCATCTACATCGCATTCAGCGGGCCCGGCAAGGTGAAAAAAGAGATCAAGGAATCGATCTTCTCCGTGTTCCCCGATTTCGATGTGCCGACGATCATGGGCACGGCCAAGCCGGGTAAATTCAAGATCCACGAAAAAGGAAACCTCAGGCTGGTAGATGGATGGATAGAGGAGAGGGCAGGATTGATGGAAGCCTCCAAACTTGTGATATCTAGAGCGGGGCTGTCCACTCTCAGCGAGATGCTGGCATTCGGTAAAAAATCGGTAGTGATCCCTCAAGCCAATCAACCGGAGCAGGAGTCCAATGCCGCCGGTATTGAGAAACTGGGTGTTGCCGACAGGATAGAGCCGTGCGATATCACACCCGAGAGACTTTTAGAGGGTGTGAAGAGTATGATGCGATCTAGGGAGGCGGAGAAAGCGGCACGCAAGTGGAAGAAGAAGGCGGAAGAGTGGAACGGCGAGAAGAGGTGTGCGGAGATCATCATGGGTTACATGGGTGTGCGGAATGCGTGCAGTGGTGTTGAGGTATCTTAGTCAGTACCGTGATTTGTTCCATCCCATGACCGATTTTACATCATATTCTTCACATCCATTGATCCCATAGTAAAACACATACTCTTTGTAGTACAGACGATATCGAAGGATATTTATATGCTCAGATAAATCGTTGGTTGTATGAAGAGAGCGGAGATAACAGTGAAAGGAAAGGTTCAGAGAGCGGGCTATAGAGATATGATTGATAGGGCTGCATACGAACATGAATTAACAGGATATGTTAAAAATCTAGAAGATGGAACTGTAAAAGTTGTCTGTGAAGGGGAGAAAGAAGAGATAGAGATATTTTTAGAAAAGATCAATATAGATAAATACCCGATCAAAGTAACAAACATAGACGTAGAATATTCTGAACCTACTGGTGAATTTGAATATTTTGATGTAATTAGAGAAGAGGATTTCACAAAAGCCGTGTACGAAAGGATGGATATAGCTGCTGATTACCTTGGTAACATTTACGAAGAAACTAAGAAGGTGGGAGAGGAAACGAAGAAGGTACACGAAGAAACTAAGAAGGTGGGAGAGGAAACTAAGAAGGTACACGAGGTGACGAAGAAGGTGGGAGAGGAAACTAAGAAGGTACACGAGGTGACGAAGAAGGTACACGAAGAAACTAAGAAGGTGGGAGAGGAAACGAAGAAGGTACACGAAGAAACTAAGAAGGTGGGAGAGGAAACGAAGAAGGTACACGAAGAAACTAAGAAGGTGGGAGAGGAAACTAAGAAGGTGGGAGAGAAAGTCGATAAAGGTTTCAGTGATGTAAAAGAGGAATTGGGTGGAAAATTAGACAATATTTCTGAAAAGTTAGATCGGTCTATAAGCCACACAGAGGGATTTCATAATGAAACTGTCGAAAAGTTTGATTATTTGGATGTAAAATACGGAGAATTCAGTACAACCTTAAACAAACTTTTGAATAAATTTGATGTTTTAGAAAACGATATAAGAGAGATGAAAGATGCTTTCGTGAAGTTAGTCGACCACTATACAAAGTGATCCTAGTCTTCGCTCCCGAAACTATTTTATCACCTCACTTTTATACACTTAGAGATAGGAGGAAAAGGACTTGCTCGCCGTGGGTAGCAGTATCAACCAGTCACGTCAACACAGGATGAGAGCCAAGACTCTCGGGATGTGTGTCAAGAGAGCAACAGGACCACCTATAGAAGGAAAAATCATTCTTTAAAATCATTTGAAGTGGAGTGCAATTTTACAATAACTTCACCATATCTTTAAATAATAGCATGGGGGATGTAATTTAAGGTGTGGAAAATGTCTGAAGCAGTCAGTCCTGAGAAGGTAGCTGAACTTGAACAGCGGATTGAAACGTTAGAGCTTATGGTAGATAAAAAATTAAGGGAAAAGATCGCTCAAGGTCTGAAGGACGAAGCAGAGGGCAGATTAATATCTCTTGATGAATATGAGAAGAAGTACAAGGACTGACTATAATGGATTACGAGGTTCTGCTGACAGAACAAGCCGTTCAGGATTTACGCAAAATAGATGATAATATAGAAGAGCGTATCAGAAAGAAGATCAAGGAATTATCTTCTTTTCCTGAACACTACGGTAAGCCATTGAAGGGTCCGGAAGATTTATGGGTACTAAAGGTCGGTAGAAGTGACTGGAGAGTAATTTTCAAGATTTATAAGGACAAAAAAAGTATTGTTATTATCACGATCGGCCACCGTAGAAACATATATGATGATTTTCCGTGATCTTTTTGTGAACCCCCCGAAACTATTTTATTCCTTCACTTTTATACCCCATGAGACAGGAGGAACAGAACTTGTTCGCTGTGAGTAGCAGTATCAACCAGTCACGTCCACACCGCACCGAGCAAAGACCATAGGGATGTGCATCAAGGGAGCCACCGGACCACCTGCAAGCTTATCTGGATAGCTCATTTATTTCCACTTCTGTTCTATATGCCTTCCGACCCCCATTTATAACCATTGCAATATAAAAACCAAACCAAACGCCCTCTGCAC
>JAWOBZ010000072.1:0-9418 GCA_046484045.1 Thermoplasmata archaeon | reverse complement strand
TTCATTCTTGCCAGTAACTGTATATTGTGCCCTCGAAAATATTTAATAACCTCTTCTACCTTTTCTTTTTCGGGAAAAACGTCTGACGGCATCCCATACAATTTAACCACCGTCAGCATCTTTTTCCCACTTATTTTATTTTTCCCTCCTCTATTATTATAACCTACCCAGAATTATGAATCACGCTATATCTTACTATGTAATAATAGTCATCAAAAACATTACATCTAGTATGTTTAATATATGCCAGTATGCATCTATACTGCATGACACCTTTAAATATATCCGTCAGACGTTTCACCATGTTTGAGCGAGTATTATACACTATGCGATATAGTTTTGTTAAAGTTTTAATAAATATTAAATTTAATAAGAACATAAAGTTTTAATAATATTAAACCTATATTATCGATGTTAAATATGGAACTCGACGAATTCAATAAGAGCGCGAGGATACTGGGCAGGAAACACGTCCCCCCCCTCCTTAGTGAGGTTAAGAAAAAGGGCTGGTCCAAAGCCAGCGACCTAGCTTCCTACGTCGGAGTCACCGTGGCAACGACGGTATCCTATCTGGAAGATCTGGAAGACATCGGTGTCTTGGAAAAAAGGAGAGCAAAGGGTCTCACCGGTGAGATATGGCAGTACAGACTCAGATCCGATCACATAGAATTGGAAACAGACGTGGATCGAACTAAATACCAGGACACTGTTTGACGACTTCTTCGTTTATGCCCTTGTCACTGTAGGCCTTTTCGAAATGTTCTTTGAAATCGTTCGCTAGATTTTCCGCTCTTTCATCGTAGGCATCCTTGTCCTTCCAAGTGTTCTTAGGCCAGAGTACTTCATCGGGTACGTCTGGACATTCCTTTGGGACCATGACTTTGAATGTTTCGTGTTTCTTGAACTCGACACACTCCAATTTTCCTTCTAACGCCGCTCTCACCATGGCCCTCGTATAATCGATGTCGATCCTTTCTCCTTTACCGTAGGGCCCTCCGGTCCATCCAGTATTGATCAAATATACATTCGTACCGTGTTTTTCCATCCGCTCCCCGAGCATCTGGGCATAGACGTGGGGATTCCTGGGCATGAACGGCTCCCCGAAGAATCGTGAAAACACGGACACGGGTTCATCTATTCCAGTCTCGGTGCCAGCCAACTTGGAGGTGTATCCCATCAAGAACCACAGCATGGCCTGCTCCTGTGTGAGCTTGGATATCGGTGGTATCACACCGTTGGCATCTGCAGTTAAAAACAAGATCGTCTTTGGATGACCTGCTTTTGAGGATTCCTTAATATTCGTCAGATAGACAAGCGGATATGACGCTCTAGAGTTCTTTGTAAGACGGTCATCATAGAAGTCGAATTCTCCGTCTGGATACATCATGGCGTTCTCCACTATAGCACCGTGTTCTTTCCAGTAGTCTTCGTGCATGACGGCGTTGTATATCTCCGGTTCTTTCTCTTTGTCGATATCGATCATCTTGGCGTAGCATCCGTTCTCGAAGTTTGCGATGCCGTCATCTCCCCAGCCGTGCTCATCATCACCTAATAGGGCTCTCGTAGGGTCTGCAGAGAGTGTCGTCTTCCCCGTTCCAGACAGACCCAGAAGAAGTGCGCAGTCACCATTCTCTCCCTCGTTGGCAGAACAGTGAAGCGGTAAGATATTTTTTTCCGGTAAGAGATAATTCATAACGGTGAACATCAATTTCTTTACGGAACCACCGTAGGCGGAACCGTAAACTATACCGATCTTGTTATCGAAGTCCATGGCGACCAGCATATCGGAGGTCGTCCCGTCCGGTAATTTCCTCAATCTCCCTTCGTACCTGTCATTGTCTAATTTATCGTATGGAAGCGCGATGAGTATGAATTCCTCCTCCGAAAATATGCTTTTATCGATGTCATCGGGAACCGATCGAAACATGTTATCCGTGAACAGGGCTGTCAAAGCCCGATCAGTAATGGTTTTTGTCGGAAGTGCCCACTTCGGTTCTGCTCCTATCACCCTATCTGTGATATACACGTTCTCCTTTCCTTTCAGAGTTTCAAAGGCGTCTCGAAGAGCCATCTCGAAGGTTTCGGGGTCTAGCGGGATATTATTCGGAGAGTCCCAATCTATATTATCTTCACTCTCCTCTCTTCTGACTATCATAGTGTCTTTAGGACTTCTACCGGTCGATTCTACCGGGGTCCATGTGGCAAGAGCACCGGATTCACTGATGAAAACCTCTCGATATTCAACACAATCTTCTATCATTCTCTTACGGTCGATATTATCTTTAACCCCTTCCTTACAGGTTATCATCGAATTAAGTGAATTTCTAAAATTTTTAACTGTGATTTTTTCTACTTTCAACATTCGAACCACAAAATGTTCATCTGCAAGGTGTATATAAATTATTTTAGTGATTATTAGGATTATATAAGAAGTATATAAAGAAATATAAACTTTAAATCTCATGTGTATCCAAGATTTTTATTAAGATATGCAAATCATCACATTAAGTAATAAACATTTTATAACATTAGTTTTTTGTGGGTTTAGCAAATAATAATATCATATCTTGTTTGATTGTTATAAATTAAAGGTGGAAAATGGTTCAATTACATGACCAGACGCTAAGAGACGCACACCAATCGGTGCTCGCTACTAGGCTTAGAACAGAAGATATGGTACCAATATGTTCCAAGATGGATGAAGTCGGCTTTCACTCGCTAGAAGTTTGGGGGGGAGCTACATTCGACGCCTGCATTCGGTATTTGAATGAAGATCCGTGGGAAAGACTAAACACTTTAAGTGAACATCTGCCTAACACACCTTTACAGATGCTGGAAAGAGCGATGAATATCGTTGCATACAGGAATTTTCCCGATGATGTTGTGAAGAAATTCATACGTCTTGCATATAAGAACGGTTGTGACAACTTCAGGATCTTTGACGCTTTGAACGATCTACGAAACATGAAAGTCCCTATCGAAACAGTAAATAAAGTGGGAGGACACGTACAGGGCTCTTTGTGTTACACGATATCACCGGTTCACACCGTAGAACGTTATGTTGATGATTTTAAAGAGTTAGAAAAGATGGGTTGTGATTCTCTGTGTATAAAAGATATGGCAGGTATGATATCCCCAACTAGAGTTTATGATATAATAAAAGGATGTAAAGACGCAGGGATAAAGATACCCATCGATTTACACAGCCATAACACTTCTGGTATGACGGGCATGGCTTATATGAAAGCCTGTGAAGCCGGTGTGGATATTTTAGACACGTCGATATCATCTCTTACCGGTGCTACCGGTCAACCTCCTACGGAATCAGTGACTGCAGCTTTAAAAGGTACAGAATATGATACAGGTTACGATATGGAGTTATTGATGGACATCCGAGAATACTTCAATGAGGTCTGGGATAAATACAGACATCTCCATCGGAGTCAGGCTTTAAGATTAGATCCTTCCGTAACCATGCATCAGATACCCGGTGGGATGCTTTCCAACTTAGTCAGCCAGCTCGAAAAACAGGGTGCTGCTGATAAGTATGATGAAGTGTTAAAAGAAGTAGTAAAAGTTAGAAAGGAATTCGGTTACCCGACTTTAGTAACACCCACCTCACAAGTAGTGGGAACTCAAGCTGTGATGAATGTCAAATTCGGAAGATACAAAAGGATCACCAATCCAACTAAAGAATACTTTAGAGGTATGTACGGTAGACCACCTGGTGAGATATCCGAAGAGATGTATGAAAAGATCTTAGGCCCTGATTGGGAAGATGAAGTGATCGATGAAAGGCCCGCAAGCCTTTTGGAACCTGAATATAAGAAAAAGAAAGACGAATTAGAAGATATGGGACTTTTAAGAAAGCCAGAAGACGTACTTACCTATACGATCTACCCCGATATAGGTTTGAAATTCTTAAAGGGTGAAGTGAAAGCTGAATTCACATCTGATGAACTTCCACTTGAAAAACCTGGAGAGAAGAAGGAGGTCGTACCACGTATCAAGTATCCATACCAAGGAAAAGTCAGGATCGACGGCAAAGATTACAGAGTCAAGATGAGAAACGAAGAGAAAGTCATCGTCGACGGCAAAGAATACAACGTTTCAGTACTGTTCCCGGATGGACAGCGAAGTTCAAAATCAAAAGGGAGTAAATCAAACGATGCTGCACCTTCGGGCAAAGAGATACAGATAAATTCACCTATGCTAGGTACTATTATCGATTTGAAAGTAAACACCGGTGACAAAGTTAAAGCAGGTGAACCCATAGTTATCTTAGAAGCTATGAAGATGGAGAACGATATTCTTGCTCCTAAAGATGGAACTATCCAAAACATCCACGTCAAAAAAGGCCAAGATGTTAAAGAGGGAGATCAGATCGCAACGTTGGTAGGATAACATGAACACTCTAGAAGTGATCTTGATAGGTTTGGGTGTTGTTTTCATTACGTTAACTATCCTCACTGTATGCACGTATTTTTTTGGATATATCATAAACAAATTTTTCGTGAGTGAGGACGAAGATGAAAAGGAAAAAGTGGCAGCTATCGTGGCCGCAATACATTCAAGAGGTGGACGTTAAATGTTCGAAACCGGTTTACTTGCACTGACCTGGCAAAGTTTAGTTATGATCGGTGTTGGATTATTATTGATTTATTTGGGTATAGCTAAGAAAATGGAACCTCTTTTACTAGGTCCTATCGGTTTCGCAGTCATACTCGCTAATCTTCCTCTGACAGGCATAACATCTGGACCTTCAGCGGATATGGGTCCTGGATTGATGTACATAATTTACAAAGAACTCATCGCAACCGGTATAATTCCCTTGATAATATTCTTAGGTATTGGGACTATGACGGACTTTTCACCTTTACTAGCAGATCCTAAAACTTTCTTACTAGGGGCTGCGGCCCAAATAGGTATATTTTTAGCACTTGGACTTGCAATAATTCTTGGTTTTGACCTAAGTGCAGCGGCTTCGATAGGTATCATAGGCGGAGCGGACGGTCCTACAGCCATCTACGCTGCAACTAGGCTTGTTGGTGAACGACCCGAGATAATAGCCGCAGTCACCGTTTCAGCTTATTCTTACATGGCTCTAGTACCCATAATACAACCACCAATAATCAAGGCCTTAACCACCAAAAAGCAGCGTAAGGTCAAGATGGGAAAGATGAGAAAGGTCAGTCAACTGGAAAAGATTGTGTTCCCGATAGGAGTCACCATCATCGTTGGACTATTAGTTCCAGATGCACTACCTTTAGTCGGCATGCTGATGCTCGGTAATCTATTCCAGGTTTCAGGAGTTATGGATCGGTTGTCGGAAACTGGCGGTAGATCACTCATGGATATAGCTACTATCATGCTGGGTCTAGGTGTTGGTTTCCTTATGACAGGTAACACGTTTTTACAGTTAGAAACCGTGAAGATCCTGTTACTCGGTATCTTCGCCTTCGCCACTGCGACTGCTGGTGGCACTCTATTTGGCCAAATATTTTACAAACTCTCAAAAGGTAAGGTCAACCCAATGATAGGAGCGGCTGGAGTTTCAGCGGTACCGATGGCTTCGAGAGTCGTTCAAAAGATGGGTCAGAAAGAAAACCCTGATAGTCATCTACTGATGCATGCTATGGGACCGAATGTTGCAGGAGTGATCGGTTCTGCCACTGCAGCGGGTATATTGATCGGATTGCTTGCGTGATAATATGGAATGTAAATCCGTTGGGAAGGGAGATGAGAAGGAAAGTAGTAGTAAATTATTCCGTCTAACATCCACGTGAGGTGGGTCGAATAAAAATATACAAACTAGGGCGTACAACGTCAACTAACGATGTAGCTAAAAAATTAGCTAAAAAAAAGAGAGACGATTTTTTAGTTCTAGCAAAGGAACAAACGTCTGGAAGGGGAAGGAAGGGCAGGAACTGGCTCTCTCCTAAAGGTGGTCTATATTTTACCATCTGTACGGATCATGATCATCTTCTATCCATAAAAACAGGTGTAGCTATAGCCCGTGCATTGGGAGACATGGATATAAATTCATCTTTGAAATGGCCAAATGACGTACTGGTGAATAATAAAAAGATCTGCGGTATCCTTACAGAGATATATGAGAACAGAGCACTTGTTGGAATAGGTTTGAACATAGATTCAGAGCCTATCGATGACAGTACCAGCATCGAGTCAGTTACTGAAAAAAAATATTTACCTGAAAATCTCATGAAATCTATTTTAAGATATTTCTACGACGGATCGATCGACGTCTTAGAATCATACCGGCAGTATTCCTCTACTATAGGTAAAGATGTAAGGATAGAAACAGCATCAGGGATAATCACTGGAAAAGTTAACGATATCGATGAAAATGGAAGATTAATTTTGCAAGATGGATCTAAGGTCATCTCCGGCGACGTTATACATTTAAGACCACCAAATTAAAAACCTTTACAATCAAAAAATAGTAATATGGTACTGTGATTTTCATCTATTATGAAATTTAGAACTCCGTCTATTGAGGAATACGAACGGATCCTAGAGCTTTGGGATGAGGCAGGACTTCCATACAAACCCGAAGGAAGAGATACCCGTGAAAAGATAGAAAAAGAGTTACGAGAAAAGCCGGAGTACTGGATAGGCGCTTATGAAGAGGGTGAATTGATCGCTCTAATCGTTGGAACCGACGACGGAAGAAAGGGATGGATCAACAGGTTCGCCGTGGACCCAGACTACCAAGATAAGGGCATAGGAACGGAACTTCTTAAAAGGATGGAAAAGGAATTCGAATCAAAAGGTTTCGAAGTCATCGGAGCCCTGATCGAGGGAGACAACCCGGGGTCGATGGAATTCTTCGAGAGAAGGGGATACGAGGACCTTGGGATCAAGTACTACTCCAAGAGAAAGAGTCAAAAATCCTGATGATCTATTCCATTCGATTAGATACTGTACATATTCAAATTTGATTTCAACCGACTGAAGTCCTTTTCATCCAGTGCTTTTGGATCTGAGGACAACAAAAATACCCCTTTGTTCACTGAAGTGATGTCACTGACTTTTTGTAGAAAACCTATTATGTCTTCAAATTCGTTATGTGTGAGTAAAAATTCGATTCCGTGAAGCATGATCACACCACCCCTTGCTTTAAGGAAAGCTTCGATTATCTTGAGCATACGATCCTGGAAGTTCTCTGCTTTTATCGTGTTGATATCTTCAGCACTATCTATAGTACTCAACCAGAATATCGGGAAATTCGAATCCCTGAACTTTTCCTCGATCTTAGGAGGAAAAACCCTGGTAAAACAAAGTCCAGGTACTCCTTTATCTAATGTATCGAAAAATATATTGAATGTTATCGGAGACATCTTCGCGTCGTCTATTATCAGGTACGATTCCCCTTCTTCTAGATTGCCAAGTGAGATGGCTTTTTTACTCTCTTTATCGATTCCCTTGAATAACTCTTCCTCGATCTTCTCGTCTGCTTCTACGAGTATAAACTCTCCGTCCTCCATTTTAGGTATATATTGTGTATCTAGAAATTCAGTGACGACACCAGATAGATACCCCGCGATGAAATAATCGTCTTCCACCTTTTGATCATATGGTTTGACCCTGATGTCATCTCCGATATCCATCTCGATATTTGTTATCCCCGAGTGAACAGCGGTCAAGATAGTACTTTTCGTTAGGTCATCCATATCACATTTCTGTCCGGAAACCCTAGCCGTCTCCTTACCCCACTGCCTACCGAGTTGGTAGACCGCAAAATCGGCTTCTTTGCTTCCACTGGTCTGTTTGATCGTGTTCCTCAAATATGGGATAATCTTTATCGGCATAGAAACAAGTTCAGTCATGTTTATAACTCCTTCATATTGTTTTTAACTTTCTTTCCCAATGTCAGGAATGTTTTTTCTACATTCTCCCCTGTTTTTGCACTGCTTAAAAAACATGGGATCTCAATATCGTATTTTTCTTTCATTTCATCCGTCCATCTCAGAAGGTCTTTTTCTTTGACCATGGAGAATTCTGGTATTTTTCCGAATACTTTCTCATAGTAGTTAATGACGTTAGTGTGGTGCTCTCTCATGTAGCTGTTGAATCTTTGTTCACTGCTCTCCTCATCACTGAACCATGTGTTGAAATCGTTTATCAAGTCCACCTTGTTACCCACTACGACGATGGGTATAGGTCCAGTGATCGTATACAGGTCCTTGATCCAATGGTCCATATTGTCTAATGTGCTTTTCCTTGTAAGGTCGCATACGATTATAGCCCCCTCGGCACCCGAATAATTTGATTGGTGAAGTTTCGTGTTCAATTTCTGCCCGTAAAGATCCCATATCATCAAAGTTAAATCCAATTCATCTAGGTTCTTTTTCTTCACGTTGACTCCTATGGAGGTGATATACCTGTCGTCGAATTTCTGTTCAACGAACTGTCTCATTAAAGATGTCTTGCCTACGGCTCCGTCGCCTAGGAGTACGACCTTAGCTACTTGGTCTCCCATGTTTATCTAAAATCCTTAATGGTATAAAAATGTAATCCGAATCTACTCATTCATCGAATCCATCTGGTTCCTCCACAGTTAGGATAATAATGACAGCACCTAATAATCCTACTATCAGGGCGAAAACGAATGGATACTGCCTTCCATACAAATCCGAGATTATCCCGCTTACGAAGGAACCACCCGCCCACGCTAGATTTTGAAAGAATGTGTAGATGCCCATGCCCTTCCCCCTGTTTCTTTTGGGGGTCAGAGAGGTTACCAAAGCAGGTATAGACGGACGTGCTATGGACCTACCGATCGTATAGAAGATTATTATGAAAACGAGCGAATAGAAACCCAGAGCCAAAACTATCGCCCCGCTGAAAAGTGCCGAGATTATAGAACCCACGACTATCATCTTCTTCCTTCCGATCCGATCGCCGAGGCTTCCAGCGGGGAACATAAATATCATCTGGACGACACCCATTATTGTGAACAGGAGACCTATCTGGAAATTGCTTATGTTTAGAACATTAGTACCGTATAAGGGCAGCATGGGGTAGATGACCGCCAATCCGAAGAAAACCGTGAAAGAACCCAACGATATACCTAAAAAGGTTTTGGAATAGGGAGTAATCGTTTTCAGATATGTGTACGGCTTTTTAATAAAGTCCAGAGAGATCTTTTTCGCTTTGATCGGTGTTTTTTCTTCCGCTTTAAAGGACTCCTTTATCCCGAACAGGATGGTGAATCCGCTGAAAAGGGCTAGAACAGAAGTGATGTAGAACGGCATGGAAAGCCCGTACAAGTTGGAGATAAATCCTCCCATCATGGGACCAACTGCGTTGCCCGTTGCGAACATAAGGGTATACAGACCCATCGCCTTCCCCCTGTCCTTTTCCTTTACGATATCTCCTATGTAAGCCATGGCGA
>JAWOBZ010000019.1:0-12613 GCA_046484045.1 Thermoplasmata archaeon | reverse complement strand
ACCTATGAGTATGATCGCACCAGTTGTGGTGATTCCTTGAGTCCTGCCCATATCTGCGAAGGCTCTCAGTGTTTCGAACACAAATTTCCGAATTAAGTTTATATATATAAATAATATCCCTTCATCTATGTTTAAACCGATCCCGTAGAGATAATGGTATAGCCGGTAATTTCGATAAGGTGATGTATTATCACGCTTATGTAGTTGAATAGTAGACCCTTGTTCTAAATCGAACTGAACATTATAATAGCCTGAATAATTGAGACAGAATTATGGATATCTAGAATTACATGTCATCTAATGCTACGTTGACTGTAACCGGTGAGAAACCATCCCCCATTAACATAACGAATTTGTCATGAGTTATGTATTCCACCATAATTTTAAATATAAAAATATAAGAAAGGTTTAAATTTTCCAACGACGTACCTATTTGGGACACTATGGAAGAAGGAGCATCAAACATCTCCTTCCAGCCACCGCTTATAGGGAGGGAAAGGGAGATAGATAAGTTGAAGTCACTGTGGGATAGTGCCCGAAAAGGCCATGGCTCAACAGTCCTGATCTCTGGTGAAGCTGGTGTTGGCAAGACTCGTCTTGTAAACGAGTTGATAGAACAGGCTGAAAAAGAAGATGTTAAGATCATCAAAGGCTGGTGTTTAGCTGATTCTCTCGAACCTCTGATGCCGTTCAAAGAAGGGTTTAGGAAGGCAGAGCTACCACACATACTATCTGAAGAACCTCCCCCTAAAGTAATCACTACCTACTTGATAAACAAGGATGGGCTGTTGATTGCAAAGGCGGAGAGGGATAAGAGCGAACTAGACCCGGATATATTCGCTTCTATGCTAAATGCTGTAGGGAATTTTGTAAAAGATTCTTTGAACATGATAGGGGAAGAAAATGAAAGTAAGTTGAACTCGATAGGATACGGAGGATACGATATAGTGATACAAACTCTAGGGAACCTATCTATTGCCACCGTTATTAAGGGTACGAACGATGAATTTTTGATTGAGGATATGAAAAGAACACTCAATGACATCGGAAATCGATTTGATTCTTGGAACGGTAATATGGAGACAGCGGAGAAAGTCAAACCGGATATACAATGGTTCATAGATTCTGAGAAGTACAATGGAAAGCAATTAGTTGATGACCCTAAGCTTAAACAGGAAAACCTCTTCGATAAAGTTCTTCTGGGTATACAAAGAACTTCAGTAAACCGACCTGTTCTTTTATTTCTAGATGACTTACAGTGGGCGGAGTCGATGTCCTTGAAATTACTTCATTATCTTTCAAGGAATACTAGAAATGATAGAATATTGATCGTCGGCACATATCGTCCGGAGGATATCGTCCAGTTTGATGATGGGACTACCCATCCTTTAAAAACCACCATGCAGAACATGGGACGAGAAGAGTTGTTCCAGGAGATGGATTTAGAACGTTTAAATAAACATTCTGTTGAAGACTTTATCAATAAGACCTTGAAAAAGACAGAACTTGAGAGTAAATTTATAAATAAAATTTACAAGGAAAGCGAGGGAAACCCATTCTTTTTACTGGAAGTACTTAAAATGATGGTATTAGAAGGGTATCTGGAAAAGGTAGATGAGAGATGGAATCCAAGTAAGGACCTTAAAAAATTCGAGGTACCATCTAAAATACATGACATTATTGCCCGAAGGGTGGATAGGTTGATGGATGAATATAGAGAACTCCTGGAATGTGCTAGTGTAGTAGGTGAAGAATTCGAAAGTAGTGTCATCGGCGAAATAATGGGGTTGAACAGAATCAAGCTTTTGAAGTGTTTAAACACTATCGAAAGAGATCACAACTTAATACGTTCTATCAAGAAAAAATACATATTCGATCACAGCAAGATCAGAGAGGTTTTGTACAACAGTATAAATGATGAATTAAAAGAAGAATATCACAAGATGATAGCTGAAACGTACGAGAAGTCAGAAAGGGATGGAGAAGAGATTATATACGAGTTGGGAAAGCATTGGGATAAAGGTGGTAAACCCGGTAAAGCCTTTGAGTACTACAAAAAAGGGTCTGAAATGGCAAAAGAGTCTTACGCAAATGAACTAGCCATAGAGTGTTATGACCGTTTATTGGATCTCATTCCGTTACTAGACTCCTGTGAGGATAGTGATAATATAACAATCGACAGTCTTCATCAGAAAGGAAATTGTTTGAAAACCTTATGTGAGTGGGATGAGGCTGAAAAATCATATAAAAAGGCCCTAGAAATTGCTGAAAAAATTAATGATAAAGATAAGATAGCCAAATGTACGATCTTGATAGGAGACATCAACAAATTAGAGGCTAAATACCGAGAAGCCTTAGACCTTTACTTGCAAGCCTCCCAGATTTATAAAGACATAGGGGATAAATGGGGATATTGTGAATCTCTTGGGAAGATTGGATCAGTATACAACAACATGACAGAATACGATAGAGCTATGAGGTATTTAGAGGAAATGCAGAAGATAGCCGAAGAACTACAAGACAATGTACTGTTGAGTAAATTGTATGGGAATATGGGGAGTACACATTATGGTAGAGGTGAGATGAAAGAAGCTATGGACTTTTTTGAGAAAAAACTCAAAATCAAAAAAGAAGAGAACGACCTGTTAGAAATTGGTTATACATTAGTAAACATTGCCAGTATATACGTGAGACTTAAAGATTATGAGAACTCTAAAAAGGCTTGTAACCGAGCTTTGGAGATAGTTGAAAAGACAGGGGATAAATTGATAGAACAAAATGCATTAGGTAAACTAGGTATTGCCTATACCAAAGAAGGTGAATATTCTAAGGGGCTAGAATATTACAAGAGAAAATTATCTTTGTCCGAAAAGATAGGAGATAAACGAAGTATCGCATACGTTGCAAACAATATCGGAGAACTTTATAAAGAAAAAGGGGAGTACGATAAAGCACTTAGGTATTATCAAAAAGATGTAGATATCTCAAAAGTTTTAGAGGATAAGAGGGGGTATGCAATAACAATAGGAAATATGGGTAACCTCTACAAACTGAAAAATGAACTTGATAAAGCAGAAGAACAATATGATAGAACTATTCAAATTGCAAAAGAACAGGACACTAAAGACGTGTTGAGTTATTTCCAATCCTGCAAAGCTGATTTGTACTTTAAAAAAGGTTTAATAGAAAGAGCAGTTGAATTGAATGAAAAGGCTTTGGAGACAGCTGAAAATATCAATATGCAGCTGACAATTTTCTATGGAAATATATTAAAAGCTAAAATCTTATCGAAAGAAGACAAAGAAAAAGGTATAGAACACTTAAAAACGATGCTAGAAGATGACTACAGCCAACCCGAAGAAGCAAAACTTATTTATGAGTTATATAAAATATCCGGCGACGAAGACTATAAGAGGAGGGCCCTAGAGTTTTATAATACGATATATGAAAAGAATCCTTCTAGACGTTACAAGGAGATAATTGAAGAGTTAAGGTAAAACCTTCAATTTTCCAATGATGTTCTTATTTGGAACAAGATGGATGATTGAAAAAGAACAAAATGTTATGCTATCAACTCAATTAACTAATTGCGTTTTCTACTGGAAAATCAAGAGATTTTCCATAGATTGAGAGAATCCTTCCAAATTCCGGGTAAAGTACAGCATTTGTTTAGTATTATAAACAAGGACATTTAGACCTAATTATCTCCACTTAAGCTAGCCTTTTTGACTGGAGGTGTGGTCGTTCCGCCTTTGCTTTATAGAGTTAAAAACTGCTTCAACGATTCTTCGATCGTGATATTCATCCAACCATTCTTTTTCATTTTTAGTAAATTCATAGAAAGAAGCCTTCCATGCAGGGCATCCTTTTGCCCTTCTAGTGGTATTTTCATTGAAAGATCAGAACGGTTTTCCGTTCTTATCATCCACGATCTGAAAGTTTTCTCGACTTGAGTGGGCACCATCGCCGGTAACTTTCTCAAGTTGTGGAAGATATTTGATCAACTGTTCGAAAACAGGACTATCATGACTTCTTCCGTCAGTTCTACTTGAAATCCACTGATTTTCCATCGATATCAGGAAAATACATAGATTTTTTTGAAATATACCATCCATCACAAGGTAATCTAACTTCCTGTCTACCTGCTGTACTAACTTAGGGTTCATCGTTTTATGAGTGCATCTAAAGGCAATTATAATTAAACTTATATCTAATTATGAACATCTCGGGAAGAAGCCGAATTTACCAAAAAAAATTATAAGACATTATTACTGTTAGGATAGGCGGGATAAGATGAGATCTCAAAAAATATTGACGTTGGGATTAGTGATATTGCTTGTATTGAGTGGTTTAGTTACTGGGTCATATTTAAAAGGTAATGTGAATGAAAATAGATCGAAAGAAGAAGGTAAACAAAATTCGATGGTAGTCAAATTGAAACCAGGTAAACAGCGAATTGTAGATTTAAGTGATGGGGGAAAGATCGTATATTCTAGGTGTTCTGAAGGGACGGCTCCAGGCAAACCTGCTTTACCAGTTAGACACTATAAACTACTGCTTCAACCTGGGACTGATATTAGTTCGGTTTCGGTGGATTTAGTCAGTAAAAATCAAACTGTATTAAAAGGTGATTTCTTTTACAAACCCACTCCTCCTCCGGCCTCTTCAGTTTTTACTCCAAATAATGTATCGTTCAATCAAAAATCTGGTGATATATACAATAGTGATTCATTCTGGCCGAATAAGACAATAGAAAGCAAAGGCGTTCACAAGATGAGAGATGCTGTAATTCTGGCTTTAGATTACTATCCAATACAATTTAACCCTGTAAAGAAAGATATAAAGAAAAATGAAGATGTAAAGATTAAAATCGAGTGGGATAAAAATCCAGTAGAGTCAATTGATAAGCTAACTCATGATTTCATATCAAGTAGAAGAAAAGAATTTGATAATTACCAAGATATGGAATCGATGTATGATACCTCAAAGATTCAAGACACTACTAGCAGCCCCAGTTCGACATACGTGATAGTAACGACCAATGAAATAGAAGATTCAAGTGATAATTTAGCAAAATATCGTCAATTTATAGAAAGCCAGGGGCATCAGACAAAAATCATAACTGAAGATGAGTACGGGACAGCTACAGGAGAAGAAAGGGTTTTTAACATAAGACAATGGCTTAAAAATAATTATGAATCGATGCCCATTGAATATGTTTTATTGGTAGGGGATCCGGACCCATATAACATCGAAAACTCTACTGACGAGGTGGGGGACGTACCAATGCTTATGTGTTGGCCTAGAAAAGATGAAAGCTCTTATAGAAATTCCCCCACAGATTATATCTACGCAGATCTAACAGGGGATTGGGACCTAAACGATGATGGATATTATGGGGACTACAATAATGATCAAGGAACGGGAGGTGTGGACTTTAACCCTGAATTATACGTAGGAAGAATACCCGTATATAATTCGAATTACTCGGCTTTAGATGATATCTTTCAAAATATAATGGAATATCCGGATAAAGATGGTCAATGGAAAGAACGGGTTCTAGAACCCATGGCTATATCGAATTATGAAAACGAAGATGATAACGGTTGGCCAAGGACCGACGGTTTGAATGTACCAGAGCATTTGTTTGATAATATCTTAAATGATACCGGCATGAAGGACACAGTGATGTATGAAAGGTCTGGACTTGAGCCAGTACCTTCCTCCGCTTTCCACTATGATATGGGGGTGAGTAAATCTAATTTCACCTCTGAGTTCAATGATGGATACGGGATTGTATTATGGTGGGCCCACGGAGGGTCAGAAGGCGCTTGGAGGAAGTATTGGTCTTCTGATGATGGAGATGGTATACCTGAGGAGGATGAGATGACGTGGTCAGATTTTATCAGTAGCCCAGATATGAGTAACCTAGAAAAAGATGCACCTGCCTTTTTTTATCAATCTTCCTGTTATAATGGATATCCAGAACACCCTCAAAATTTGGGATATACCCTCCTTAAAAGAGGTGCAGCTGTTTCTACAGTCTCTTCTACTAGGGTTAGTTGGTATAGGATAGGTACATGGAATCCTGAAAAAACATATTCAGATAATACTGCACTCGGTTACTATTACCTTGATAATTTACTCGAATTAAACCTACCTGCTGGAAAGGCGCTTTTTGACTCTAAATCATCAGGAGAAAACGGATGGGCAGGACAAAGTTGGATGAATAAGATGGATTTCAACCTATACGGTGACCCTCAGATGAATTATTGGTCTGATGGGTTGGATGACACACCATGGCCCATGTTCGGACACGACTTGAACCACACTAGTCGGAGTCCGTATGATACTAGTCACGTGGACGGTACATTAAGGTGGAACTTTAGCACAGGGGACCGTGTGATGTCCAGTCCAGCTATTGGACACAATGGTACCATCTACGTAGGCTCTAATGACGGGGACCTGTACGGCATCAACCCGGATGGGACGAAAAAATGGAGCTATCATACGGGGGATCAGGTGAGGTCCTCGCCGGCCATCGGCTCGGACGGCACCATATATGTCGGTTGCAGAGACGGTAATCTGTATGCGTTGAACGCCAATGGTACCGAAAAATGGAGCTTCCCTACCGGAGGCGAGGTGGATTCTTCACCCGCTATAGGTTCGGACGGCACCATATATGTGGGAGGGGGAGACACCGTATACGGGATTTACCCAGATGGGACGGAAAAGTGGAACTTCACCTGTCACTGGGTGAGGTCCTCGCCCGCTATAGGAGCAGATGGAACGATATACGTCGGCTCAGGGGGGAGTAATCTGTACGCGTTGAACTCGAATGGGACGGAAAAATGGAGCTTCCCTACCGGGGGCGAGGTGGATTCTTCACCCGCTATAGGTTCGGACGGCACCATATATGTGGGCTGTAGGGACAGTAATCTGTACGCGGTGAACTCGGATGGGACGGAAAAATGGAGATATAACACAGGGGATCGGGTGCGTTCTTCGCCAGCTATAGGAGCAGACGGAACGATATACGTCGGCTCTTGGGACGACAATCTATATGCGATCAACCCCAATGGGACGGAAAAATGGAACTTCACGGCCGGAAATCATCTGAATTCTTCACCCGCTATAGGCTCGGACGGCACCATATATGTTTGTTCTGACACGAATCATCTTTATGCAATCAACCCCAATGGGACGGAAAAATGGAGCTTCCCTACCGGAGGGAATATGTATTCTTCACCCGCTATAGGCTCGGACGGCACGATATACGTCGGCTCTGAAGACAGTAACCTCTACGCGCTAACAGGTGGATACGATATCGACTTAACGGCTGGTGGCCTTTCAGAAGGATGGAATTTTGTATCTACACCTTATGTACCACACAGTAAAGGTATACAGTCTATTCTGAACGATCCTGCCAACGGGATCGAAGGGAACTACGACAAAGTTTTGTATTACGTCACTGAAGGAGACGAATGGATGTCTTTCATACCTGGAAGAGACAACTTCAACGATGATATGCAGTGGGATGAAACTAAAGGTCTCTGGATAAGGATGAACACCGATGATATGTTGACAGTAGAAGGAACTGAACCTGAGACGCCGGAGATTACCTTGAAACCTGGATGGAACATGGTGGGTTATCCGTCTGCAACGGATAGGTTGGCGAGTGATACATTGCCGTCAGAAGTCACTAAAATCGGTGTGTTCAATGCTTCTAGAGAATACAACCTGGAATACATCTATGATCTGTCGAATTACACGATGAAAGCCGGTGAAGGCTACTGGGTCTACAATGACGCCGATTACAGCGTGGACTGGAGTCTGACGTACTGATGTGACTTAATACTAAAAAAGTTTTCAGCTGAGTATCAGCTCGCCGGCTTCCGCCCTTTCGAGTACGTCTAGAGACGATTTTGAAAGACGGCAGGAATCGGTATATATTGGCCGACGAAGGGATAGGGAGAGAGTACGTAAAATAAAAAATCCTGACCTATAACCCGATTAGATAAAAAAGCCCAAGATTTATTAAACATCCCTCAAATATATAGACGATGGAGTGGATATCCTCTCGCCTATGTGAAATAAATCTTCACAACGGATAATTGACGGTCGGGCATTTTTCATTCATTACAATATCTACATTCATTATAATATCTATTTTCATATGGGTGATGGTGGTCATCAGCTCTCAACATAGGAGCATAAAAAGATGAGAAAGAAAATCGGAGCGATAATGTTTGTTATTCTTTTAGTGATAAGTACAATTAGCGTATATATTGGTAGCTCAGAAATCAATAATGAGTTAGAAGAAAAAGACGATAGTACGAGAGTAGGAGATAACACGTTCGTAGTATCCGCTAGTGGAGGTGAAGATTATACTAACATACAGCCAGCGATCGATGCAGCAAGTGCGGGAGATACAGTACTTGTGAAGGACGGCACTTACGAGGAAACGGTGGATATCAATAAGGATATCACAGTAAAGGCCTATGAAGGCCACAACCCAACAATAAATGGAGTTTTGGGGTATGGTGTTAGGGGAGATGTAGTCTACATAGAGATCTCACCGACAAATTCGACCATCTATGCTGATCAGCCACAGACTTACAACGCTACAGCATATGACCAGAATGACACCGAGGTAGGAGATGTAACCGCAGAAACAAACTGGTCTATAGATGCAGGAGCCGGTGGCAACTGGACAGACAACGTATATATCTCCGAGAATGCAGGTACATGGAATGTGACCGGCGAGTATATGGGGATGACAGACCAAGCTACTTTGACAGTCAATCCATGGCCTTCTACAGGTAAGGTCAGGAATATCGATACTTGGGAGTATTTCGATTCCATCCAGGCCGCAATAGATGACACGGATACGCTAGACGGTCACACTATCGAGGTGAGCGATGGCACCTACTACGAGAACGTGATCGTTGACAAATCGTTGAATATCCACGGTGCTGGTCAGAACGTCACTATTGTTGATGGGAACGGCAGCGACCCAGTATTCTACATGGAACCAAGTCATATCACCCTCACCGGATTGAACTTGACTAATGGAACAAATGGTGTAGAATTGATCGACGATTATTCCATAAGCCACGTGGATATTCAGAATTGCACGTTTTATAACAATTCAGAGGCGTTTAGAGCACCTCATAGTGATGGATACCATACGATCAAAAATTGCTTATTCATATACAATGAGCAGGTATCGTACGCTCATCAATTCCATAATTCAGTTATAAGTAATTGTGAATTGTACGGTAATAACGGTAAGATGTCAGTAGCTTGGGGAAACGATACTGTGATATCTGATAATTACATTCATGATGGTCCTTTACAAAAAATAGATCTAGACTCTATGACAGATACCATCGTTGAAAATAATACGATAGTTTCTGGCTCGGGAATTGATGTTCGTTATTCTGCGGAAAGTAACACAATCAAGAACAACATTCTGGAGGAAAATAGCTGTGGCGTATCTATTGGTGGGGACTACACAGATAATAATTACATTTATCATAATTTATTCATCAGCAACACTATTCAGGCGGAGGATTCCACTGGTACAAGCACCTGGCACAACGGCTACCCTTCCGGCGGAAACTACTGGTCGGATTACACCGGCGTCGATAAATACAGCGGGCCGGATCAAGATCAACCTGGGTCCGATGGTATAGGAGATACCAATTATTCCATCGATGGTGAATCAAAACCTGACGAATATCCTTTGATGGACCCCTATCCTTCGAAGGGGTTAGCATACACCCCCTGGCCATGTTTCGGACATGATCTCAGACACACAAGTCAGAGTTCGTATGATACCAGTCACGTGGACGGTACATTAGGGTGGAACTTCTCGACTGGGGATGGAATAATATCTTCACCGACAATCGGTAGTGATGGAACGATATATGTGGGCTCTCACGACAATAAACTTCATGCATTCAACCCCGATGGAACGGGGAAATGGAATTTTAGTACTGATGAATATATCATTTCTTCCCCGGCTGTGTCTAGAGAAGGTGTTATCTACGTCGGCTCTCACGATAATAAATTGTATGCATTGAATTCCAACGGAACCGAGAGGTGGAATTTTACCACCAATGGCGGCATATCATGGTCGTCACCATCTATCGGAAACGATGGAACAGTTTATATCGGGTCTCGAGACAATAATATCTATGCGATCAATCCGGATGGCACAAAAAAGTGGAACTTTACTACCAACTATGGTGTAGATTCAACTCCAGCTGTGGATTCGAATGGGACCATATATGCAGGCTCATGGGATGACAACTTCTATGCGATCAATCCCAATGGAACCGAAAAATGGCACTACGCTACGGGTGATTGGATTCTCTCTTCCCCAGCTATCGGACCGAATGGTACGATATATGTAGGTTCTCAAGACGATAACCTCTATGCATTTGAACCGGATGGAAATAAAAAGTGGAGCTTTTCTACTGGGGGCGATGTACATTCCTCCCCGGCCATCGGGAGCGATGGAACGATATACGTAGGATCTGATGATCAAAATCTTTATGCTCTCGATCCCGACGGGACGGAAAAATGGAGATTCGGCACTCAGGACCAGATAATTTCATCCCCCTCTATAGGCTCCGACGGAACGATATACATCGGCTCTGATGACGATAGTATTTATGCAGTAAATCCAGATGGCACGGAGAAATGGAATGTTACTACAGGTAACGATGTGCGTTCTTCGCCTACGATCGGAAGCGACGGGACGATATATGTGGGTTCTTTGGATAAAAACTTGTATGCATTGACCGGGGGATACAACATCCAGTTGGATTCTGAAGATCTGTCAGAAGGTTGGAATTATATATCAACTCCTTACTCACCACGTAATAAGAGTCTCGTATCTATATTGAACGACCCGGTCAATGGGATAAACGGGAGCTATGACAAGGTGATGTATTACGAGGCTTCAAACGATGAATGGAAAACGTATGTCAACGGTAGGGCATCACACTACAATGGCCTAAACTCTTGGAACGAGACGATGGGCCTCTGGATCCAAATGAAATCGGACGACACTTTGACTATACTAGGCAACCCCCCGACCTCTACGACGATAACATTACAGCCAGGTTGGAACATGGTCGGCTATCCGTCGGAGACGAATAGAATAGCTGCCGATGTGCTACCAACGGAAGTCACTAAACTAGGAACATTCGACAAATATGCTGAATACAATATCGATTATATATATGATATGTCTACAGAGGTCTTGGTCACAGGTAGAGGATATTGGATGTACAACAGTGCCGATCACAGCGTAGAATGGAGTGTTACGTATTAAGTTACGTATCAAATTTAAAATGTAAATAAATGGAGCATAAAAATATGAGAAAAAAGATCGTAATGTTGGTCGTGGTTTTACTGTTGACAAGTGCGTTGATCAGCGGATTGAGTTATTCGGTTGTGGATGACGATTCGAATAAAATTTTGGGAGGAAAGAGAGAACACGAGGACAGTGGAATCTACGCCTCCCATGCACCCATCCGGATCGATGATAACAGTGAGCTGGCCGCGGAAGCATCTTCAGGCAGTGGAACTGAAGCCGATCCCTATGTGATCGAAGGTTACGAAATCGACGGAGGTGGGCACGGCTACAGCCTCTACATCGGGAATACGACGGATCATTTCATAGTGAGAGATTGTTCCCTGTACAATGCCAGCGGGAATTCAGGAACATATTGGAAGAATACTGGCCTTTACTTTTACAATGTGATCAACGGTAGATCATATAATAATACAGCGTACACAAATACAGATACCGGAATCCTCCTTAACTCGTGCAGCAATACCGACCTAAAGATAGAGGGCTGTGAAGCCTATAACAACGACGACGGTATCAGGTTGAAGGATTCCAGCGGTGCATGGATAGAGAACTGTGACTCACACGATAACGCCTGGCAAGGCATAGAAATCGATGATCACTGTAACAACAATACCGTAGCGAACTCTACTATCCGGCACAACGGTCATCGGGGTATCTATATCGATGATTGGGATTCCGAAGATAATGTACTCGTCAATAACAGTATCTCGGTTTGGGATGAAACCGGTATCCACTTCGACGGCTACGATGCATTCAACAACGATGTCCGGTCGTCTAACACCGTCAACGGAACATCCGTTTATCTGTTGAGTTATGAAGATAACTATACCTTGCAGGATAAATCTGCAGTCCTGCCGTCTAAGCTGGAGGCTACCAACTACGGGTCGATCATCGTGTACAGCTGTGAAAATGTCACCGTATCGAACTGCACCACAGCTAACAACACGAACAACGGTATATTCGTGGGCGGCGATAATACCGACCTAAAGATAGAGGGCTGTGAAGCCTATAACAACGACGACGGTATCAGGTTGAAGGATTCCAGCGGTGCATGGATAGAGAACTGTGACTCACACGATAACGCCTGGCAAGGCAGCCTGTTATAAGGACCCGGATGGGGTTTTCTTTTGCAAATACTAGATCCCGGAGGATAAGAAATGGAATGGAAAGCTGTTGCGGACCGGATTCAACCGGTCTCCAGGGAATACCTTGATGCGGCCTGGC
>JAWOBZ010000052.1:0-7324 GCA_046484045.1 Thermoplasmata archaeon | reverse complement strand
CATCGATGACGATCAAGGGCAACATGGCCACGGCACTTGGAGCTAAATTGTGCAGGCCTCACGTGGTTCCAGCCTACCCGATCACTCCATCGACGCTGTTCCCGGAAAAGATCTCCGAGTACATAGCTGACGGAGAGATGAGTGCCACCATGATAAGAGTCGAGAGCGAGCATTCGGCTATGAGCGCTTGTATAGGGGCATCGGCAACCGGTGCAAGAGTCTGTACCGCATCGGCCTCACAAGGGATCGCACTCATGCACGAGATGCTTTTCATAGCTTCCGGGATGAGGCTACCGATAGTCATGGCGGTCGGAAACAGAGCTTTATCAGCGCCGATCAATATTTGGTGTGATCATCAGGATACAATGGCATCGAGAGATTCAGGTTGGATGCAATTCTACGCAGAGAAGAACCAGGAAGGTCTGGACCTCATGATCAACGCATTCAGGATCGCAGAGGACGAACGAGTTCTGCTGCCAGCGATGGTGGGTATAGACGCATTCGTTCTAACACACACTATCGAGGGCGTGGACGTACCGGCACAGGAGGACGTTGACGATTTCTTACCACAATACAAGCCAGTAGCTGGAACGTTGGACCCGAAAAAACCTGCAACGTTCGGTTCATTCGGTACACCCGAGTACTACCAAGAATTCAAGTACGACCAAACAAAGGCACTGGAAGACAGTGAAAAGATCATCGACGAAGTGTTCGACGAGTTCGAACAGAAGTTCGGCAGAGAGTACAACAAAGTGACTCCATACAAGTGCGACGACGCCGATATCATCCTGCTGACCATGGGTTCCATGACAGGGACGGCCAGGGCGGCGGTCGATAAGATGAGAAAAGAGGGTAAAAAGGTCGGTCTAGCCAAGCTGACTGTGTTCAGGCCGTTCCCGTTCAAGGAGATAAAGGAGATCTTTGCAGACGCTTCAGGAGTAGCAGTAGTAGATAGGAACGTATCTCCAGGATTCGGTGGAGCAGTCTTCGCAGAAGTAGCTGGAACCTTCATCAACGACAACAACTCTCCGCTGATCAAGAACTTCATAACCGGGCTCGGTGGAAGAGAGATATTCATAGAGAACTACGAGGAGATCTACGATAAGACATTGGAAGCGGTGAACAAAGGCGAGGTCAAGGAGCTGGTTGAATGGATAAACATGAACGAAGAGGTAATGAGGTGATATGATGGCGGAAGAAGAACTAGAATTGTTTGCACCGGGACACAGGATGTGCGCTGGCTGCGGAGAAGGAATAGCTGTCAGGCAGATACTGAGAGTCGCAGGTCCGAACACTATCGCAACGGTCTGTACCGGTTGTTTAGAAGTCGTATCCACCGGTTATCCGGAGACGGCTTGGGAGATACCACTCATCCACGCAGCTTTCGAGAACTCAGCGAGCGTCGCTTCGGGAGTAGAAGTAGCTCTTAAACAGCTGGGTAGAAAAGAAGGGGTCAACGTCATAGCTTTCGCAGGAGACGGTGGAACCTTCGATATAGGATTCCAAGCACTTTCAGGTATGCTAGAAAGAGGACACGATGTAACCTACGTTTGTCTGGATAACGAAGCTTACATGAACACGGGGATACAGAGATGCAGCTCGACGCCATACGGTGCCAGTACGACGACATCCCCCTCGGGTAAGTACAGTATAGGAGAGACAAGGGAGAAGAAACCGATAGCAGCTATATGTGCAGCACACGATATACCTTATTCAGCGACTGCTTCAGTGGCCTATTACAAAGACCTGCAGAAGAAAGTGAAGAAAGCACTCGAAGTTGACGGCCCGGCATTCCTACATGTGTTCGTTCCCTGCCCGACGGGATGGAGACACGGCAGCGATAACACTGTAGAGATAGCTCGATTAGCAGTAGAAACGGGCATCTTCGTACTGTGGGAAGCTATAGACGGCGACATCTGCAATCTAAATATTACAAAGAAGCCTAAAGAAAGGAAACCGGTAGAAGAGTACCTGAAAACACAGAGAAGGTTCAGACATCTAACTGAAGACGATATCAAAAAGATACAGAAAGATGT
This sequence comes from Thermoplasmata archaeon, assembly GCA_046484045.1. GTDB lineage: Archaea > Thermoplasmatota > Thermoplasmata > Halarchaeoplasmatales > Halarchaeoplasmataceae > CAZHUM01. Next base: position 5,288 of record JAWOBZ010000052.1, on the reverse strand, counting down.
CGATGAAAAGTGTGAAGAATACGGTTTCTGAATAAAACCCCTTTATCTTTTATTCTTTTTTATTCGTTCGTTTCCATCCAGAAAGATACATTGAGACCTTCTAAAGCAGTGTGTACTTTATCTGCGAACCAGATAGCTTCCTTGACTGAAGCACCGTTGTCCCACTTGTAAACCATATCGTACTCCCCCTTCTGCGGTTCGAAACCCAATCCATAAAGAACGTCGACGACCTCAGATGGTTTTTCTCCTTCACTGCTGAACACGAGTTTGATGTAAGTCTTCATGTTGATCGTATGATAATTTCCCTACGTCCTTTTAATCTTTTTGTATGTTTTGGAAACCTTTGGCTATGACATACATCTCGGAACTGCTGTCTCTGGACGCCTTGGGAGAACTGCATCTAACGAAGCTGAAGTATCGGTTTACCATCTCGAGGTAGTCTTCGAAGTCATCGCCCTGGAAAACTTTTACGACCAGTTTCCCTCCGGGTTTCAGTGCGACCTTGCAGAATTCTAAGGCTCTTGACGCGAGATATACGGAACGTGCCTGATCCATGGAATAATTACCGCTGATGTTAGGAGCCATGTCAGAGATCACCACGTCGACGTCCCCGGCGATTATCGATAGTCGGTTGAGTGTTTCATCATCGGTTAGATCCCCTTGATATACGTCCACTCCGTCGATATCTCTCATCCTCTGGAGGTCTACCGCGATCACGTTGTCCTCGCCGACCCTCTCCACGGCATACTGGCTCCAGCTCCCTGGTGCGGCGCCTAGATCGACTACCACGTCTTCACTGGAGAAGATGTTGAACTTGTCATCCAACTGTTTCAGTTTATACACTGCTCTAGATCGGTAGCCTTCTTTCTTGGCTTTGTAGTAGTAGCCGTCTTTTCTCTTGTACGCGCACATATGCGTTTTTCATCTTACATTGAATACTTAACCTTTGGCACGAAAAATAAGCATCGGAAACTTTTTAATTAGATTGATGTAATTGCAATCTATGAAATCCGACGATGCCTTCGATAAAGTTATGAAATCGGTCAAGCGGGTCAGAGAACCAGGTTCTAAGCCCGAAGAGGACCTCAAAGATATGGACAGATACGTATGCGATCTTTGTCAGGGCGTCTTCGGTAGAAAGGAGATCAAGCAGTGCGGTTTCTGTGGAAGATGGGTGTGTGACGACTGCTGGAACGACGAGTTGAAAGCGTGCCAGAGCTGCAGCGGTTTGATACTCTTGGCAAAAGTTGGAAAGGAAAAGGAGGAAGAAGATGAGCAATCTTAAGCAGGGAATAGACCTTTTGAAGTGGAACGATAGGCTGTCGAGGTTCAAAGAGGAAGAGGACAATCGAAACGGACTGATCGCCATAGCTTTTTTACTGGGTATACTGTTCGGTATGTTCATAGTAGAGATACTGATACCCGGTCTGTTGGAACTAACATTGGTGTGATAAGATGAGGATATTGTTGATACATTCGGACTATATGAGATATCAAACGAAAAAGAAGACTCCAGTTGCCGAGGAGATAGCTGAAGAGATGAAAGAAGGCGGTATGGAAGAGTGCCTATCGGTCTTCACGGCGGTTGAGAAAGTGGACGAGGGTAGGGAAGAAGAAGTCATCGAGAAGGGTGTGGAATCTATACTGAACACAGCCGAGCAGCTCGGGGTGGAGAAGATAATGCTCTATCCATACGCTCATCTCAGTTCGAATCTATCGAATCCAGATACTGCCGTTCAAGTGTTGAAGGGTATGGAGGAAGAACTTGCCAAGGATTACCATATCCACAGGTCACCATTCGGGTGGTATAAAGCCTTCCAGTTGAGCTGTAAGGGACATCCGCTTTCGGAGTTATCGAAGGAGATCGTACCCGAGGGCGAGGCAGAGGAGGTCACGTCCAAAGCATTGGAAGCAGAAGAGGAGATGGAGAGCACCTGGGGTATTTTGGACTTGGACGGAGAATTCCACGAATTGGATCTATCAAAAGATAAGGTCGAAGGTTACGATTTCTCGGGTTTAGAAGGTCTGGAGAAACTGGTTGCTTATGAAGCCGGAGAGAAGATCGGCGGTGGAAAGGAGTCAGCTCATATCAGGTTGATGCAGAGGCACGAGCTGGTGGATTACGAACCCGGTTCAGATCCTGGTAATCTCAGGTACTACCCTAAGGGTAGGATGATGAAGGGCCTGCTCGAAGATTTCGTCAGTGAAAAGACCAGGGAATACGGTGCTATGGAGATCGAATCCCCCATCATGTACGATCTGAATCATCCTTCATTGAAAAGCTATCTACACAGATTCCCGGCTAGGCAGTACAACATCGAGACCCCGGATAAGGAGGTGTTCTTACGTTTTGCGGCGTGCTTCGGCCAGTTCTTGATGGCACACGACATGACGGTTTCTTACAAGAACCTACCACTTCGCATGTATGAACTCACGAAATATTCATTCCGAGTGGAGCAGAGAGGAGAACTCACTGGATTGAGAAGACTGCGTGCCTTCACCATGCCCGACCATCATGCCATGTGCGCTGATATCGAGCAGGCGAAGGAAGAGATGATGAACAGATTGGAACTTGCCAAGTCGGTAATGGACGAACTCGGCTTATCGGTTCCAGATGATATGGAACTAGCTCTCAGATGTACAAGGGATTTCTACGAGGAAAACAAAGAGATATTGACCGAAGTGGCTAAGAGCTACGGTAAGCCCGCGCTCCTTGAGATCTGGGACGAGAGATTCTTCTACTTCATATTCAAGATGGAGTTCAACTTCATCGATCCGCTCGGTCGAGCGAGTGCCTTGGTAACCGATCAGCTCGACGTAGAGAACGGAGAGAGATACGGTATCACCTACGTCGATGAAGACGGGAAAGAAAAACATCCGTATATACTGCACCAGAGTCCCAGCGGAGCAATCGAGAGGGTCATGTTTGCCCTTTTGGAGAAAACAGAGAAAGAGCAGAAAAGAGGTATCAAACCGAGCTTCCCCTACTGGCTGTCACCTACACAACTCAGACTACTCCCGATATCAGACGACCAGTTGGAATATACGGTGGAACTATCGGACGAATTCGATGATGTGAGGGTGGACGTGGACGACACCGATAGGACCGTCGGGAAAAAGATCAGAGACGCCGAGAAGGAGTGGATACCGTTCATAGGTGTCATCGGAGAGAAGGAGATCGAAGAAGGTATCATCTCTGTCAGGATACGCGGTGAGAAAGACCAGGTAAAGATGACACTGACCGAACTCAAAGATAGGTTGGAAAAAGAGCAGACCGGTATGCCGTTCAGAGGTCTGCCTCTGCCCAAGATGCTGTCCAAGAGGCCTATATTCGTCGGGTGATTTTAAATTCTATAGTATCGTGTCTATTAGTGATGCCCATGTTCCTTTCATATATTTGAGATTCTATTCACTTCTGACATGATCTTCTCTATTGCGACATCTTTATCGGGAACGTTTTCCATCAAACTACTCAGATCGTTGTCCCATCTTTTTCTTAAAACATTGCACCTTTGAATGATCTGGTCCTCATCGTATTCCATGTCATAATATTCAAGTTTTTTATTTATCAAATCAAGGTCCAGGACGGCATCTTTCTCTATCAATTTATACAGATCATAAACATCTCTGACTTTATCTCTAGTCAAGATCGCTCTGATCTTTTCTGCGCTTATTTCGTCAAGATCCATCACTTTGATCAGATACGGAAGCACGTCTTTATACGGTGAGTCGATCTCTTCGACGGATGGTTCTCTTAGAACCTCCTCCCTTCTACTTATCTCTAATCTTATGGAGCATACACCTTTGTTATTCCTAAATAACGGACCCTGGACTTTGATTCTAAATCCTGCTGTCATGTCCTCGTCCGATAAACGATCGACCTCCACGGGATAGTTGTACGATTCGATGGCTCTAATGACCGTATCTGAGATCTTTTCAGGAGAGATATTTTTCTCTTCAGTAAAATCTAGATCCTCGCTGAATCTAGGGGTCATACCGATCTTTTGTAGAGCTGTACCACCTTTGAATACCAGATAAGAGCTCCATTTTCTCGAAAGAGCTCCCAAAGCTATGTGCTGTATGTAGTCTATTTCAACATGACCGAGGTTATAAGCCGTGATACCAAGATATTTTTTAAGTTCCTCTCTATTCATTTTTGCCTCCTTGGATGGATGTGGGTTAAAATTATTTTAATCACTTATACCCCCCTCCTATTGTCTATCATATGCCAAGTTGAATCGTATTTTCCCCTACGTTCTAAAGACGGATCCAAGGGTACGTAAGTATTAGATAAGCCGCCAAAATCAGAAGGTTTACAATCATAGTTCTCTTTGTCTAAAAGGTAGCCCAGGCGTTTCATTGCAGCTATTTTTCCATACTTTTTCGCGTATTTAACAGCTTTCTCCACATCGATTCCGTCTTTTAAAGCATCGATAACTTCTCCCAGAGGTATATATTCATTGAAGAGTAAACCATCGACGACTGCCTTTTCTTTATCGGCGATGAAAGCTTCTTTACCGTCCAATAACACTTTTTCCATCCCATATATGTTAGACTCGTCAGTCTTGATGAAACGGATCTCGTAATTCCCACCTTCCAACGATAATTCCCTTCTACCGGATTTAGATGTGTTGACCACGTCGATAACACGAGGGGACTGGGTGGTGGTTCCATGATATTCGAAAGCCGCCCATAAAGAGATGTATGAAGGAGGATATATATTCGAAGCTACGCTTAGAACCGGTGTGGACGGTAAACAGTAATGCCCTCTTTTCACCCTGGTTAAAATTCCTTCACTTTCCAGCCTACTCAATAACACCCTGGTACTGTTGATATTTTTGTCTAATATCGTCGATATCTGGGCGGGTGTGAATAACGCCATCCTTGAGGACTCCAATCTTTTAACGATGGTCAATTTGTTCATCTTACTGTTCCTTTATTCAATAGGAATATATATGTGTTTTGTTGCTAATAAATTAACATAATTGTAATTTATGGGCGAAGGCATACCTACTATAAGGGCGTTTATTATTATGATATTTCAAATATATTAACATCGTTTCGCAGGATAATTCAATATAGGAAATCGATACGATGAGAGAATCCTGATAAAACGCAGGATAACCTTTATATCCATGTACCTTATAGTTCGCCCGAAATCCCGAGAGGAAATACTATGGGAAACATAAGACCAACATACATAAAAAGAGTAGCGATCGAGCTCGTCAAGAGGTTTCCAGAGGAGTTCAGCGACGATGATTACGAGCACAACAAAGATAAAGTAGAGG
>JAWOBZ010000034.1:0-37769 GCA_046484045.1 Thermoplasmata archaeon | reverse complement strand
CAAATGCTGTACTGCCAAAGGGCTGAAGAGTTAGGCGTGGACTTGTGGATCCAAGTTGAATAGGCCACAAGTCCACCCTATTGCGAAAACCGCAATACGTTAATTGAGTTTAAGGTATATCAATTTGTTCTTTTTCAAACGTCCGTCCCAAATGAATCAATAATCGCTTAAGACTTTCGGGATGAAGCCGGAGTCTCAAAAAGCTTTTTATACCACACCCTCTGTAGAGAGGTTACTTCATTCAACCGATGAATTGTGAAGACGTAATGTCTGAAAGAGGTGTTAACAGATGGCAAATATATATGTAAATTTCGAGATGCCCGATGAATTAGTGGACAAAACTTACGAAGCGGTAGAGATAGCAAGAGATACGGGAGAAATCAGAAAGGGTACAAACGAAGTGACCAAGATAATCGAAAGAGGGAACGCCAAACTCGTAGTGATGGCTGAAGACGTCACCCCTCCTGAGATCTTAGCGCACATCCCTCTTCTATGCGAAGAAAAGGAAGTGCCCTACTCCTACGTACCCACGAAACAAGAACTCGGAGGCGCAGCCGGTTTGGACGCTTCCTCAGCATCAGTCGCTATAACGGATCCGGGCAACGCAGAAGAGATGTTAAAGGACTTGATAAAATCCCTATCCAAGTTAAAATAAAATGAGAGTGGTCTCAGATGGCAGATTATGAAGGTACACCAGGAGAAGTCGTCGAAATTATAGGACGCACGGGGATGACCGGCGAAGCCACACAGGTTAAAGTACGTGTTTTGGAAGGACGAGATGAAGGTAGGATCATAACAAGGAACGTGATGGGGCCTATCAAAATGGGCGATATCCTCATGCTGAGAGAAACAGCCAGAGAGGCCAGATCCATCGGGGTGAGATAGATGGTCGAGACGAGACAGTGTTCTTTCTGCGGCAGCGAGATAGAGTACGGTACCGGGAAGATGTATGTCAAGGTTGACGGCCAGGTATTCTATTTCTGCTCTGGTAAGTGTAAGAAAAATATGGTCAAATTGGGTAGAAAGGACAGGGAAACCAGATGGACGAAAAAGTACGCACAGGAGAAGGCACTCAAAACTTACCACAAGAAGAAAAAGAGTGAGAAAACTTCCAAAGACAAGAAGACTACGAAGAAAAAACTAAAAAAGAAAAGAATCAAGAAGAAAGAATAACTGGTGAATAAATTGGAAAGAACTTTTTTGATGGTCAAACCCGACGGCGTTCAGCGCGGCCTGATAGGGCAGATAATCGATAGGATAGAGTCAAGAGGGCTGAAGATAGCAGCGATGAAGATGATGGAAGTTAAACGGGAAACCGCTGAAAAACACTATGCAGAACACCAGGGAAAAGATTTCTACGAACCCCTTTTACAATACATCACGTCAGGACCCGTCGTCGTCATGGCGGTAGAAGGAGATTCAGTCATATCGTTGATAAGGAAGATGGTGGGAAAAACCGATCCCAAAGAGGCACGGCCTGGAACAATAAGAGCGGATTACGGTATAGATATCGCCCGGAACATCGTCCACGCTTCAGATTCTAAACAGAGTGCAGAGCGGGAATTAGACATATTCTTCGTAAAATCGGATTATTCTGATTACAGTAAAATAGATGAAAAATGGATATATCCTTTATAGGTCGTCGAGTCGTTCCTTCAATTTTTTAAGGAACAGTTCAGCACCCAATCCTTCGAAGATTTCCTGAGCTTCTTCGTAATATTTTCGAGCATTTTCTTTATCCCCCATCGTTTCGTAAACCACTCCTATCTCGTATTTGTCCTCGCCGACCAAGAACGGGATCCCCAATTCTTCAAGTTTGTTCAACGATTTGAAGAGTAATCCCAAGGCGGCGTCGTAGTTTTCCTGCAGTCCTTTGATTATACCTCTTACCCGGTACACCGAGCAGAGACCGACTTTATCGTTCAGGTTTTCAAGGACTTCTTCAGCCCGGTCCACGTACATCTCCGCACTGTCTGGATCACCACTCTTCGCCATGGCTTCTGCACGGTTGAAATAACACCAACCGATGAAAGTTTTGTTTCCGATCTTATTGGCGTACTCGACGCTCTTATCGAAGTATTCGATAGCTGTTTCCCACTCCTCTTTTTTCATGTACTGGTCACCGATGTTGTTGTAAGCCCGGGATATGTCACGATAGGCACCCTTGTTTTCCAGCTGTTCTACGCTCTGTTTAAAGTAATCGATGGCGGTGTCGTTATCCCCTCTATGTCCATAGACCAGCCCCATCTCCAGATAGATCAGTGCTAATGTCTTTTGATCCTCGGCTTCCTTCGCCTCTTTGATGCCTTCTTCGTAGTGTTCAATAGAATCTTTGAATTCACCGTTCCTCCAGTGAATGTAGCCCAAGCCCCGGTTCGCATCGGCTATGCCCTCCGGTTCATCCAATTCCTTGAAGATATCCAGCGCTTTGTCATAGTCGTTTTCGGCTTCGTTGTATCTCTGAGTGTCCTTCAGTATGTGTCCCACTTGCAGTAATGCGAAAGCCTCGCTCTCCTTGTCCTCAACTTTCCTAGCGAGCTCGAGTTTCTTCCTGAACATCTCCTCGGCTTTATCGTAATCGGTTATATCGTGGTAGAGTTCTCCTAATTTGTTATACAATTCTAATTTTTTCTTCTCCTTTTCGTCGATCTTTCGAGCTTTATTGATCGATTTCAATGCGATCTCGTAGTGTTCTATTGCCGTTTCGATTGCGAAGCTCTGAAGAGCTTTTTCACCCGCACCCAGGGAATATTCATAAGCTTTGGGATAATCCTTTCCCTTGTAGAAATGACTGCTGAGAGTGTAGTAATGTTTTTCGAGGTTGCTTTTATGAATGTTTTCGATGGCATCTCCTACATGTTTGTGAAGAACTCTTTTTCTACTCCTACCCATATCATCGTAGATGCTGATCTTCAACTGGACATGGTTGAACCTGTATATCTCCTGTTCAGCCCCATCTTTCTCTTGTATCAACCCCCTCGAAATGAGGTCATCTATTATGTCAAGTAGTTCTATAACATCCATATGCATAGCTTCTTCGAGGACCTCGAAGTTGAATTCCGTACCGATGGTGGAAGCGTACATCAAGACCTTTTTTTCGTTGGAAGAAAGCTTTGATAAACGTCTGCTGGTGATATCCCTTATAGAAGAGGGTATGATAACATTTGAAAGGTCCCTTTCCGGGTCCCAATCATATGAATAAGGGTCTATGATCCCCTCATCTACCATGGAATTGAGTATCTCAATCACGTAGTACGGGTTACCCTCGGTTTCCCGGAAGACCATCAATAAGAATGAATTGGGGAGGTCGTCCCTTTTAAGGATATCCTTGATCATCTTGGACGTCGCCTGGAATTTCATCCTTGGAACCTCGATTTCACTCAATAATTTTTCTTCACGCATCCTGTCCAGTACCTTATCCAAAGGCATCTCCTCACCCTTGGATATCAGTTCTTCCGGCCGGTATGCACCGAGTATCATCACTTGATTGTTGGAGATGTGTCTGGTCACGTGGTGCAATAGTTGTGCCGAGGCTTCGTCTATCCACTGCATATCGTCGAGGAACAGCAATACCGGCTGTCTCTTAGAGAGTTTAATGATCAGATTGGTGACCTTATCGAACATTATCTCCCTTTTGTCGGTTAAGGATATATCGGCCTCCTCCTCGGTATAGGATTTTACACCGATCAAACCCACGGGCCCTCCAAAAGTGCTCGTGCTTTTTATTGAGCGTGCACCGATACTGGAATATTGCCTTCCGCCATCGTAGGTAGTTTCACTTTCATGGGTATCCAGATATTCCTTAAGGGCCTCTAAAAAAGGGATATAGGGATCCGTACTTTCATAGTAAAGGCATCTACCGGTCAACACTTTCAAATTTTCGTTTCCACATCTATCAGCAAATTCTTCTGCGATGGCGCTTTTCCCTACCCCAGCTTCGCCTTTAAGGAGAACTAGATGACCATCGGAATTTCTTACCCTCTCCAAATGCGTTTTTAGTTTTTCTAGAATTTCTTCGCGATCCACGAAGGTATTTTCCTCGTTTTTGCCTCCAGACATCATATTTTAAGATTCCATCTCCTTTATCTTATTTAAATATTACTCATTTTTATCAAATTATTATCCACTCTTGGTCTCAAATGCAGATAGAAGTCACCGTATATTATATTTTCTTTATGACAATTACCGAAAGTATTATAAATATATTAAACAATAAACCTTATGTCTGACGTATCTGCAAAATACGTCGGACTAAAATACCGTTGGTGCACTTATGTCGTCGGACACACAAAGAATAACCGTCAGAATTCCAAACAACATGGCAGATAGTCTAAATGAACTAGTGGACAAAGGAGATTTCTCCAACATGTCTGAAGCTATCAGAACCGCAATAGATGAATTCATCAAGGCTAGAAATGCCCCGGAACACATATCCAAAGTAACGGTGGATCTTCCGAAGCAGAAGGTAACCGAGATAGAAAGCTTGGTGAGCGGCGGTGATTCGATATCCGTGGACGATGCCATAAGGACAGCCGTACGTGAATACGTGCGTCAGAGGATAAAAGAATATCAGAAGAAGTTGGAAGAAGAGTAATTGGGATGCATCTTCCTCTTAGATGAGGCACTCTAACCGAAGGAATCAATATGGTCTCGATGGGCTATAACGAGTATGGGGATTTTAGTCGTCTGTCAGTATACGTTGTAGGAGTCGGAGGTGGAGGAAATAACAGCATCAACAGATTGAGCCGCATGGGGATCACAGGCGCTGAAACCATCGCGGTGAACACCGATAGAGAACATCTCGAAAATATCATGGCTGACAATAGGGTTCTTATCGGTGCCAAACACAACAAAGGGCTCGGGGCGGGTGGAAGTCCCAAGGTGGGAGAAGACTGTGCCCAGTGTGCTTCGGGAGGTTTCAATAATATGTTCAAAGATGCCGACCTTATTTTCGTCACAGCGGGTATGGGCGGAGGGACTGGAACGGGGGCAGCACCTGTGATAACCGAGATCGCCAGACGGAGAGGGTCCATGGTGATAGCGATACTGACCATGCCCTTCTCTTTCGAGGGAAAGATGAGACGAAATTACGCTATCAAAGGAGTGAAAAAGATCCAAAGCTATGCAAACTCGACCATCATATTAGAAAATGATAAACTTCTCAAAGTCGTTTCCGACCTTCCCATGGACGAAGCCTTCGGTGTTATGGATGCACTGATCTCAGATCTCATCAAGAGCGTCACCGAGACAGTCACCTGCCCGTCGCTCATCAATCTAGACTTCAACGACCTTAGATCCGTTCTAGAAACCGGTGGAGTATCCACATTGATGAAGGGAGAGTCCAGCATCGACGAACCGCTGAAGGCGGTGGAAGAAGCAAGTTCCAATCCATTTTTGAGCGTGGATTACACTGGTGCCAAGAAGGCGCTGATCCACGTTACTGGAGGGCCGGATATGAATCTACAGAAGATGAACGATGTTGTGACATCCATGACATCCAAACTCGACCCCAACGCCGGGGTGATCTTCGGGGCTAGAATAGATCCACTTTTCAAGAATAAGATCAAGCTCATGTCCATAATAACCGGTCTTAAGTCGAGCAAGAAACTCAGACGCGACCCACGTATGTCTTTTTCAACCGTTTCATAATCACTATCACCTCCTCACCCCTTTTTTCTTATCACAAATGTTTTAAGTGTTTTGAGCGATACTCGTTTCAGATGAAATCTGAATGTGTAAAAGATTGTATTCATACCACTGCTGAAGGCATCTATGTAGACCTATTCGTCTCTCCTGGTTCCGAAAAAAACGAGATATCAGGATACAATATGTGGAGGAAATGTTTGGAGGTCAAAGTTAGAGGTAGGGCCGTGGACGGAGAAGCCAACGCCGGTCTGATAATATACTTTGCACGTTTTCTCGGCATAGAAGAGGGTAGAGTCTATATAACCAAAGGCCAAACGTCCAGGAAGAAAAAGGTGTTCCTGGAAGGTATGGATGAAAAAAACTTTTTGTCCGCACTGGATAAAATATAATATTAAAGTTGAGAAGATGAGGATAGAAGAAGAACTCAAGGGTGTCGAGGATACCCTGGATACGATGAGGGAAGACAACAGATCGATCCCTATAATCGTCGAGGGTAAAAAGGATGTCGAAGCTCTCCGTGCACTCGGATTCGAAGGTGTGATCATCAAGATCAAAGGCAGAAAGACGATCTTCCATATCATAGAGGGGATGAGAGGAAAGTATGAAGAAGTCATAGTACTCACGGATTGGGACCACACTGGAAGGAGACTCGCCGGCCGTATAAAGAGGGCCTGCAGGGCGAACAGTATCAAGCCGGATATGGAGTACAGGAGGAGGCTCATCAAGCATCTTAAAAAAGAGATAAAGGACGTGGAGAGTATCCCCCCGTTTATCATAAGGGCTAGGTCGCTGGTTAGAAATCCAAGGAAAAGAAGGAACGAAGAGAATAGAGAAAATTAGAAAAATAGTAAAATTTTACAGTAAGTATAGAAAAATATTAAATTATATCAATGTATAGTGTAAGAGGATTTACGATGGCACGAATAAAAGTAATCAAGGATGTGACCGACTTCGTCCCGATACTCAGAGCGGTCAGCACCGAGAAGAAAAAACAGATATTTACAGATCTGGCAGAAGGGTGGAAGACCGCTGAAGAGATCGAGGAAGAATACGGTGAAGAGGGTAAAGACGCCTTGAAACTGTTCGAGAAGATGAAATTGGTCGAGACTAGATGGCAGCACACGGATAAAGAGACCCAGCGAGCTTATCACACCTACTACTCTCAGGTCCATATCGATGCCACTGTACCGGTTGAAGAGATAAGCGAAGTGCTCTATGCTGCTATGGTAGACGACGAAAAGTTCAAAGACCTAGAAGAAAAGATACTGGAAGATGTACAGAAAGGTGATAACTTCGCCAAAGATATCGGCGAAAAGATCGGAGTATCTCAGATAACATTGAAAAGTTTGGTGAAACGCTCGATCAACTTAGGTTACAGAGGACACCGTATAATGGAATTGAAGGAAGAAGAATAAAATAATATGAAAAGATGATATTATGGATCTATACGACCTTGATATATTTGAAAGATATTCGACGGGGACCTTCGCTCTAATATCAGGGATGGCGATAATCGGAACAGTGACGTATTTCATCTACGTGATAATGGGGTTAGAACAATGGGTTTTTTTCTATTCTGTATTGGCTTTTATACTGGGCGTATTTATTGCTCCCTTCTTCTTCCTGGAGGACCTGACCGGTAGTTCTGACATCATCGGAAAATTTTTGTCCGGAGTCGTTGCAGCCGCTATAGTCTGGATAGGTTATCAATCAGGCACAAGTCAAAACTTATCCGGCATCGAATTGACCCTTTACATCGTACTCCCGGCGATATTCACTTTCATCACATCGCTTCTATTAACACGCGGTGTACTGGTGCCGATGATCGAAGGAGGCGAACTCGGCGGTGGAAGGGAATGGAGTGGAACGGACTACGAAGAAGACGAATGGGAAGAAGAAGAGTTCGATGAAGATATTGAGGATGAATACGAGGAAGAAACCGAACCATCTAGTGTGGAGAGAAGGGCGGAAGAACACAGGGAGAAAGATCTCTTTCCAGAGGAAGAAGATTCCTGGTAGATGATAAGGGACGTGAAATAACTTGACTTCCGTTCTGAGATTAGGCCATCGGCCGGAAAGGGATAAAAGGATGACCACCCACGTTTGCTTGACCGCTAGAGCTTTCGGAGCGGGAGAGGTGATTATGCCGAAAATTGATTCCCGTGTGAAGAGAACGGTATCCGATGTTACAGAAAGGTTTGGAGGGCATTTTAGAATAAGCGAAGTGGGAGACTGGAGAAACTGCATAAGAGAATGGGAGGGGACCACGATACATCTGACCATGTACGGAGAGGGCATAGACGATCTGGATATGAACCAAATCGAAGACCCGCTGATAATCGTTGGAGCGGAAAAAGTTCCAGGTGACGTTTACGAACTGGCGGATCATAATATTGCCGTTGGAAACCAGCCCCATTCTGAAGTAGCGGCCCTATCGGTTTTTTTAGACCGGTACAACTCCAGGAAAATGACTGGGATACCCGGAAGGAGGATGGCAGTGCTCCCATCTGAAGAGGGAAAACGTGTGATAGATTACAGTAAGATACCTTCTCTGGGTGAGTGCTACGAACTGTTGATAGGTAGAGGGATGGAAGAAAAGATAATCGAGCACACGTTGGAAGTACTGGACCGAACGTTAGAACTGCATAAAAAATACGGCGGAGACCTGCGTTTACTGATGGCCGGTGCCATGCTTCACGATATCGGAAGAACGGTGACCCACGGTGTCGCACACGGAGTCGAAGGGGCGGAGATCATAAAGGATAAGGGTTGGGATGAGGAACTCGCTAGGATAGTCGAAAGGCACGTCGGCGGAGGGATCACTAAAGAGGAAGCGAAAGAGCAGGACCTGCCTGTCAGAAGTTACATCCCGGAGACGTTGGAAGAGAAGATCGTTTGTCACGCGGACAACACGGCCGGCGGTGGGGATAGATTCGAGGACCTGATAAGAAGAATGGAAGAAGCCGGTTATTCAGGATCCGTAGAACGGATGAAAAAATTGGCTGAAGAGTTCGATTACTGAAAATAAAAAAGAAAAGTGTTTTAGAGCATCTCACCCAGAGAGATGTCCATCATGACGAAACCAGAGTCAGCTTTCGGGTAGAAGTCGGTTGACTTCTGTGGCATGCGCTCACCGTTCTTAGCCACCTTTAAAACTTGTTCCGGTTTCGTGGCGTTAACAAGGAATGCAGCCGTTGCTTCTTCCCGGTCAACTCTTTTCACCGCATCTTCGGACCATCTCTCGTATGCTATGGTCTCATCGATCTTGAGTTCACCTGTTTCCATGACCCCTTCGAAGATAACGTCTCTGAGGACTACGACGTCCAGTTCTTTGTAATCCTGGGAGTAGTCCGGATCCATGAATTTCTCGATGGCATCTCTGCTTTTCAACCTTAGAGAGTAGCATCCCTTTTTCGTGTAGACAACGAACGAAGTAGTATCCGCGTTGTCTTTTAGAAATCCGTCTGCATCGTGGACGTCTATCTCATCGATATCGAAGTGATCTTTCAGTTTCTCCAGGTGCTCTTCTTTGAACTCGCTTTGGAGAAGTAATCGGTGGCCGGGTAGAACGACCAGACCTTTGTCCTGCACGGGGACCATGAAAGTCATCCTGTAGTTGAACGCTTCGCCCTCTTTCCAATCTGGATTCTTTTCCCTCATCGTATCTCTGTAGTTCACCGCGGTTTCGTACCTGTGGTGCCCATCCGCTATGACAACTTGTTCTCCATTTAGAACCTGCTTGATTTTTTCAATAACTCCTCGGTCCTCTATCTTCCAGACTCGATTGTGTACACCGTACCCGTCAGTTGCTTCGTAGAGAGGTTCTTTTTGACTGACTTCGTCGAAAATATCGATGGTAGTGCCGTCCTCATCGGTGTACAACATGAAACCGGGTTCTAGGTTCTTTTCGGTAGCGGTGAGCATGTTGAGCCTGTCTATCTTCGGGCCTTTGTGGGTTTTCTCGTGGGGAAGAACCACTCCTTCTTCGAAGGGATACAGTTTAACGGCGGAGATGAAACCTTTCCGGGTGTATTTATTTCCAAGCACCTCGAAGTCCTGATAGTAAACGTAGAGTCCTGGATTGTCATCTTTCTCCAGAATCTCTTTCCTTATCCACTCATGGACTCTTTCAGCAGCGATATCGTACCTGTTCTCCTCCTTTGGTAAAATCAGTCTGCAGTAGTTGTATTCGCTTTTATCATAGTAATCGTTCTGCAGGTCACTCGGTATCTTGTCGTAGGGCTGGGTGATGACGTCCTCCATATCTTCAATCTTCTTCTTGTTGTATCGTATGCCTTTGAAAGGCTTCAGATCTACCATCGTCTAACCTCTTTTTTCCAGTTCTTCGATCACTTGTTCGGCAGCCTGTGTCCCCGCTCTTTTACCTCCCTCGAAGGTCTGTCCACCTATGTGCGGGGTGGCGTGGAAGTTGTCCAGTTCTAGGAGCGGATTATCTTTTGGAGGTTCCTCCTCGAAGACGTCCTTGCTGGCGAATTTGATCTCTCCGTTCGTGAGAGCATCGTAAAGCGCGTCTTCATCGACGACACCTCCTCTCGAGCAGTCAACCAGCACCGCTGTTTCCTTCATCTTCTTGAATACCTCTGAACTTAACAAGTGGTGGGTCGGGGGAATATGAGGCACGTGGATCGTTATCACGTCGCTTTGTTCCAAAAGCTCGTCCATATCCACCATCTTCGCGGGAGCGGGGTCATCTACATCGATAACATCGTATGCGATCACGTTCATACCGAAGGCGTGGGCTCTCTCTGCCACGGCTCTGCCTATGTGTCCGTATCCGATTATACCCAATGTTTTCTCGTAGAGTTCATGTGATTTGAGCTGCTTTTTTATCCACTCGTTATTTCTCAAACTGTTCGTACCTGCTACGATATCTCTGAATGCCGCTAAGATGTGGGTCATGGCGAGTTCTGCAACGGAGTAAGTTGTAGCCATCGGTGTGTTGTAAACCGCTATACCCTTGTCCTCTGCATAATCTACGTCGATGTTGTCTAGGCCGATACCGGGTCTTCCGATGACCTCGAGGTTCTCGGCTGCATCGAGCGTTGGTTCTCTCACCTTCGTAGAGCTCCTTACTATCAATGCATGATAGGGTGGAACGGTCTCGGTCAGTTCTTCTTTAGACATGTCGAACTTCTGGTCCACTTCTAATCCAGCATCTTCGAGCATCTTTATAGCCGCTTCATCGATGGGGTTGCAAACGAGAACTCTCTTCACCATGTGGATCACAGCCCTGCTACGTCTTCGATGGCATCGGTCAGTTCCTTTATGCTGTCCACGGTATGGATGCCCATGTGACCGATCCTGAACGTTTTCTCCTTGAGCTTGGAGCCGTATCCGTTTGAGAAGACCATGTCGTACTTCTCGTCGATCTTCTCCCTGAGTTCTGCGATGTTCAATCCACGGGTGTTTTTTATCGTGCTGACAGTTCGAGATTCGTATCCCTCCTCTGGAAACATCTCGAAGTGCTTATCGGCCCATCCTCTTGTGTATTCAGCCATCTCGAGGTGTCTGTCTGAAACGGCTTTATGCCCTTCTTCCAGCATCTGTTTCATTCGTTCTCGATAAGCAAGCATGAGTGAGATCGCAGGCGTCGAATGTGTTTGTCCTTTCTTCTTGTAGTAATCGATGTTGCGCTTGAACCCTGCGTACCAAGCACCTGATTCAGCCTCGCAGCTCCTTTCGTAAGCTTTATCGTTGACAACACACACTGCTATACCAGGAGGCATGGCGAACGTCTTCTGCACGGATGTGAAGATAACGTCTATGTTGTTCTTTTCGATGTCGATGTAATCCCCACCTAGTGCCGAGATACCGTCCACTATGAACAGAGTGTCTGGATAATCTTCCATGACCTTTCCGATCTCTTCGATGGGATTTCTCACACCGGTCGAGGTCTCGTTCATCACACACGTGAACGCATCGTAATCGTCCATCTCGAGTTCTTCTCTCACATCTTCGGGTTTTACCGCTTTGCCCCATTCGTAAGATAATCTGTCTACGTCTTTACCCAACCTCTCTGCGATGTCTGCCTGCCTCTCGCTGAAACTGCCGCATGTAGCACAGAGAACGTTCTCGTCTACGCAGTCCATTATCGAGCTCTCCATGAAGGCTGTTCCAGACGCCGTCAATATGATCACGTGACTCTCCGTGTCGAAGAATTTTTTCGTATCTTCTGTTATTGTAGTGAAAAGATCGGTCATGGTGTTGGATCTGTGCCCGAACATCCATTCATCCATCGCTTCGATCACGTCTTTGCTTACCTCCGTCGGTCCCGGAAGGAATAACTTCTTATGTTTCAAATATACCACCTGATTCTGCATTTTTCAAAGTGTATTTAATGGTTGTGTTCGGAGGTGCGTTTTTATTATGAGGGATGCTTCCAACATATATTTATATCATTTAGAAATCTTATTGACTCGGTGGCACAACATAAGTGAGATAACCAAGACGATTTCGGACACGGCATACAAAGCGTATGAAAAACGCCTACTCAGAGAGATCAAGAGCCACGAGGCATTCCCGCAGCACATAGCCGTCATCATGGACGGCAACCGCCGATTCGCCAGGCAGTTGGGACTCAACAGCAACGAGGGGCATGTGCAGGGAAAGGAGAAGCTCGAAGAGATGTTGGACTGGTGCGTGGAGTTGGATATCAAATATCTCACAGTATATGCCTTCTCAACGGAGAACATCAACAGGGATTCCGAGCAGGTCGAGATGTTGATGGATCTCTTCGAAGATAACTTTAAAAGAGCTGCCGACGACGAAAGGGTTCATAAGAAAAAGATCAAGATAAGGGCGATAGGTGCGGTGGAAAAACTGCCTGATAGAGTTAAAAAGTCGATCCAATATGCCGAGGAAAAGACCAAGGACTACGACGATTATTTTTTCAATATAGCCGTAGCTTACGGGGGGAGAGAGGAGATCATCCGTGCTATTCGAAAGGTCGCTCAAGAAGTCAAGGACGGCGAGATGGAAGTCGATGATATCGATGAAAAGGCGGTTGCCAAAAGGTTATACACATCCGACCTGCCGGACCCCGATCTGATACTGAGGACCAGCGGGGAGGAACGCATCTCGAACTTCCTTATATGGCAGTTGGCCTACTCAGAGCTTTATTTTACCGATGTTTATTGGCCCGGATTCCGGAAGATAGATTTCCTGAGGGCTATACGGTCTTATCAAAACAGACAGAGACGCTGGGGAAAGTGAAAAACTATTTTTCTGGGCACCTAAAAATTTTACGCAAAACCATCGAAACATTTTAAAAGGTGATTAATGTCGGGTTAATTAACACAAAGGTAGAGACCATGAAAACTATCACAAAAAAGGATTTTAAGGGTTTTGTAGACAACTTGATCTCAGAGGATTCCAGAGAAGTCGTCGGTGTACAATCGAAGGGGTCGAAGTACGTTTTCGACAAGTTGAATTCAGCAGGAGATCTGAAGCTAGATTACGATGTCACGATCCTGCCTCCAAAGAAGTATTTCATGCCTCAAAGGGAAACACTGGTCAGATTCAACAGAGGCAATGATATACAGATGGAAGCGGTCAACGAAGTAGTTCCACGGATCATCATCGGTATCCATCCATACGACCTTGTCGCCATAGAGCAGATGGATAAGGTTTTCGAAGATACCCACGAAGATGATAATTATCTGAAAAAGAGAGAGAATTCAGTTCTCGTTGGAGTTAACATGCAGTCGGTATCGGATTGGAGTTTCGCCGGCAGCATGGGAACATACACAACTGATTCTGGATATGATCTGATGTTGACCGATATCGGAGACAAGATCGCCGTCGAAGTCGGCACTCCAAAAGGCGAAGAACTGTTGAAGAGCGCGAACATGGAAGAAGCGGGACAAGAAGATGAACAAAAAGTAGAGAGAGTCAAGGAAGAACTTAAAAGCAAGTTCCAGAAAGCCATCGATTTCTCACCGGAAGAGCTTCCAGAGCTCATGAAGGAGAACTACGGCAACGAGGAATTCTGGGAGAAGAACTCCGAGAACTGCTATTCCTGCGGAACCTGTAATCTCGTCTGCCCGACCTGTTACTGCTTCGACGTCAAAGACATCAACGATATCTCTTTAGAAGAAGGAGAACGGCTCAGGCAGTGGGACGGATGCATGTTGGAGAGGTTCGCTGAAGTCGCCGGAGGAGAGAACTTCAGAGAGAACAGGGCGGAACGATACAGGCACAGGTACATGAGGAAGGGAAGATACATGTACAACAAATTCGAAGATATCGCATGTGTAGGATGTGGAAGATGCTCCTCTCAGTGCGTACCTGATATAGCCGATCCCTCTCGGATCTACAACAAACTAAAGGAGGGGAAAATATGAGCGAAGATAACATATACTTACCACAGAAAGCGGAGATTTTGAATGTCAAAGAGATGACGGAGCGGGAGAAACTATTCGAGATCGAACTCGAAAGCGGAAAGCCTTTAGGTCATGAACCTGGACAGTTCGTAGAAGTGAGTATCCCGGGTGTAGGCGAAGCCCCGATATCCATCTCGTCCTCACCGACGAGAGAGAAGAGCTCCTTCGAATTGTGCGTGAGGAAGGTCGGGAACGTCACCGGTGTTCTTCACGGGATGAAAGCGGGAGACAAAGTAGGTATCAGAGGTCCTTTCGGCAACGGATTCCCCGTTGATACTTTGGAGGGCAAAGACGTGCTTTTCATCGCAGGCGGACTTGGGATAGCTCCTCTTCGCTCGCTCATAAATTATGTTCTCGACAGGAGAGATGATTTTGCAGATGTCAAGATCCTTTACGGATGCAGAGAACCGTGCGAGTTGCTCTATGAAGACGAAGTGACTAAATGGAGGGCAAGCGAGAAAATCGATTACAGAGAGACGGTTGACAGATGTCCGGAAGGCGTATGCTGGGAAGGCAAAGTCGGTGTGATCACCACATTGATCCCCGGAGTGGACATCGATCTGGACAATACAAATACAGTGGTTTGTGGACCCCCGATAATGTACCGATTCGTTTTACAGGAACTGGAGAAGAAACAGGTGCCGGAGGAGAAAGTCTTCCTCTCACTCGAGAGGCACATGAAGTGCGGCGTGGGCAAGTGCGGTCACTGCCAGATAAATGGCAGCGAAGCCGAATACTACGTCTGTCAGGACGGCCCGGTTTTCAACTATAAAGATATCAAAGGATTCGAGGAGGCGTTATAATGTCAAAACCAAAAGCAGCATTCTTCGATCTCGCAGGCTGCGAAGGGGATCAGCTCCAGATAGCTAACCTGGAAGAGAAGATATTGGATCTACTCAACGTGGTGGATGTAGTGAGTTTCAGAGAGGTGATGAAAGAGCACAGCGATGATTACGATATTGCATTCATCGAAGGCTCTGCAACGACTCCACACTCTGAAGAAAGACTCAAAGAGATCAGAAAGAACGCAGACATCGTAGTCGCCATCGGAGCATGTGCTACAATAGGTGGGATCAACTCCATCAGGAACACCCAGGAATTCGATGAAGTCAAAGATCGTGTGTATGGGGAAGATGGAGATATGTATGAATCCTGGCCCAAGGCCAAGGCCATCGATGCCGTGATACCGGTGGATTACAAAGTCCACGGATGCCCCATAGATAGAGATGAGTTCTTACACGTTGTGGAATCTCTGGTACTTGGAAGAGATCCACAGATACCGGATTACCCGGTTTGCGTGGAGTGCAAGCTCAACGAGAACATCTGCGCCTTCGAAAGAGGAGAATTCTGTGTAGGTCCCGTAACAAGAGCGGGCTGCGATTCCTGCTGTGTTAACGAAGGAACGATCTGTTGGGGCTGCAGAGGTCTGATAGACAACCCGAACGAGGACGCACACATGGAAGTCCTTGAAGAGTACGGACTCACACCAGAAGAAGTGATGAACAAATTTAAATTGTATTTTAACTGGCAAAAGGAGGCAAGAGAAGATGAGTAAAGATGTTAACGTTAACGTTGAATATTTGACAAGAGTCGAAGGGCACGGCAACATAGTCGTGAACGCAGAGAATGGAGATATCAAAGAATGTCAGTGGCAGGTAGTCGAGGCACCGAGATATTTCGAATCTCTAGTGGTAGGAAGGAACTGGAAAGAACTGCACCATATCACATCGAGGATCTGCGGTATATGTTCTATAGGCCATACCCTTGCCTCGTTGAAAGCCACCGAAGCCGCCATGGATATCAAGATATCGGAGCAGGACGCCTTACTTAGACGATTGGCGCTCCACGGAGAGAACATGCAGAGCCACGTCCTTCACGTCGGTTACCTTGCACTACCGGATCTCATGGGTGTGGGATCTGTTATACCACTGGCTTCTTCACATCCCGAAGAGCTGAAAACCGTTATCAGACTCCACCGCCTAGCAAACGATATGTCCGCATTGATGTGCGGCAGGACGACCCATCCTCAGAGGTTGATCCCCGGCGGATTTTCCAAGCTGCCTACGGAAAAAGAATTGTTGGACTTGAAGGATAGGCTGGAAGCGTCTGTTGACGATCTAAAGGCCGTGGCGGGCTTGGTACAGGACCTAGCGCCTAAGTTACCTGATTTCACAAGAGAGACCGAGTTCATCTCGCTCACACACGATGACGAATACGCTCTCTACGACGGTATCATAGCTTCCACGGATACGGACACTTATCCCGTGGATTATTATCTTGACGTCACCAACGAATACTCGGTACCACAATCAACTGCGAAGTATACAAAGAACAACAGAGAATCGTACATGGTCGGTGCCCTTGCCAGGTTGAACAACAACTACGACCAACTGACCCCATTGGCCAAGCAGGTGTCTGAGATGTTCGCTCTGGAACCGGTAAATCATAACCCGTTCATGAACAATGTAGCACAGTTGGTCGAAACGGTCCACAGTGTTGAGGATTCCATCAACATCATCGATAAGATCATGGATAGAGGCTTGCAGGAGCAGGAAGCCTACCACCAGCCCGAGATAGACGTTAAAGCGGGAAGAGGTATCTCCGCTGTAGAAGTACCAAGAGGTATACTGTTCCACGATTACACGTACGATGACGACGGTGTCTGCACCGAAGCCAACTGCATCATCCCGACCAACCAGAACCACGCCAACATACAACAGGACATGGAGAAACTTGTTCCAACGATACTGGACAAACCGGAAAAGGACATCGAACTGACGCTGGAGATGCTGGTCAGAGCCTACGATCCATGCATATCCTGTTCGACACACTACGTGGATGTAAAATTCGAGTGACCGGAAAAGTAGCTTAATCCAAAACCCCTTCCTTCACTGATTTTTATTATACAAAAATTACATATAGACTAAATTATATTTATTTAGAACTTCTTGTAATGAAAACGGGGTAAAATAGATGGATAAATCAATTACTGAGAAAGATTGGTATCTACCTTTTGTATCAGCAACGATTTACGCGATAGTATGTATTTTTTACATCGTTATTTCCGATATAATTGTTCAAAACATCTATGATGATCCATTCGAACTCACCAGGGCACAAACTCTCAAAGGATGGGGTTTTATTGTTGTCACATCGGTTCTGATATTCTTCATCATATACTTCTGGTCCAAAAAAACAAGAGAGAGCGAGGAGAAATTTAAGACCTTGGCAGAAACCAGTCCATTCGCCATTTTCCTCTATATGGATAAATTCGTGTACGTGAATCCATCCAGCGAACGATTGACCGGTTATTCATCGGACGAACTACTTACTATGAATTTTTGGGAGGTCGTCCACCCAGATCATAGGGAGATGGTAAAAAAACGGGGAAAGCAGAGGGTAAAGGGAGCGAAGGTGCAGCCTACTTATGAATTCAAGATCGTAAAGAAGAACGGTGAACCACGGTGGATATTGTTCACGGGCGGGTCGATAAGCTTCGAAGGTAAACTGGCCGGACTCGGAACTGCGATAGATATTACAGAGAGAAAGAAGGCGCTGCAGGAACTTCAAGAACATCGTGAGAGCTTGGAAGAGATGGTGGAAGAAAGAACCAAAGAATTAGAATCAGCTAACAAGGAACTAGAAGCCTTTGCCTACTCTATCTCTCACGATCTAAAAGCACCACTAAGGGCTATGGAAGGATTCAGCAATATCCTAGTGAAAGATTATTCGGATGTTTTAGATGAGAAGGGCATAGAATATGCAGAACGAATAAAAAACGCAAGTCAAAAAATGGATAAACTGATCAACGATCTATTAGCTTATTCAAGATTATCTCGAGAGGAGATAGCATTACAAAGAACAGAAATTGAACCTGCATTGGATAAAGCGACTAAAAATCTAAAGACCGAGATCGATGAGAAAGATGCAGAGATCGAAGTGTATCGAAATCTTGGAAGTGCTAAGGCATACGAGCCAATACTAGTACAGGTTTTGGGTAATTTATTGTCCAATGCTATCAAGTTCGTAGAGGATGGTCAAAGACCTAAGATTCGGATATGGACAGAGAAGACCGATGGAAAGATCAGGATAATGATCAAGGACGAGGGTATCGGCATCTCACCCGAATATCACGATAGGATATTCGATGTGTTTGAAAGGCTGCACGGTGAAGAGATGTATCCCGGAACTGGCATCGGTCTTGGCATCGTTAAGAAGGGCATCGAAAAGATGAACGGGACTGTCGGAGTAGAATCTGAAGTGGGGGAGGGCAGCACTTTCTGGATCGAGTTGGATGCAGCCTGATGAGTATGTATGTAAAACTTTTAAGAAGATAAGTAAAGGCGAAAAAAGGGATGGGATTTGAACCTCAGATAAAGGGCCGTGACCGGGATTTGAACCCGGGCCAGGGGATCCACAGTCCCACATGCTGCCATTGTAGTCCGTACGGAGATCCGAACGGATGGCTACACCATCACGGCCACTAAGATAATCTCATCAAAATAGGATTTGGTATAATATCTTTTCCCACGAGTTAGTTAAATTATACCAAGACACGCTAATTCCCCCTAACATTATGGCTAGAGTTCTCGTCTGTATGGGATTAAAATAAATGTGAACAAAGTTATCATGTTTTACTTTATAATTCAAAGTGGGATGCGATATTCTTTATCTTCTCTCTAAAATCAGGGTTCTTTTCTCCTTCCAACAAAATCAACATCGTATGGAATCGAACTAGATTGTAGAAACCCATAGTCCCCTCTTTGATCTCATTATCGTATATCTTTGGAACCATAATCTCCTTCAGATATGAAAAGAAATCTGATAAATCTTCTATTACTTCTTCGCTTAAAGGATTATTATAGCCGGCTATATCTAATCTCTTCAGTAAAAGTCTGGTTTCCTTTTCTTTACATTCTATAAATTTTTTTTGCAGCTGTTCCTTATTCATAGGTTCTGGCGCAAATAGAAAAACCGATGCACATCTTTTATAGACTTTTTCCTGTATACGGTGTGTCCACCTGGCTTCACATTCTTTCACGAATCCATGATCCTCTAATTTTTTAATATGTCGATATACCGTAGATTGATCTCTATCTAAAGCCTCGGCCATCTGTGCGATAGTCATATCGTTGATCTTCAATAGGTTCAAGATCTTATTTCTTGATTCTTCAGTAGCTAATTTTACCGATTCGACATCGTCGATGACTTTCACTTCCTCCGTCATTCAAGGACTATAATAAAACCCTTTGATATTTATTTTTCGCAGCATTTGTATGCCCATGCATAAGGTTATCGCTCTATCTTAGAAACGATCTGATCCTTCATCTCGTTCAGATCATCATCTTTGGCTATTTCTAGGAGAAATAGGAGTAGTTTCAAGCGGAGCAGTCTGGGATAGTCTATCTCTCCCATATCCGTATCAAGTCCTTCGAGTTTATCTTCGATGATGTTATTAAGTTTAGTAAAGAAATCAGTTAAATTATCTACAAGCATTTCCTCATTTGTTTCATAACCGATTATCTCGATCAAATCCATGATCCTTTCGGCGTGTTCCCTTTCCCATTTCATTGCAATATTTGCAGACTCATCGCTGTCAAGATCTCTTGGAGACAGTAAAAATATATTTGCAGTTCGTCCGTATTTTTTTTCCGGGATATGATGTATCTTCCTCTCACCGCATACTTCGACGAACCCCGAACCTTCCAACTTTTTGATGTGTCTGTAGATGGTTGATTGATCCTTGTTCAGAGCCTCAGCAAGTTGTGATATAGTCATATCATTGACCCTCAACAACGAGAGTATTTTGCTCCGGGTACTTTCGACGGACATTTTTATAGCATCTATGTCCCGGATGATCTTGACGTCCTTCTTCATACCTACAATAGTTATTAATTATAAGATAAATAAACTTTTGGTTTGCACGTCTATGCATGAATTATTAAATAGTTTTCGATGAAATTCGTGTCTGCTGGGTCAGAACCACCACTCTAAATATCCATATCTGTGATGACCTCTTCTCCGTTCTTCTTACTTATCTTCTTGATCTCGCCTTCGGCCTCTTCTAATTTTTTAGAGCAGTGTTTTACCAATTTCATCCCTAGTTCGTACATTTTGATAGCTTCTTCCAAAGAAGCCCTATTCATCTCAAGTTTGTCGTTTATTTCTTCTAGTTTTTCGATGGCTTCTTGAAAGTCCATATCTTCTACATCTATTTCTTCTTCTGACATTTTTTCACCTCTTTGATCTCTGCTTTTGCATCTCCGTCACAAAATTTTATCGTTACCCGGTCTCCCATCGCTATATCTTCGATCTTTTTGACGAACACTCCACTTTCATCCTGTACGATCGCGAATCCCCTGTCCATTGTTTCGAATGGCCCTAGGGCTTTCAGTCTTTCTTTCTGGACGGTGAATCGATTTTGCAACGTATCGATATTTATCTTTAGATTTCTAACAAGCTCGTTATGGAGGTCATCCATCCTTTGTATATGTTCCTCAATCAGCATCTCCGGTCTGAGATAGATCGGACTGGATGATAGCTCTTCAAGTTTTCTTCTGAATTCGGTAATCATATTTGAAAGGGCCGTGTTCAGCCTCACTTTTTCTTTCGCCATCCCCCTTTTCAATTCTTCCTTTTCAGGGACCGCTTTTTCCGCTGCAGCCGAAGGTGTCGGAGATCTGTGATCCGCTACGAAATCCGATATTAAAAAATCGGTCTCATGACCCACGGCTGATATGATCGGAATTTCCGCATCGAATACAGCTCTTGCCACTTCTTCCTCATTGAAGCACCAGAGGTCCTCTATTGATCCCCCACCTCTACTGACTATTATCAAATCCACTTTATTATCTATCAATTCGATGGCATCAGCGATCTGAGAAGCCGCATCCTTCCCTTGAACGGGTGTCGGAGATAAGAGTATGTCGATATTCTCATACCGTCTTTTCAAAACACTGACTATGTCCCTCAAAGCAGCGCCTTCCTGGGAAGTAACAATACCCACCCTCGTGGGTAAAAAAGGGATATCTTTCTTGTATTCATCCGAGAAAAGCCCCTCCTCTTCCAGTCTGGACTTTAACTTTTCATATGCCAAGTAAAGTTTTCCGATACCGCCCAGGACCATCTCTTTGATTATCACCTGGTAGCTACCTCTAGGAGTGTACAGACTAACGGAACCTCTGCAGAGAACATCCATCCCCTCCTCGGGTTCGAATTCTAGGTCCTTGTTATCGCCGTGAAACATAACACATTTAATCTCACTGTTATCGTCCTTTAGAGAGAAGTACATATGTTCCTTATTGTGATGTGAGAAATTCGATATCTCTCCCCTTACCCACAGGTCCTGGAGATTTTCATCTCTTATCAGAAGTGATTTGACGTAAAGGTTCAAATCGGTGACCGAGAATATGTTCTGTCCAAACTCCTTTTCATCTGTGTTTTCCATCCGTAAAATAATTATTTAAATACTATAAATAGTTGTGGAACACGGGTGTGTGAAAGTAAAAGTTGCTATAAAGATATATATCACACACTTCAATCGAGTAATATGACGACGGCTCTAACTGGAACCCCTGGAGTTGGAAAAACCACCGCTGCTGATGAACTCAGAAATGAAGGATACAGGGTTCTAGACTTAAACAAATTCATCCATGAAAACGGTTTAAGGGGAAATAGGGATGAAGATAGAGATACCTACGAAGTGGACATAGAGAGATTGAAGCTTATCTATGAAAAAGATGCACCTCCTCATGATATAGTAGAGGGTCATCTGTCCCATCGCCTAGATATATCACGGATAATCGTACTAAGGTGTAGGCCTGATAAATTGAAAGAGCGTATGGCTTCTAAAGATTGGCCGGAAAAGAAGAAAAGGGAAAACCTAGAAGCCGAAACCATGGATGTAATATTGATAGAGTCGCTTCAACAAGGAGAACACATTTACGAGATCGACACGACGAATAAAGAACCAGAAGAAGTCAAGGAGTCTATAATCGAGATATTGGAGGGAAACACCGAAAAATATCTCCCTGGCGGTGTTGATTGGACGAAATATATAGATTCATAAACAATTTTATAGTTGTATTTCTATTGACCTATAGATGGTATTGGACAGCCACAGGGATAAGGCAGAGGTCGTGTTGCTACCGGTAGCTAAGAAATTTCGGAACGTGAACCCAAACCTACTGACGTGGATCGCGCTGTTATCCGCTGTTTTAGCTGGCGTGTTCTTTTACTTGGCGGAGTCCAACCTCTTCATACTACTCGGAGCCTTCATGGTGCTTTTCAACTCATTCTTCGATGCACTGGACGGAAGGGTGGCAAAGCTGGCCGGCAAAGCCTCAAAAAAGGGAGATTTCCTGGACCACGCCTTCGATCGATATGCGGATATATTCATAATCGGAGGCATCGCCTTCGGCCCGCTGTCCAGGCTATGGATAGGCTTTCTCGCACTTCTAGGGGTACTGATGACGAGTTATATGGGGACCCAGGCACACGCTGTGGGAGTGGGAAGGAACTACGGAGGGATCGCAGGTCGAGCCGATAGATTGATACTGCTGATCTTCGTCCCTATAGTTTTCGTGGTATTGGATATCTTCTACACGACACGTTTCATGGTCTTCGAATACAGGATCGGTTTCATGGAATTGTTGATGATCTGGCTCGCGGTAACGGGTCATTTAACGGCCGTCCACAGAGGTATCTCATCATGGAGAGAGTTGAAAAAGAAAGAGTAGAATGAAGGTGATGACTCATAAAACCATTTAAAGAACGTTTACCGGGGATAGTGGTTACATCTGCAGGATTTATACTGTTCATCATCTCTTACCTTTGGTATCCATACTGTCTTTTCCTTTTCTTGAGTGCAGCGATAATGATCTGGGGAGTGCGATTAACTTTCGGTGTCAACAAACGTCCTCCCAATATAGTATCTGATAAGATGACCTACGAATGGAAAAAGCTCGAACAAGAAGGTAAAATAAGACGGTGAGTTTCATTCCTCGTCATCTTGTTTTTCTTCATCCTCTTCATACTTCTCTGGATTCTTCCTCTTGTCTTTTTTCTTGACGGAGTAGTATGTGAGTGGATGTGTCATCCAATCCTGTTCACACAGTCTATCGGGGTCGTAACAGATACCGTTGGTCTTCATCAGGCCGCATCCAGGGGGTGTGTACTCTGTCCCGGATATATCGCCGATGATATGCTCGATCTGGTACTGTGCAAGGTCTACATCGAAATCGGGAGATTCGCTGAATACAGCGATTATCTGCTTTTCGGACAGCCCGACCTTGTGTAAAAAGGCAGTGAGTGCGAACCTGGCTTCATGGGAAAGATTCACACCTTCTTTCTGGAGGGCCAGCATCTTCTTGATGCAGGGCGGAAATAGATCTGTTTCCACCCTACCTAGATCAACGCTTTCGAAGTCGGCCCTTTTCTCTTCCAGAACCTTTTTGATCTCTTCCACCTGAGGTTTGAATTCATTTATCAGGGCATCGGTCACGGGTCGGGGAAGTTCTTCTATCATGTCCTCCATTATCTTCTCCTTGAACACCCTGACCAGCCGTTTCTTAGGTAGAACGACGTATCCTTCCCTTAAGTCTTGATTGACCAGTTTCCATTCCGACGCTTTAAGGTTCTTTGTGTACTCCAGATAATCTATGAATGACATCAGGAACTCATCGCTATCTCTTATTACAGTAGTCCCAAGTTCCTTCCCCAGCGCTATTACCTTCTCCCCGGGCTCGTCGAGCATATTTTTCGTCATCCTCTCGCTTTCCCCCAGGGAATATCTTCTTACTAGATAATTATCTGCTACACATGATACCAAGATCCTAGCTATCGGATAAGAGAACAGCTCGACCTCTTTTTCGACTTCGTCCGATACCCGTGGATCTAGAACTCTACCCTCAACGATCGTTTCCAAAACTCTATTCTTACCCCGATTCCTCACCATACCCCAACCGCTGTCCCCTATGATCTCTTCCAGCGACGGACCTTTGATTTTAATATATTCTCTAGCTTCTTCTAGAAAAGGGTATTTGAGAAGGTCATCTAGGGCCCAATTAGATCTCGTCCATCTTTCTGAAAAATTTTCTTCTGCGGTGCCGCTAGAGGGCATATATATGTTATATTCAACTGCTTACTTAACAGTTATTATTTTTATCTACAACAAGAACTGTTCCAAACCCCAAGCCATCCTGCTGACATGCTGTCCTTCTAAAAGGTGGTGAATGGGTAGCCAGATTACTTCGTCACACGCCAAAACGGTCTCCGGGCATTCGGCGTCTAAGCCGATCGCTTCCTGTTCATAGATCGGAACCTCATAACCGGTTCTCACCTGGATCCCCGCTTTCTGCATGCTGGCTATGATCCTGTTTCTCTTTTCAGAGGGCACTCTGAGGGCGTATTGATGATAAACGTGTTTGCAGTTCTCCTTTTCCAAGGGAGTCTTTACGATATTCTCTTCTTCGAGTTTTTGAAGTTCGTTGTTCAACCGCTCTGCGTTCTCTCTTCTCTTTTCGTTCATCTCGTCCAATTTACCCAATTGGACTATCCCTATGGCTGCCTCAACATCGGTCATGAGGTAGTTGTAACCGACCCTAGTGTATCTTCCCCTAGCAACCCTGCCGTGTTCTCTTAACTTCCTGACCTCGTTGGCCAATGTATGATCATCCGCGGTGACCATCCCGCCCTCTCCGGTTATCATGTTCTTGGTAGCGTAGAAGGAAAAGCACCCCATATCTCCTATGCCGCCGACCTTTACACCATTGTACTCCGCACCGTGTGCTTGGCATGCATCCTCGATAACGATTAGTCCTTTCTCCTCGGCTATTCCGTTTATCACACCCATCTCCGCTGGATGACCGTAGAGATGCACGGGTAAGATCGCCTTCGTATCATCCGATACCTTATCCTCTATCTTTTCTGGATCGACGCAAAAAGTATCTTTATCTATATCCACAAAGACGGGTACGGCACCAACCGCCATAACCATGGATACGCTTGAAAAGAAACTATAAGGAGTGACAATAACTTCATCCCCAATGCCGACTCCGGCAGCTAATAAGGACAGATGGAGAGCGGCGGTTCCAGACGATACGGCGACAGCTTCTTCGACGCCGATATACGATGCAAATTTCTCTTCGAATTCCTTGACCTTCGGCCCCATGGCTATTTGCCCAGATTCCAGGACCTCCATAACGGCTTCTTTCTCTTCCTCACCGATGTCCGGCCTTGCAGCCGGTATCTTACCGTTCATCGAAGGGGTATATAAAAGGGAGTTTAAGAAATTTCTGTTGCTAGGAGAATATCAATTATGTGATATATAAGCGAAGATAATATATACCATTTAATATATATACCCGCAATGGCCGGTGAGGAAAACGATAAGGAGGAGAAACACAGATACTGGCAGAGAGGAGAAGAAGGAAGGTCAAGTAAGATATTCATCACCTTTTTAGTGATATTCGTCCTGCTTCTGATAGTTGTTTTATCTATGGGGGTATACGGGTATTTGTCTTGGATGGATTATAAAAAAGGTCCTCAGGTCGAGATCAAAAACGCCTACTTCCAATTTCAAGATTCAGATGGAACTAATGCGAGTTTTACTGTAGACGTAGTGGTAATTAACGAAGGAAAAAAATCAACTGGAGAGATAATAGTAGAATGGATGTTGATGGAAAGCGTAGGGGCGGGACATAATCATTTTCTTAAGAAAGGCACGAATTCCATTGATGGATTGGATGTTGACGAAGAAGAGGAGGTAACTCTGGATTTTAACGTATCGGTGGGGCGGTATATCCTCGCTTACAGAGCTTACCAGGAAGGCTTACTGTCATATGAATATAGGCAGTTTCTCGAAGTGTCCGAGAGCGAGGTGAGTGAAGGAGAACCGGAAGCGGAAACGATACCCGAGTTCAGCAGTCTATTTATCCCGATTTCCATCGTGATAATCCTATTCGTGATCTATAAAAGGAGACAATCCGGACAGAATAACAAAAAGCGGAAAGAAGAAAGGATCCCGGTAAACCTGGAGGAGGAAAAATGAACAAGAAAAAGATGAAAAACGATAAAACTTTATCGGGTCCAGAGTGGTTCTTCGTCATCTTCATAATCATATTGATCATACTTACCGGTGTATTCGCTTTCTTGATCAACAAGATAGGTCCGGAGAATCAACCTTATTTCAAGATACAAGACGAGATATACTATGAAAACCACGGTGATGATTACACTGCCCACGTATATGTATCCAATCTAGGCGGACCAGAGGGAGAAGCCGTCCTCGAGTGGAAGATCTACACGAAGGACGGTAATAAGTACGCAGAAGGAGGTGATGGTGAGATGGATATAACTGTAGATGGTAGGAAAACGGATGAATTCACCATCGATTTTACTCCTCAGTATGAAGAGGAATACATGATCCACATCAAAATTCACTACGAGGATGAGATCTTCACCCAAGAAAAACAAACTTTTTATCCTGCATACTAATACCCTATATGGTAATATCATGTATGAAATAGAATCGGTACAGGCTATGGAGATCTTGGATTCAAGAGGTAATCCAACGGTTAAAGCGCTGGTAGAAACCCCCATCTCATACGGGGAGGCTGCCGTTCCATCGGGAGCGTCCACGGGGAGTAGGGAAGCATTGGAACTGAGAGACGGTGGAGACAGGTACGGAGGAAAAGGAGTCCAGACCGCCATAAAGAATATCCACGAGGAGATCGCACCGAACATAATAGGTTTTGACGTTAGGAACCAAAAAAATATCGATGAGTTGATGCTGGAGTTGGACGGCACGGAGAACAAATCTAATTTGGGTGCCAACGCTATCTTGGCGGTGTCCATGGCCGCGGCTAGAGCCGCATCAGCAGCAGTCGACGTTCCGCTTTATCATTATCTTGGTAGACCAAATGACAGGGTACTGCCTGTCCCGTTCATGAACGTTTTGAACGGAGGGGAGCACGCCGGGAACGAATTAGACATCCAGGAGTACATGATCGCTCCAATAGGTGCCAAGAGTTTTAAAGAAGCCATGAGGATGGGTGCTGAGATCTATCACGCTCTGGGGGATCTGATTCAAAAAAGGTACGGTCCAAGTGCAACCAATATAGGAGACGAAGGAGGATACGCACCACCTCTTACCGACCCACTCGAACCCTTCGATCTGATTATGGAGGCCATAGATGAGTGCGGATACACCGACGAAGTCAAACTGGCTATAGACGCGGCGGCCTCGGAATTCTACGAAGAAGGATCTTACATCTTCGGAGGTAAAGACCTGATAAATATGGATATGGTGGAATTCTACGAACGATTGATAGACGAGTACCCCTTGATCTCATTGGAAGATCCACTTGCAGAGGACGATTGGGATGGTTTTGTCCAACTCACGGAAGAGATAGGAGACAAAGTCCAGATAGTCGGAGACGACATCTTCGTTACGAATCCGAGCATAATCAAAGAAGGCATAGAAAGGGGTGCATGTAATGCTCTTCTACTCAAAGTAAATCAGATCGGCACCCTCACAGAATCTCTAGAAGCGGCTTCACTCGCCATGAACAACGGTTACAACGTGATGGTTTCCCATCGCTCTGGTGAAACCACGGATGATTTTATAGGGGATCTATCTGTAGCACTTTCATGCAGCCAGATAAAATCCGGCGCACCTGCAAGGAGTGAAAGAACCGCTAAATACAACAGACTGCTCGAGATAGAAGTTGAGCTCGGTAGGAACGCGGTTTACAATAAACTATACCTATAAAATTCTACATCAGCACTATAAAAAATATCCACAGAAGGAAAAATGAGAATAGGAGAGAGAAGAGGGTGATCGGTAAGCCCAGCTTGGTAAATTCTTTGAAGGATATGTAATACCCTTTCTTTTCGGCGAAATTAGAAACTATCAGATTAGCTGGTGCGCTGATAAGGGTTCCATTTCCCCCGAAACATGCCCCTAAAGAAAGTGCCCACCAAAGCGGATTTATGGGATAACCAGTCCCTATCCCGCTGTTCTCGATGAACAGACCGACAGCTGGAATCAATGTAATAGCCGCCGGTATGTTGCCCACTATCATCGCAAATATACCGCTGGCCATGATAACGATGAATAAAGCTAAAACGATATTGCCCCCACTAGCTATCTCCATCTCACTTGCTAACAAATTGATAACTCCCGCTTCATACAGACCGCCGACTATTATGAACAAACCGATGAAGAAAAGTAGGGTGGTCCAATGGACGTGTTCTAGTGCTTGCTCAGGGTCCGATAAGGATAATAAAAGGAGTAAACTTGCACCGGTTATAGCTACCAACCAAGGCTCGATACCGATGACATGATGGAAGGAAAATAAAATCAAGGTAAAAAGGAGGACCCATAATGTTTTCTTGAACATCCCCCAGTCCTTGATAAACTCGCTTTCTTCCATTGCCGTGACCTTCTCAAAGTTTTTCATGTCCTCCTCGAGTATGTCTTTGAAGATCAGCTCGAAGATGAGTAATACCACGAAAAGGACTATCATAACGATAGGTGCAAGATAGATGATAAATTGGCTGAAATGGAGGTTTGCCGCGCTCCCGATCATTATATTCGGTGGATCCCCGATCAGGGTGGCTGTTCCTCCTATATTAGAAGATATCACTTCTGCCATTAGAAATGGCACCGGGTTTATATCCAATTCTTTTGCTATCGATATGGTCACCGGTGCCATCAAAAGAACGGTGGTTACGTTATCCAAAAAAGCTGAAGTGAACGCGGTAACAAGCACGAACAGTGCAAGGAGTCGGTAATAACTTCCATTGGACATCTTTGCTGTTTTGACAGCAAGGTACTCAAAGAATCCAGTATCACCCAGCAATCCGACTATTATCATCATCCCCAGTAGGAGGCCCAAGGTATTGAAATCGATGTACCTGAAAGCGATGTAAGATACGCTTTGGTCGTAAAATCCGAATATATGTCCAACGATTATCATGGAGACTGCGCCAGAGATCGCTGCTATCGTTCTGTCTATCTTCTTACTCAGTATACCTATATATGTGGCGATAAAGATCAAAACAGATACTATTATCGCCGTTGTCAAATCAGTCACCGACCATCAGAAAAGGTATCTCGGTTTCTGCGATGAGTTCCTTTTCCAGGCTGCTGAGAGCAAATGTCGGGAATAGATGTCTTAATTTGTATTTTAAACCACCACGGCCTCGGCTTCCTACCATGAAATCGTATTTTTGCGTAGTTTCCAAAATCGTTTCATCAGATACGTCTCCAGCTATGATAAGTTCATACTCGATGCCCGCCTTTTTTGCACGTTTTTCTACCCTACGGGCCGAAGCTCCAGGTTCAATTTTTCCGATATGATAGGTCGTCAAACTAGATCCAAAGTATGAAGCTAGTTCCAAAGCGATCATGGTAGCATCGACGGAATAGGTACTGAAGGTTGTGGGGTTGAATATTTTTTCAGGTACTTTAGGAGCACAGGAGCAAGCGAAGATAAGAGACGGTATAGAAGTTACCTGTAGGGATTGTAGAGCCGTTTCACCTATGTGCACTTTTTGAGAACCGACTTTAGAATGGGTGGCTAGGACAAAAAGGTCGATTTTATACTTATTGATGTATTTCATTATTTCCACTGACGGCGTTCCTGAAGGTACATAGGTCTTGATGTCGGTTATACCCATTTTGTTCAATATCTGTTCTCCATCTTTCAGTGCGTCTTTTGAAATGCTCTTTAGTTTTTTCTTCATCAAATTGGTCTGTGGTATGCTACCGTCACTCGTGTTTATTACATTTATTAGATGGTAGTCTGAATAAGGAAATAACGTAGCTGTATATCTGATCGCATTCGTCATCAAAGGTGAGTTGTCCGTTGCGATTAATATTCTGTCGAACATATTAATCCACGTAGAAATATCG
Source organism: Thermoplasmata archaeon (assembly GCA_046484045.1). Classification (GTDB taxonomy): domain Archaea; phylum Thermoplasmatota; class Thermoplasmata; order Halarchaeoplasmatales; family Halarchaeoplasmataceae; genus CAZHUM01. The sequence continues at coordinate 7,802 of JAWOBZ010000034.1, read as the reverse complement.
AAGGGGGGTATATACATATTTCTACTATGTTGATTAGTAATAATATCGTTCCTAAGATATGCGGTTTATTATTATAAACCTTAAAGAATTTACCCAAAAATATAAAAAGGAGAGAGTTTATTAGATAATGATATATACTAGGACTTAAATAAATTAAAAATGGTGTAAATTATGGCAAAGAAAAACCTGTCATCGGACCAAGAAGAATTGGTTAACAGACTCATCAAAGCTGGAATTCAGAAGAACATAGCAAGAACTTTGGTTTTTGTAGCTTCAAAGGATGAAACAAAAAGCAGGGAGATAGAATCGGGTACTGATTTAAGACAGCCGGAAGTCTCTATTGCCATGCAGGAGTTAAGGAACAGGGGATGGGTTACAAAGAGAGATATCAAAAAGGAAGGAAAGGGACGGCCAGTGCATGGGTATACACTCGATAAACCGATCGAGGGGATAATAAAAGAGATCGAGGAAAAGGAGCAGGAAAGGATCAAGAAGATCAAAGATAACCTGGACAAGATCAAGAAATTGGTAAAGAAAATATACTAGTCGAATAAACACAAGATTCGGTCAAACTCCTTCATAATGAAAACTCTTCCACACTATCTTCTTTTCCCACGACTACTATATCAGCGATATCTATGAAAAGCCCGTTCTCTACAACTCCAGGTACAGAATTCAATCCGATGCTGCAATCATCCAGGTCATCGATACCTTCAAAATCACAATCAAGGATATAGTTACCGTTATCCGTTTTAAATATGGTTCCATTATCCATCCTTATATTCGCCGTGCATCCCAACTCCTCAACGTTCCTGACGGTAGCACTTGCCGAAAACGGAACCACTTCTACAGGTAGTGGAAAAGACAGCCCCAATTTTTTAACCTGTTTGGATGGGTCCACGACTATGATAACCTTGTTCGACTGATAGGCGATTATCTTTTCTCTTAGTAACGCTCCGCCTCCACCCTTGATCAGGTTCAATTCCGGATCGACTTCGTCTGCACCATCGATGGTTATATCTATTCTAGGATTCTCATCCAGATTAGTCAACGGTATGCCCACCCCCTTTGCAAGATGTTCGGTTGCTTTAGACGTCGGGATGCCGATTATGTCTAGTCCCTCTTCTTTTACTCTCTCACCCAGTCTCTCTATTGCATATTTAGTGGTCGAGCCAGTACCGAGACCAACGACCTGTCCGTCTTCTATGTATTCTGCGGCATCACGTCCTGCGTTTCTTTTCTCGATCATCATGGAGGTTCACCTAATCATCTACGATAGGGTATATAGGGTATATAATTTTTAGTTATTTATTTTTACCCTTCATTCATAAAAGTTCTCTCTCGATGTGTTCTATTATCCCATCGATAACGTATTCGTCTATCTTCTCGCCTTCGTCTCGGGTGGCTTTCGACGAATCTCCCCTCATACCTTTGACCAGATAAATCGAATAGTCCTTTATAACCTTGAATCTCGGATATCTCACTTCTGAAACGGGTCTATTTTCTCCCACGAGGTCGGGTCTTATGTGCAAGATCCTAGATGTTTCTATCTCCCCACCGTGTCCATCGGTATCCGGTACCTCCTTTCCCTTCAATTCGTAGGCAAAATCGTAATCAGTAAGGAGTAATATATCTACTTCGTAGTCAGATAAGATGTTCTCACAGGCCAATCTTAAAGCCGTCATATGCGTCCTACCAGCATGACCGGATATCAGAACGAATTTATGAAATCCCTGCTCGATTGCACTTTCCAAGATATCGTTAACAATATCTCTGAGGGTGTCGAAGGATATGGATATCGTGCCAGGAAGATTCTTTGTCGCTCTGCAGTGACCGTAGTTCAATACAGGTGCTATCACCACATCGTGATCTAATTCTTCAGCCACTTTTTCAGAAACGTAAACAGCTTGGAACGTATCCGTGCCGATGGGTAGGTGTTCTCCGTGTCCTTCACTTATCCCAAGGGGCAGCATGAATATGGGATCTACCATCTCTTCTATCTCATCCATACGCATCTCGTTGAGATATCTGTAGTTGTCCGCCATGTCATGGGAAGCGAATAGATGTGGATAAATATTTTTCCGTCTTACACCATATTACCTAATGATTTATATACAACTTCTTTATCGTTAACTATACGGTGTTAACAGATGGCTAGATTCCCAGAAGCTGAAAAAAGACTGCTCAATAAGAAGATATGCATGAGCTGCTACGCCAGCAACCCAGTGAGAGCTAAAAAATGCCGTAAATGCGGTGAAAAGAACCTACGTATGAAAGCCAAAGAGAGCAGAAGATTATAGGATTATTCTTCCTCTTTATCTTTAGAGCATTTCGGGTTCGGACAGAATTCCCACGGTCGTTTTCCCTTTTTGATTAACTTTTGTAGAGGCGCACCACACTCTGGACATACTTCCCCCTCATAAACTATCATACCACTCTGGGGTAAAGGGTATGTGTTCTTACATTTTGGGTAATTTGAACACCCCAAGAACCTTTTGGCCCGGTAAGACCTTATCTCTCTCATCTCACCATCACATTCTGGACAATCACCCCTATACCTTTTATCTCTGGAGTACTTGCAGTTCAGATCTACGCACAGCTCCTCCGTGTCTCCTTTGTGGTATACCTTGACCTTCGGTGCGCCGCACTCCGGACATTTTCCGTGAGCGGGTACTACTTTACCCGTCCTGGGTATCTGGTAGGTGTTCTCACATTCTGGATAGTTGGAACAGCCCACGAATCTTCCCTTTTTTGACTTCCTTACTACAAGATCTCCTCCACACTCTGGACACTTACCGATGGATTTCTGAGCTCTCAGGGATTGACGGAGTTCTTTACTGATGTCGTCTTTTTCCTTTTTTAGGGATCTAAGAACGTCTTCCAGCATCTCTCTGGATTCATCCGTGACTTTATCCTTCTCTATTTCTCCTTCAGCGATCTTTTCCATATCCTCTTCCAAGGTCTTTGTCATCTCCGGTTTTGCTACATTATCCGCATGGTCTTCTAACGTTTTGATCACACTCTTTCCAGATAGGGTGGGCCTGGGTGTTTTCCCGGATATGAACCCCCTGTCGTATAGTTTCTGTATTATCTCGTGCCTCGTACTTTTGGTCCCTAATCCTTTCTTCTCCATCTCTCTGATCAAAGCACCCTGGGAGTATCTGTTGGGCGGTTTTGTTTCATCCTCGGTGAAGTCAACGCCCACGACGTCCACGAGTTCATCGACTTCCAAAGGAGGCATAAATGTTTCTCTGGGCTTGTAGTAGGGGTAATATTTCATCCATCCCTGTTCGATGATTTCGTAACCTTTACTGATAAATTTCTCTCCTTGGATATCGAATTCGGCATCACGTTTCCTTCCTTTTCCAGGTGGTGATACGGTGGCCATGAACCTCCTTAGGATCAATTCGTATACTTTCCAATCCCTGCCCTTCAAGTCCTTCTTCGTAGCGGCTTTGATGGGATATATCGGAGGGTGGTCGGTGGTCTGCTTTTTACCTCTGCTGGGTCTTATTTTCTTCTGCTGCAGTATCTCCTCTATTTCTTCTGAAAGTTCAGAATCTTTGAGTTTCTCGAGATGGTACCTAAGGTTCAAGCTGCTTGGATAAACGGTGTTCTCAGTCCGAGGATATGATATCCAACCACGTGTGTATAGGTTTTCAGCGGTCTTCATCGCTTGAGCCGGGCTGATACCCAGTTTTGTTGCTTCCGAGAGAAATTGTGTGGTGTTGAACGGCGGCCACGGCCATTTATCCTCGGTTTCTTCGTTGAACGTAAGCGTCTTTGCTGATTTTGCGTCCTCGACGAGTTCGAATATGTTTTCAGCCCTCTCTTCATCCCATATCCTTTCTTCCTCGTAGTTAGCTTTGAAAGTAATATCTTTTTCCAGCTCAGCCGTCACCTGCCAGTATGCTTCGGGTTCGAAATCTTCGATCTCCATCTCCCTGTCGACTATCAGGGCGAGCGTAGGGCTCTGCACCCTCCCGGCGGAGATAAAATCCCTGCCGTATTGCCCTGCGGTTTTCGATAAGAATCTGGTAAGAACGGCGCCCCATGCCAGGTCCACTATCTGTCTCGTTTCAGCAGATTCAGCTAAATTTTCATCTACATCGGTTAAATTCTCAAAAGCTCTAGACACTTCGGATTTTGACAATGAACTGAATTTTGCCCTTTTTACCTCTACATTTGGGTTCTCGACCAGGAGAAGTCTTACGGCCTCTAGTCCGATCAACTCTCCCTCTCTATCGTAGTCCGTGGCGACGATAGCTCGATCCACCTCTCCTCCGAGTTTGGTCAGAAGTGCTACGATCCTGGACTCGGTGATGGATTTCTCCGGTTCGACTTGTATCAGATCTTCTTCATCAACTTTACTCCAGTTGTTGTACTTCTCCGGGTAGTCGTATTCGACGATATGACCTCTCAGACCTATGACGTAGTAATTATCCTCATCTTTAGGGAATTGAAAATGCGGTATCCTGTAGTAGTATTTCTTCTTCAAGTCACCATCGGATAAAAGATAGGAGATCCTCGAAGCGGCGCTGTTCTTTTCGCAGATAACTAGGATGTTCATCGAAACCTGATTACAAAAGTACCTTATTTAATTCTTCTGCAATCATACTTCATCGGATATGTCTTCTTCTGGCTCGATATCATCTATACTTTCCTCAGTAACTACGTCATCGTCCGTATCTTCTTCTGGTTCGTCCTCCGGCTCTTCTTCGATCTTCCCTTCCTTTCCCAGATACAGATTCTTACCGGTCTTTAGAACGATGAAGATAGCGATGATAACGATTATCAAAGCGATAAGTAGGATGTAAAATAACGGGTTGGATAGAAAATTATCGTCTAATGTTCCGTTATCATCCGTTTCGTTATCATCTCCGTTATCATCTTCAGGTCGGTATTGAGCTCTTATGATCACCTCGGAACTGTTAACCAGATTTTCCCGGCTGTCCGTAACCGAGAAAACCGCGGTGTAGTTACCCGGCTGCATCCCTTCGTCGTATTCCATGTGATATTGATATGTGTTGGATTTGTTGGTTACCTTTGCCATGTCCAGCTGTATTTCGCTGATATTATCTCCGTTTATCAACAGAAGAGTTTCCGAGATATCCCCGTCCTCATCGGATGCGTTTCCCACGAAGTAAAGGTCGTTCCCGGGTTCTAGATAGTAAGTGACCTCTTGTGTCAGATTTGTTTCAGATAAACCCACCTGGAAAGAGTGTATCACAGGTTCATTTTCTATGAGTTCGAGTGTCAATTTAGCACCAGTGGCCGTGTTACCCTCGGAATCTTCGGCATGAACGGTAAAATTGTAGACACCAGCGGTCATGTTGACATCGTATTCTATCCGTTTCTTGTACCGATCCGTACCCACCAGGTTTAAAGAATTGTCCAATCCTTCGAGTTCAAATTCATCGGATTCGAAATAAACCCTCTTTAGGTCGCCGTCGATATCCTTCACCGTGGAGTAGACCTCGAAATAGATACCTTCCAATAATGTCATGTTGGCCTGGACAGCCTCTTCTCCTGTACTCAAACTCAGATAGGAATCACTCACTTCGGGCCCCTCCGTTCCGAGTTCTGCGTAGTAGATATCGTATTGATAGGTAAGATTCTCAAGTGAGGAGGGGTGTCTTTCCTCCCATACTATCCGGTCCTTGAATATGCAGGGATATCTTGCCAATACACCATCGTTTTCTTCTGGATCTTGTTCTACCTCTGCGATTTTTTCTTTTGTTTCATCGTAGATATCATACAACCATATTGTATCATGGGTGTGTTGCTCTCCATCGTAGTTCCTTTCGTTGTAGACGATCCGCCCTCCGTATATTTTGGGGAATTCTTCGACGGAACTCTCGGCACTGACCTCAGTCTTGTTCTCACCGACGGTCTTCATGAAGATATCGTTGTTCTTGTTTTGATATTCTATCCAAGCGATCTTGTTTTCGAATATGGATGGGTCGTGCTGATGTACTTTTTCTTCGACCACGCCGATCTCCGCGGGATCTTCATCCGGTGTGTCCACGTCCTTGTAATTCGGTGTGCCGTCGTTGTCGGAATCAACCGTGAGATCGTACATGAATATATCCGCTATAAATGCATCATAGATGCCGTAGTACCAATAATTTCGATAGTCTGTCCAGACTACTTTATCACCATGTATATCCGGGGTAGATTTCGGTGCCCTTATATCCGAGAGTACATATGTCTCCTCTTCGAAGATATCGTACATGTATATATCTCCGAAACTGCCGGACCTATAATCCACCCATACTATTCTTCCATCATGGATCTTCGGAGAAATTTGCTTTTTGTCGTTGTCAGTGACCTGGTGTGGGGTCAACGTATCATCTAACAGATCTAAGTAGTATATGTCTGCGTTACCGTTCCTGTAATCCTCCCAAACAACGTAGTTGCGCCATATGTCCGGTTTACTCTGTGACGATTCATGAGAGGTCAACTGTATGGTTTCCTCTCTCGAGATATTGTATAGATATATATCCGAATTTCTGAGTCCTGGAGATGACCAAGACCCGTAGAAATCGTTCCTGTAGTCCTCCCAAACTATGTTGCCTCCGTGTATGCTCGACAGTATCTGCCACTTTGGATCTTGTGTTATATTTTCGACGGTGTACGAAGCCTTCGTTTGACCGTACTGCTGCAGAGAGTCTTCTAGATATGCTACACCCCCCATGGTAGAGATGTAGATAGATATCAATAATATCGACGCTACAAGTACACTGGCATATTTTTTCAGACATAGAGGCATAATGGAATCAAGAACCTCTCCAAATAAGTATTTTTTGTATCCATTTATATAATGATATGGAACAGACTCTTTCAAAGATGTGTCATAAACTTTATATAATCAATTTCGCTTCTTTTGAAACAACCTTAGTTAAAGATAACACTAATGGAGGAAAAAACAATGAAAAAAGTAATGGCGTGTGGACTAACTCTGCTTATTGCTGCAGCACTAATATTTTCTAGCTTTACAGCATTGGCATTCATCAGTCCGCATGAAAGATACGGAATAGCGTACATTGACGCCAGTCCAGCAGGAAATGGAAAACAGATCACTGCATGGATAGACGGCGCACAGTTCGGCAGTAATGTAACATACAACGGTGACGGTTCTATATCCATAGAAACCATGGGTGACGACGAGAGCCAAACGGTATGTAAATACGGTGGTTTGAACGGCGACGAGATCACATATTGGTTAGACAACAGTGGAGACGGCATGCCCGACACGATAGCGAACGAGAACTCTGTTTTCACATCCGGTGCGATTGTTAACGAAGATCTGAACTTCGCAACTGGTTCACAGCCCGATATGGGTGTAAAGATAAATGAACTTGTAGCAGCACCAAGCAGTGGAAACGACTACATCTACATCGACACAGTCGATGGAACATTGACACTAGCAGATTGGAGACTCGAAGATCATGATGCATTCTCCGCAACCTTGGATACATTGACAACAGAATATCATCAGACAGATGCAACGATGTTGGCTGTAGACCTCGGTGGAGATATACTCGATGCAACAGCTGACGAGTTGATATTGTCATGGAATCCAGGAACAACGGGAATCAACGAAAATAACTGGACTGCGATGGACAGAGTAGAATACGGATATCAAACAACAAAACCTGATAACACGACCTTAGTCGATGCACCGGAATCAATCGGAGCAGATCAGGGATTGAAGAGAACAACCAACGGAAGCGACACCAACGATTGTGACGTTGACTTCAGCCTAGGAACAGCAACAGCATGGCCTGTTACAACTGAAC
>JAWOBZ010000028.1:0-32648 GCA_046484045.1 Thermoplasmata archaeon | reverse complement strand
CAAATGCTGTACTGCCAAAGGGCTGAAGAGTTAGGCGTGGACTTGTGGATCCAAGTTGAATAGGCCACAAGTCCACCCTATTGCGAAAACCGCAATACGTTAATTGAGTTTAAGGTATATCAATTTGTTCTTTTTCAAACGTCCGTCCCAAATGAATCAATAATCGCTTAAGACTTTCGGGATGAAGCCGGTGAGGTAGATGCCCTTTTGTTCAGGTCAACCCTTCACTCTGTATCCTTTTGAAGAGTTGGAACATCATGTAAGGAGGAGCTTGATTCGTCTCCAATATGGAATCGAACAAGAAAAATACGGTGATGAACTCTTCCATCCCCTCTAGATCGTTCAGATCTACTTCGTGGTATATTTCTTCAACCATCTTCACACCGACTATTCGGCCACCCAAACCTTGTATTTTATATTAGATTCCTGAAGCTCTTCCATTATCCTTTCCTTGACCAATTTCTTCGGCTTGTGGAGCAGGGGAACGCGCTCTATCATATCATCGAAATCTTTGAACTCGCCGTTCTTCCTTCTCTCGTCCAATATCGCGTTCATCTTTTTTTTGCCCAACCCTGGAAGCAGTTCCAACATGTGATACCTTTTGGTTATGGGACGGGCATTGTTGTAGAATTGGATGAACTTGTCCTCTTTATTTTCGATTATCTCTTCGAGAACATAGGGTACCTCACTCTGTGCGGCGTGTGTCAGCTCATCCCACCTTATCCTCCTTTTAACGTGCTTTATCTTCTTTCTGTCTTCCAATTCTTTACCGATGAAGACTCTTTCACCGATCATTACGCTCACATCCTCTCTAGGGATCAACTCGAAGAGTTTGAACTCGTCCTCTCCAAGAGCCAAAGCCAAGCTCTCGTGTTTGTAGCCCCGGTCTTCGGGCCTACCTTCAGCGAGATAATCCAGTATGTAAGCGTAGTCCTCCATTTTCTAGACCTCATTCTTCTTTGTATTTCTTTATCAGATCGATTATATCCGTACAGTCATCCTTTGACGGCGTGTATCTGTCTTTTGAGAATACCGCTAGTACACCATCTTCGTCCAGAGGCAATATATCCGCGGTTTTATAGGCCAACTTTTCATTCATAAAATCAAAGCTTTCATTCAATTCCTTGATTAATTTCTCGGTGTCCTCTTTGGATAACTCTACGAATTTTTCAGCGTGGCTCAAGGAAAGACTCTGCTCATAGGTCAGTTCTCTTTCATCAGCTTCCTCAGAAAGAAGTTCTTTAACTTCAGCTAGAGTGACATATCTTGATTCTTCGCCCATCTTATCCCCCCTATTCCAATTTCCTGAGATGCTCTGAACGGGCGATCACTTTCTTCTCCTTTCCCCCGTCTTTTACGTCGACTATAAAAGATCCGCCCTGCTTTCCTGCAACAACTCCCGTCCTTCCGTGGAATCGTCTGTGGGGCTGTCCCTTGTGAACACTGGGTTCTAGTAATATTTTCACTTTCTCTCCTACTTCGAACTGCTGCAGTGCCCTGTTTACGGGTATCATGCCCCTTTCACGCGGCTTTTTGCGCAGGATATTTCTTGTTCCCTGCCTAATTCCTTTCGACCTCTTCATTGTACCACATCTTCATATTTGTAGTGCACTTCCAATACATCCAACTCATCTACGGTGCACTCCGTCCCGAGCTCTTCTGCCAGATTTGGCTGTGTTCTGCCTTGGTCACCGTGTATCAATTCTTTGACGTAGGTACCGGCTTGGCACGTGAGTGTGATTACCGCCCTGTTATCTTCGAAGCTTTCGAGTGAAATGTCATAGACTTTCCGCTTTCTCACTTTGTCAGAACGCCTGTGGCTTACTCTGCTCGGGGTTCTCTGAGATATCTCAGTTCCTTTCAAAGAATCGATTCCCTTTTTAAACTTTCCCCTTTCTATGTCCCCTTCGATCCTTATCTCGGCACGATAGCTCTTATCCGCTGCTGCGGCCTTGATCTCCTTCACCTTGTCTCTGTTTGTTAACCTCAGTTTACCGACCTCGACACGCCCGTCTTTGGATATCTCTTCCTTCAGCCCATCGAAATCTACCTCCCTCTTCACCGGGTTTTTGATCTCCATGATGAAGGGTCTGCCGTCTCCCAGCATTTTAGCGTCGATGTCCTCTCGTCCCATGCCGTGTAGCGTAAAATCGTCGCCGAGTGCCATATCCAAAAGTGGTTCACCTATTATCTCCTCAACGCTGGTCTCGTACATCTTGCCGGTGAATCCACACTTCATACACCCCCTACCCCAGCAGTCCTTGCAATTCCATTGTGTCTGGGGTATCTCTCTAGACAGCTTCATGTATCTACCATAAACGAATAAAGGAGATATTTCCACCTCTACCGTGTCGAACCTGGTATCTATGATACCTTTGATATCCGGCACCTCCAAGTCCACCTCTGCATCGACCTTGTCGTAAACCCTCTTTCCGATCTCCCTGTTCAACTCCGACTTTATGGGCGCAGATGTTGTGATATCCAGCTCCGTCCAGAGTTTCTCCTCGTTTTCGATTATCTCTGGATCTATCCTTGTTCCTACCAAAAAGGTATCGTAATCATAGGGTTCGAACTCCTGGGCTATCAAGGAGGCGAACTTGTCCAGCTCGTCGAAAAGGTTGTGGCAAACAGCGCATTCTTCAGGCTCTCGAGTAACTTCTATCTTGTCATCCGCCGTCGACGAAGCCATGGCGAGATATACTCTCAAGGCCTTTCCCCTTTCCTTGTTTGTGAGACCGTGTCCTAGAAGAGCGAACAGCCTACCCAGACAGTGATCGCACAGGTCTTTTTTAACCGCTTCTTCGGCCTTGAAGAGTAAGTCCATGATCCATTCATCCTAAGGTAGTATTTAGAAATTCGCCCTCACTCGCCCAGCTTTCTGGCTATGTTGTGTAATCTCTTCTTTGTCAGTAGTAGAACGGTTATGAGGATAGCTACAAAGGCTGCTTCAAAGATGAAACCCTGCTCTACCATTATACCGATCAAGAACGTGATGAAAAGCGCCACTGGTGTGGTGATACCGATGGTGTGCACCTCGTATTTCAGGAAAGCCAGTATCAGGGCAAAACCCCCGAAGATTATCACTCCCACTTCTATGAGGGCCAGACCGACGTTAGCTGATAAAAAAGAGAAGATCAGGCCGGATAGTGACGTCAGAGGGAAAGTCCTAACTCCTGCTATCACCATGGTTTTGTCCTCACGGTGTTCCCTCTCAAGACCGATCAGACTGCCGAGAGCCACGACGATTATGACATTTATTATGAAATTTACATCTACGAACTCTACCGCCATGTCTATTTATCAACGTCAAGGTATATTATGGTTTTGGATTGTAATTTATTCGAGCTCTTTCAAATCTCTCTTGACCCTTTCCTGCCAAAGTTTCATGCTGGCTTCTTTGAACATCTTTTGGGATTTTTTCAACAGTTCTAAAGCTTTCCTTTCTTCTCCTCTTTCGATTTGAAGCAGTCCTTCGTGATAATACAGCTCTGCCATTCCCTTCTTATCTCCAGATGATTCAAATAATTCTTCGGCTTCTTGGAAGATCTCTTCAGCCTCATCTAACTCCCCGTCCATCATCAGTGCTTGCCCATACGTTAACAGGGATATACCCTCTACCTGTTTGACTCCGGTCTCCCGAGTCATCTTGAGCGCTTTTTCAGCCAGTTCTAAAGCTTTTTCCTTCTCTCCCCTTTCCATGCATATCTTGCTTAGGAAGCAGTTGTTTTCCACCGTCAGTACTTTCTCATCCAGTTCTTCACATAATCCCAAGCTTTTCCTATGGTATTCTTCCGATTTATCGTAATCTCCCATGTCGTAATAAAGGGTGCCCAGATTGTAAAGTGAGCTGGTTTCACCGAACGTATCGCCCATCGAACTTTTCAATTCCAAGCTCTTCTCGTGGCTCTCCAATGATCTATCCAGATCGCCCAGGATATTGTAAAGTACACCCATGTTGTTGTAAGACCACGCCACCCCCTGCTTATCTCCGATGTATTCCATCAATTTAGAGGCCTTTTCGAAGTACACAAGGGTTTTTTCCAACTTCCCTTTATCGTAGTAGAGTATCCCGATATTCTGATATGTAGACGACAAGCCCTTGATGTCACCTATCCTTTTGGCTATATCTTTGCTTTTACATTGATACTCGAGTGCTCTATCGTAATCGCCCCTGATCCGATGGGCGACCCCCATGCTTTTGTAGACGTAGGCTACACCCCTTATATCTCCGATCTTTTGGTAGTTATCCAGCGCGATCTCGTAGTTGTCTAGTGCCCTGTCTATCTCTTCCATATTCCCATAGACCAAACCCAGGTTCTGATATCCATCTGCCACCATCTTGATATCATCTAGTTCCTGGGATATCTTTACAGCCTTTTCCAAGTACTCTATAGCCCCGTTATAGTCACTCTGCCTGAAGGCCGAGATGCCCAGGTTTTTAAGCACTTCCGCTTTATCTTCCTTGACATCGAGATTATCTACTATGGACTTATGCTCGAGCAGAAGCTCTCTCGCTTCATCATAATCTCCCTGGCTGTTGTACGATTCTGCCTTGGTGCTGAGCAGTCTTCCCCTTTCGACGCTTTCATCTTCCACCAATCTCAAGCCTCGATCCGCCACCACTCTAGCTCCGTCAAAATCACCTTTGTTCAGATACACCATGGATATTTTATTGATCATATCCGCTTGGACATACTCTCGTTCTTCCACCGCCAGCACGTCTTCGTAGTTCTTCAGAGCCTTGTCGTATTCACCCAGTATGTTGTATAGGTCACCTAGATGGACATTCAAGCCCTTGTATTCCTCTCCTTCCTCATCATCCATTAAGGACAAAGCGCTTTGATAGTAATCGACCGCTTCTTCGTTTGAATATCCTTCCCTGGCCTTATCACCCAATCGGGTTAGATACTCTATGCCTCTTGGGTCCTTGGCCATGTGGTAGTGATGTCCGATCTGTTCAAGCGCATTTTCCGGATCATCGTAAATCGCTTCGTAGCTCTCCGCTATTATCCGGTGATATTCTTCCCTCAATTCTTGATTTAAGCCTGTGTAAAGGATCTCCCTTATCTTTGAATGATCGAACTTGTATTTTTTTCCCAGGGAGTGGATCAGCTTGTGTATTCTCTCGATGGCGTTCAGGTTCTTCAGGAGTTTGATCCTGTTCTCCTGGGTAACCGACGCCAGCACTTTGCTCTCGAATTCCTCGCCTACCACGCTTGCACATTCCAAGACTTCCCTCTGCTCATCAAGGAGCCTCTCGAGCCTCCTGGTCACGACGTCGTAAACTTTAGAGGGGATGTGCACGTCGTCGATATGCTCACCGGTTCTCCACATACCGTCCTCTTCGATCAGATGTTCTTCACCGACAAGCACCTGGATAAGTTCCAATAAAAAGAAAGGGTTACCCTCGCTCTCCCTGTAGATTCGAGCGAGTAATCTTTCTGGTATATCCAACGCACCGAGTGTCTTTTCCATGAATTCGTCAACGTCTTCTTCAGTCAGTCTGTCCAACTGAATCTCGTGATACAAGCCCTCTCTGTTCATTATCTGCATGGTCTTACTCAGAGGGTGGACTTGTCCATCGAGACCGTCTATGATATCCTCAGGCCGGTATGTACCGAGCATCATGATCCGATCTTCCTTGGTGTTCCTGGATAGGTAGTGCAGCAGGTTGAGCGTAGACGGGTCCGACCACTGGAGGTCGTCTATGAACAGTATCAAAGGTTTTTCTGTAGATAAACGCTTTAGACCTATCAATAAACTTTCTAGAAGGTTCTCTTTCCTCAACTTCGGGTCGTCCACCAGATACTCTCCTTCGTACTTCCCGGATTCTATGAACCAATCCACAAAGGGTTTCAATCTTCTAGACTCTTCCATATCTCCTGTCCATGAACCGAATTCTTGGTTGATCTCGACGAGCTTTTTTCTCATGTCGTCCAATAAAAACTCGCTTCCATCTCCCTTTATTATAGCTGTAAGGTGAAGCTCTTTTTCTGATTGTATGACTATCTCGTAATCGCCGTATTCGATTGAATTTATCTGACCCCTTTCTTCGTCCATCATGGAAAGTGAATCCGCGATGAAATTTTCTACCGCGCTCAGCATGGATGCGAATATATCTGGGTCCAGTTCACTTTCTCCTCTCTGTGCTCTGGTTATCAGCAGGCCGTTCTCGTCTATGAGAAAAATCGATATCACTTTGGGCGGGGGACTTTCGGAGATGAGATAGGATAAGTCAGCGTCACGAAGGGCTTCTTTGACGGGCATCAGTGGGTCCAAACTGTCCGTTAGACACCACCCCTGGATCACCTTTGCAGAATCCTCTGCGTAGCTCATGAGTTCTTCCACGAGCCTAGTTTTACCGATGCCGGCCTCTCCGGATATGAAAACAGTCGATCCTTTTCCATCGCGGCATCTATCATAGAATGATCTTAAATCCTGGATTTCCTCCTTTCTTCCGACCAACTCCGGTTCGAAGATGTCTTTGCCCATTTAGATTACCCTATCTATACCACTATAGGTTATGGATGTGTTTAAGATTTTTGAATCTCGATTATATATGATTATCGGATAACACTTATAAATCTATATCCTATACTTTCACCTGCCGGGATATAGGCGGCTTTCCTTATTGAATAAGTGGAGACCCCTATATATGGTCCAGCAGCTATAATCCCGGCACTTCACTTTCCTTTTCCGAGTAAAATTTTTTTATGTGTTATCATCTACGACTGAGATATGAGCTTCGAAGCGGCAAAAAGATTCCTTTCCGAAGACGGGATCCAGAATTCATATCCCATCGCTAGGTTGAGGAACCTAGATAACACGGTTTTGTTGGATGATCCGGATGATCCAAAGGCCGTTTTGATAAAGATGGACCACACCGCCACCATGAGAGGTGACAAAGTTGCGCTGAAAGAGCTTCTAGGCACTCTGGAGAAGGGAGAGTATCGGTTTCATTCCGTGGACCACCAGTCTTTTCAAGCCTGTGAAGAAGTGCTGGATAACATAGAAGACCGTCCTACATGGATGATGAAGAGGCCCTGGGAGGAGAACTTGGAACCCGAGTACGAAGTTGTGGAATTGGAAGAAAGCGACGCAGAAGTGATCGATCAGTACTGGGGCCTTGGCCGGGGTGATTCTATTGATTACATAAAAAGCAGGATAAGAGAGGGGCAGTCTTACGGGATAAGACAAGAGGGGGAACTAGTGGCATGGTGCCTTACACATTACATCACCGACAAAGTGGTGAGCCTGGGCTTTTTGCACGTCAAAGAAGGACATCGAAGGAAGGGGTACGCCAAAGCGGTGACCGAAGCCATGTGCTCATGGGCGAAGGAAAAGAATCTCATCCCGGTGGTCGATATCTTCCAGGATAACGAAGAATCGCTTTCGCTGGCTGATAAGCTCGGTTTCCAAAGGATCGCGGAGAACCATTGGTTCTCGGCAGAGAAATAGTAATTTAATATTATATAGACTAAATTTTATATGTTATAAGTGTATAACGTTTTATGATGAAGGGTTACAGTGAAGTTAAACTCTTAAGATTCGAAGGAAAGGGTGCTCATAATAAGTGCGAGAAGACCATCAACGCAGGAATAGAACACGGTTGGCAGCCCATCAACATGTGCACACATATCTCTCCACAAACCGGAGAACTGATAATAACGGTTTTGATGGGTAATATCAAGGAAAAAGAAGAAAGAAAAGAACAGGAAGAGGAGATCGAGGCAGAAACGGAAGAACAGGTAGAGTACGTTGAAGAGACCGAAGAAGAGAAAATAGAAGAAGAACCAGAGGAGGTTGTCGAGGTCGTCTACGTGGAAGAGGATGAAGCCCCTGAAGAAGAAGAGATAGAGGCCGAGGAAATTATTGAAGAAGAGGGCGTCGAAGAAGAAGCCGTTACGGAGGAAGACGATGTATGGGGCGAAAAAGAGGTACACGAAGAAAAGAAGAAAAAATTCTCGCCTGGCAGCCTAGAGATATGCCCCAAGTGCGGCAACAAAGCCCTAGAGGTGGAGATAGACAGGTCAGCCCACTGCGAGTTCTGTGGATACATAGTCCGGGATATCCGGAAGATAAAGGAAGATTAGCCACAGTAAAAAGAAATATATAAGGTCTCTAGCTAGTTCTTTTTCATGTACACCCGTCAACCGATAGTCAGTGTACTGGGTCACGTAGACCACGGCAAGACCACTTTTTTGGATAAAGTTAGAGGAGGAACTACGGTCGCCGACAGAGAGGCGGGTAAGATCACCCAGCATATCGGTGCCACCGAGGTGCCCATAGAGGTACTCCAAGAAGCGTGCTCCGAGTTGGGATGCAACCTTAGTTTTACTTTACCCGGACTGCTCTTCATCGATACTCCGGGACATCATTCTTTCATGACCCTGCGCTCCAGAGGCGGAGCTCTGGCGGACCTGGCGGTTCTCATAGTCGATATCCGAGAAGGTTTTAAGCCGCAGACCATCGAATCCATAGAGATACTGAAAAAGGAGAAGACACCGTTCATAATAGGTGCGAACAAAGTGGATAGGATAACGGGTTGGAATTCCAAAAATATGCCGTTCATCAAGAGCTTTCAGGAGCAGACTAAGGATGCACAGGACAGGATGACGGAGGCCCTTTACGATATGATCGGAGAGTTATACGATAGAGGTTTCTCTGCTGACAGATACGACAGAGTCAACGATTTCAGCAAGAACATAGGCATAGTCCCTATGAGTGCTGAAACAGGTGAAGGTATAGAAGACCTGCTTCTTACACTGATTGGGTTGGCCCAGAGATTCTTAGAAGATCAACTTCAAGTCGAGGAAGGCTCTGGAGAGGGCACAGTACTAGAAGTCAAAGAAGTGCTGGGCATGGGTACGACCTTAGACACTATCGTTTACGAAGGGGTTTTCAGGAAGGACGATGATGTGGTGATCGGTACTATAAACGAGCCGCTGGCTACCAGGATTAAAGCACTGCTTAAACCGAAACCGCTGGACGAGATCCGGGATCCGAGGGAGAAATTCGACGAGATCGAAGAGGTCAGTGCAGCCGCGGGTATCAAGATCGTCACACCGGATGTAGAGGGTGTGATGGCCGGCGCCCCCATAAGAGTAGTGGGTGAAAAGAACCTGCAAGACGTTATCGAACAGGTGAGGAAAGAGAGTCAACCCAGTATCGAAACCGAAGAGGAAGGGTTGATAATAAAAGCTGATGCCATAGGATCGCTTGAAGGACTTGCCTATGAGCTCGACGAAGAAGATATACCTCTGAGCCGGGCGGCCGTGGGCGACGTCTCGCAGAAGGACCTTGTCGAAGCCGTCACGCTCAGCAATCCGATCTACCGTGCCATACTTGCTTTCAATGTAGATATATGTCCCGATGCAAAAGAAAAATTGAAAAAGATGGATGTAGAGGTCTTCCAGGAAAAAGTCGTTTATCAGCTTGTGGAAGAATACATCGAGTGGAGGGAGAAGAAGGAAAGGGAATTGGAAGAGATGCGCAGGGAGAAGATCGTTCATCCTGGAAAATTCAGGATACTGGAAGACCACACGTTCAGAGTTAGTAAACCCGCGATAGTGGGGGTTAGAGTACTGGCGGGAAAGATCGAACCAGATCAGAAACTTCTGAAAACTGACGGCAGGGTCGTCGGTACGATCAAGAGCATACGAAGCGGTGATAAATCTCTAGATTTCGCAGAGCAGGGTGACGAAGTAGCCGTTGCGATCTCAGGTGTTACCGTAGGAAGACAAATCGATGAGGGCGAGGACTTGTACATCGAGATACCCGAGGGGGATGCGAGGAAACTGAGAGACATCGACCTGAACTTCGACGAGAACAGGATACTTGAAGAGATCAGGGAAATTAAAAAAGAGGAAAAACCTTTCTGGGGGATGTGACCCTTAGACTTCGTCCAGAAGATCCGCTTTCGTGATTATACCCGCTATCTTACCTTCTGACATGGTGAGTACACTGGGGTAATACCTTAACAATTCCCTCACAACACCTATAGGTGCGTTTTTTTCTATTTGCGGAAAGCTTGGATCCATGATGATTCTCAGAGGTTCATCTCTGTCCAGCGTATCGAAATTCTTTATCAGCCCCCTCTCTGTTATGGAACCCAGTGATCTTCCGTCCTCCAGTATCGGCAGTTGGGAGACTGCATTTTCTTTCATCACCTCCAAGGCGGTTCCCACGGAGTCATCCGGTGATAAGTACAAAATATCCGTACTGTGGACTTCTTCAGCTTTTTTGTTCCTACTCCTATCCATGAAACTTTCTAGATAGTTCAATATCTTTCTGCCGTTCTCGAATGACGGTTGTGTTCTACCGTTCTCTATCTTGGCGATGAGTGATTGGCTCACCCCCACTTTATCCGCCAACTCCGCTTGTGTCATGCCGATCTTCTTACGAAGTACGCGGATCTGCCCCAAATCTTTGATCATCATGGTCAAATTATTAACGGTGTATATAGAATTATTCCTATAAGAATAAAAAAGATAAAAAGGTATTAATAGGGGTGACCTTGTGAGGAATTTTACTCCCTCTGATAGATATGAGGATTTTCATTTTAGAAGATGATGAGAATCAACACGTGATTTGCTAGCGTGTTGTGATGGAGGAATAAAATGTCAAAAAATATAGAAGCCGAAATAATATGGGAAACCCCGATAGAAAAGCAGCACATCGAGATAGTTGAGAGGAAGGGTATAGGGCACCCTGACAGCATAGCCGACGGCATCGCTGAAGAAGTGAGCAGAGCACTCTGTAGGATGTATCTTGATAAACACGATAGGATACTCCATCACAATACGGACGAAGTACAGATCGTGGGAGGTCAAGCTAGTCCAGAATTCGGGGGAGGAAAGATCTTGGAGCCTCCGTACATCCTATTGGTAGGCAGGGCTGTGACCGAGGTTAACGGAAAACGACTTCCATACAAATCAACTGCATTGAGGGCTGCCGAGGAGTATTTAGCTGATACCTGCACGTATCTAGATTCAAAAAATGATGTCATGCTCGATTGTCGTATCGGCCAGGGATCCGTTGATCTCCGGGATGTGTACGATACAAGTACGCACAACGCCAATGATACATCATTCGGTGTTTCATTCGCACCCCTCAGCGAAACGGAGAGGGCCGCACTTGATGTTGAGAGGTTCATCAATGGAGACATGAAAAAGGACATACCGGAGGTGGGACAGGACGTCAAGGTCATGGCGACAAGGATAGGGGGAGAGATCGACCTGACCATCGCCGCGGCTATCGTAGACTCACTTACACCGGATGCCGACCATTACAAAAATGTAATCGATGAACTTGGAGACGTAGTTAAGGACTACGCTTTGAAGATCACGGATAGGGATATCGAAGTATTTGTCAACACCGCTGATAATTACGAAAAGGGAACATATTATCTTACCGTAACCGGTCTTTCAATGGAGAACGGGGACGACGGTTCTGTCGGGCGTGGGAACAGGGTGAACGGTTTGATCACTCCCTTTAGGCCGATGAGTATGGAAGCAGCAGCTGGAAAGAATCCGGTTACACATGTCGGTAAATTATACAACCTAGCTTCAAACCAGATAGCCCAACAGATATATGATGAGCTGGAAGATGAAGTTCACGACGTTTTTGTGAGGTTGGTATCTCAGATCGGGAAACCGATATCAGAACCCCAGGCTGCCAGCGTTCAGTTAGTGGTTCCAGAAAAGAAAAACTACGATATCCACCTGGATACTGCTGAAGCAATTACAGAAGACTTCTTGGATAATATCGGGCAGCTCACGGATATGGTCCTAAATGACGAGGTCACAGTTTTCTAAAAGGTCTAATCTTCTAACAGCATGGTCGTGAAGACCTTGCAGTCCTTCACAATGTAGTCTAAAACAGCGTACTCGTTGGGCTGGTGGGCTAGTTCCTCGTTCGTGCACCACACAACGGCAGGTATCCCTTTCTCTCTGAAGTGTGCAGCAACAGTGCCGCCTCCGATACCAGCGGGCTCGGGTGTGTGGCCGGTCACTTTCTCGACCGCTCTTTTTAATTTGATGAATACTTCAGAATCCGTGGATGTGCCTTCAGGCGCTTTCTTCCCTTTGATGATATCTATATCGATCTCCGTCCCCGTCTCTCGAGATATCTCTTCAGCCGTGTCGGTGAACACCTTTTTAACACTCTCCAACTTGATATCCGGGATTATCCTGCAGTCGTAGTACTGGACATCCTTACCGGGGATGGTATTGATATTGGGAACGTTTGCCTCCCTTTTCGTGGGTTCCAAAGTACTTCGAGCGGGCGAGAAGAGCGGATCTTCGTCATCGAAGGTTTCCTGAAGCCTTTCATCGACGACGGTTTGATACCTGCACGCCACCCGGTTAGCGTTAATAGTTGGACCGGGGATCGCCGCATGGCCCTGCTTACCGTGCACTGTGATCTTAACCCACATAGCCGATTTTTCCTTGACCTCTATCTTTTTGCCGAGTTCTTCACTGTGATCCGGTACGATTATCAGGTCGTCCTCGGAGAACAGACCCTGGTCGACCAGATATTTCACACCGTATTCGCTGCCGGTCTCTTCGTCTGAAACTAAAGCCACCATGAGATTGTATTTCGGTACGATATCGAGTTCATCGAGCACTTTCGCCGCATAAATGGAAGCGATGACCTCCTGACCGTTATCTTCGGCGCCCCTCCCGTATATCTTACCGTCCTTAAAAACCGGGTCGTAGGGGTCGGTATCCCATTCATCTAGATCTCCTTCAGGGACTATATCCATGTGAGACAAGAGTACCACGTTCTTATCTTCTCTACCATCTTTGATCGCGATTATATTCGGCCTGACTCCCGCGGATACCCTGGCGTCCGGAGCATCGTACCTCTCGATGCGATCGAACCCGAAGTTGAGTAATATGTTCATCAAAAATTCTGCTCTTTCCATCTCGCCGTCACCACCGTTATCCGGGCCGATGGCAGATATTTTAAGCATATTCATCAAAGTATCCTTCATATCCTCAGCGAAATCTTCTACCTTAGAAAAAACATCTTCATGCATAGGAACACCTTTTTTGATATTCTCAGGCAGGTAATGGATGACTCTCGTAGTCCTGCTTGATGTCCTCGCCAGTTAGGTCGAGGTATATCTGTGTTGTGGTCAAAGATGAGTGTCCGAGCATCTTCTGTACGCTCCTAAGGTTCATACCCGCTTTCAAGCAGTGGACGGCGAAACTGTGCCTCAGCATGTGTGGGTACACGTTCTTCTTTATATGGGCATTCTTTGCGTATTTCTTCACTATCCTCTCGACCTGTCTAGTGGACAGAGGCTTGCCTCTCTCGGATAATATCATGTAGCCCTCGTCGGCATCTACGACGTAAAATTCAATCAAGTCCAAAGTGTGATTATCCACGGGAACGACCCTGTCTTTATCTCCCTTCCCCTCCCTTACAGTGATCATCCCTTCTGTGAAATCAACGTCCTCGATCTTGAGATTGACCAGTTCTGATACACGAAGTCCACATCGATATAAAATACGCAGGATCAATCGGTCCCTGGTCTTCTCTCTAGCAGGTGAATCCAGCAATTTTCTGATCTCATCCTTCCTGAGATATTTTGGAAGTTTCTTCGGCATAATGCATCCCTGTCAGACGATTTGTATGACAAATTAAAAAGGTCTTTGAGAGTATAAAAAAGTTTTGGGAAGAAAAAAATAGAGGATAAGAAAGGGTTTTTGTTTTTACTTGTATGCTTGACAGTTATCGCAGTACCAGCGGCTGTATTCGTTTATCCATCTCATCTGTGAACCGCATGTCGGGCACGCATTCTGCTGCTGCTGTTGTTGTTCTTGCTGCTGAGGCTCCTGGTAACCTTGCTGTGGCTGCTGTTGTGTTTGTTGCTCACTCTGTTGCCATTCCTGCTGTTCTTGCTGCTGTTGAGGTTCCTGGTAACCCTGCTGTTCTTGCTGCTGTTGAGGTTGTTGATATCCCTGTTGGGGCTGTTGCTGATAACCCTGCTGACCCCCGTATTGAGGCTGCTGTGGTTGTGCGGGTGTCTTGTAATCCTGGCAGTTGTTGCAGTACCAGCTTTGATACTGCTGGATGAAACTGAGCTGCTGATTACAGGTTGGACAGTACTTAGGTTGGGTGTCCACTTCCTCTAGTTTCATGTGACCGAGCAGGATGAATATACCACCGATACCCAGGCCGAATATGAACCCCAGTATGATGTAGAGGATCATGCTGTCGGAAGCCTGCTTGTATCTACCTTGGTCTATAGGCGTGATTATGTTCTCTACGAATTTGCCTTTAAGGATGAAAGCTATCGCACCTATGACGAACATCACTATGCCCCTGGCTATGAAATAGCCGAAGCCCCAATAGCTCCAAAGCACACCTTGGAAGATATACCATAGACCCCATAATCCGTATATCACCGCTGATATTATAAAGAACAGCGCGGCGTAGTTGAACATCTCACGTGCTTCCCTGACCTTTGGGGTCAAGTGCGGCGGGATGTTCGGGGTCGAGAATAAATCGTTCACCATTATTACCACTCATCTCCTGTGTTTTCGCTCTCTGGAGGTGGGGGTGGTGTACTCTCTTGTGGTGGTTGTTGAGACTGCTGCTGGGGTGGTTGCTGCTGTTGAGCAGGCGGTTGACCCGGTGGTGGACCCTGTTGGTATCCCTGCTGTTGCGATTGTCCTTCGTCCTTATCGCCGCCCATCACCTTGACCAGTACGATAATTATTATAACAACTATCACTATGGGTATGATCACGGCCAGAGCTATGCAGAGCATACTTCCAGCCCATAATTTATCTAGCATATCCTTTTCTTCGTCGGTTAGATCATCTGAAGATCCGTCACCGTTTGAAGAGTCGTCTGAGCCAGGACTCGCTTCATCCATGTAGTACTCACCTGTACCGGCTGACCCCGTATATTCGTAAGTTGTGACACCTGATATTTCCAGGGAATCTGGATTGCCGTATTCCTCTAATAGAAAGCTAACTTGCAAGGTGCTAGTACCAAAACCAGTAGGTTCAGTAAAACCATACTCAGTACCCCCCGGCCATTCGAAATATATTTGACCGAAGGAATAGGTGATATCGTATGACTCTCCATCTCCATTTTCTAGTTCAATTACATACATAAAATATGAATCTTCCTGAGCATCGGACTGGATCGTTCCTTTCACCTCTAACTCGACTGTGAGATTTCCACCACTTTCTTCTATACTGACACGAACTATGTCTACATCGGGGCGTTCCACATTTTCTCTCCAGCCATAACCACCAGTATCAGTAACTCTCCAATGGTCTACATCGCCAGTCGGATCTGTGATTTCGTCACTATATTGTGCACTTGCTATCGTTGGGGTTAACAGCATCAGAGCGGTCATCAGTGCCATTAAACTTACCAGAACTGTTATTTTTTTACTTTTCATATACTCTCACCGATTATTAATCGTCTGAATGTTTGAAGGGTATATATATTTTTACATCAGATATATATTAGATATAGTCTATATATGGTCTTAAAACTAAATGAACGTGAAAATAGGCCGGTAAAAACATTTATATTTTACACGGAGTTAAGACAGACTCCCATATGGGCCTGTAGCTCAGCTAGGTAGAGCGATCGGCTCTTAACCGATCGGCCGAGGGTTCGAATCCCTCCAGGCCCGTTCAACTTGTTTGAACGTGTCCACGAAAAATCCGTAAGGATTTTTGGTAAGGCCCGCTTATAGATCCAAGTGAATTTTACCCCCAATTTTTTAATAATTGTGATAAAATTTATATAGGAATGATAATATAGCATCGTGAGTAATACCTCAAGGTGACAAAATGATAGGAATGGGAATGCATTCAGTTTTGCAGATAGGAGACAGCCTTGGTGCTGGATTATGTGCCGGGAGCATGTGCATGTTAAGCATAGTTCCATTCATAATCTGGCTTATTATAGGCATCTGGATGTATAAAGATGCTAAAAAGAGAGACGAGAACGCAGTACTTTGGTTGATAATAGGTCTAATAGCTGGTCTTATCGGTTTGATCATATGGCTGGTCGTCAGACCTGACATGGCTGAAGTACAGCAGAAGAGACAACAACAGCAACAATATCAGCAACCACCACCGCCACAATAAGTCTCTGACCAAAAACCTTTCTTCTTTTAATTTTTTAGAGAAATTTTTATATCCTCGATTGATATTACTGAAATAAAACTGGAGGTAAAAAACAATGATATATCCAATGCAGGTGTACAACTGGTATTGGGGCGCTTGGGGCGCTTGGTGTATAATCTCTCTATTGATGTTCGTAGTTTGGATATTCCTGGCAATCTGGGTTTACAAAGATGCAAAGAAAAGGGATGAGAACGCCATACTATGGTTGTTAATAGTATTCTTCTTGGGGATAATCGGCCTAATCATATGGCTTGTCATTCGACCGGACATGGCTGAAGTACACCAAAAGAGACAGCAGCAGCAGTACTACGGCGGGCAGCATGGTCAACAACCATACCAACAGCAGTACGGTCAGCAGCAGTATCAACAACCACAACAACAGTACCAACATCCGCCTCAGCAGCATCAACCGCAGCCACCGCCGCAACAGCAGGCACCCACCAATCCCTGTCCAAGCTGTGGACAGCAGATGCGCTGGGTCAACCAGTACAACAGATGGTACTGCGACAACTGCCGCGAGTATAAATAACCAAAAAAACCTTTTCCCTTTTTCTATATTTTTACCTTGTTCCTAGGTAAAAGTTTATTATTAACGATTGTAAATGAGTTTAATAATGTCTTATGGAATCGGTAACACCCCGCTCATCAGGGCTAGAAACTTAGAGAAGAAATTCGGCGCTGAGAAGATATACCTCAAGTTAGAGGGCTACAACCCGACGGGAACGCACAAAGACAGGCTGGCGATTCAGCACGTCGATGATGCCATCATAAGAGGTTATGATTGTATCACCGTGGGTTCGTGTGGTAATTACGGCTTAGCTCTTAGTTATGTAGCTTGTAAATCTGATCTAAGATGCAGGATATTTCTGCCCGAGAAGTACTCCGGAAAGCTCGTTGAGAGTATAAAGAAAAACGGTGCCGATGTGGAATTTGTAGAAGGGGGTTACGAAGATTCCGTAAGGATGAGCAGGACCTGGGCTGAAAAAGATGGGTGCTACGACGCCAACCCCGGCAAGAAGAACACACCCACCTCACTGGTGGCCTACGTAGATATAGCAGAGGAGATACAGGAACAACTTGATCAAACCCCTACCACGATCTCCGTACCAGTGGGTAACGGCACGACCTTAGCTGGCATTCACCTAGGCTATAGACTATTATGGAGGAAAAAAAGGTCCGAAGACATACCCAAGATGTTGGGGGCTTCCAGCAGGGGTAACAACGCCGTCATCGAGACCATAGAACGGGGGGGAGTGGATATTATCGAACTTGACCCCGACCAGATCCAAGAAACCGATGTGAACGAAGCACTGCTCAACTGGAAAGCCTATGATGGTCAGGAGGCGGTGAACGCGATAATCGATACAGACGGTATCGGAGTAGGGCTGACAGATGATGAATTACTCAGATATAGAGACATCTTAAAGGGCGAATGTCTAAGGGACGTTCTTCCGGTCTCCGCGGCGCCGTTAGGCGCCCTAAAAAAGTATTTAGAGGATGGGAGCTCATCTGGACTGCACGTACTGATAATCACTTCAGGTGAAAAATCATGTTCGGAATAGAAGAAAAGATCCCCGCGCTGATATACGCAGAAGGGGAGTTCGGAAAGATCGACGGAAAAACAGCCAACGGGCTGGTCAGATTCTCAGAAAAGTACGAAATAGTCGGTGTCATCGACAGTACGAAGAGTGAAAAATATGTCAGCGAAGTGCTGGATGATGTTGAAAAAAACATACCTATATTCAGCAACCTTGATGAAGCGCTAGACAGCCTGGATGTTAAACCTAAAGCCTTCATCAACGGCATCGCCAGGGATGGAGGAGGGTTTCCCTACGATGTGAAGGATGTATTCTTCCAGGCGATGGAGAACGGCATGGACATAATCCACGGATGTCACGACCACATATCTGAAAACGAGGAATTCAAGAGAAGGGCGGAAGAAAACGATGTAACGATACACGATGTAAGAAAGGAACCGAAAAACCCTCATTATTTCACTGGAAAATTGAGAAAAATCAACCGCCCTATCAGGATACTGGTCTCGGGTACCGACTGCGCCATAGGTAAAAGGACGTTCTGTATTGAGCTCTACAAGGAATTACAAGATAGAGGGTACAATCCAGCCTTCGTAGCAACTGGGCAGACCGGTATCATCCAAGGAGCCCAGTATGGATTTCCGCTGGATGGCATCAGGGGAGATTTTTTGAGCGGTGAAACCGAACACATCGTTTGGAAAGTATCTACGGAACATGAGCACGACGTTATCATCGTCGAGGGGCAGGCATGTATCGCTCATCCCCAGGGCGGGAACCCACTAGCACTGATGAAGGGGGTACACCCCCACGGTATCGTGCTCATCCACGCACCCGGTAGAGAAGAAAAGGACGGTCTCCCGGATATGCCTCCACCCGATATCGACAAGGAAAAAGAAACTATCGAGTTCTTCTACCCCGACTCTATCATCGCCATAGGGATCAACCACGAAGGAGGGATCAACGTAGAAGAGTGGATCGAAAAGTACGAGGAAAAGTATGGACTCCCCGTCGAGGACGCTCTTCTCGGGAGACCTACGAAAACTGCAAATAGGATAGAGGAACTCTTCTTGAAAAAATAGGGGATGTATTACCATGGTAGATTACGTATCGGCGCATGAAGTGGAAAAGCAAAAAGTCGAAAAATACATCGATTTTTTGTATGATAACCTACAGAGGTACATAACACGTGAGGAGATGGCCAAGGACGTTTACTTCTGCTTAGAGAACGGTAGGATCATAGGTGCTTACGACGAAGATGAGATGATCGGAGCCGCAGTGGGTGTCTATACCCCGTTCTTCGATAAATTCCATATAGCACATCTAGCCGTGGATATTAAACACAGGAGGAAGGGTATCGGTGAGGATTTGATGGAACGTATCGTTCCAAAAGACATGGATGCATCTGTTCATCTCAACATAGAAAACCCCATCACCGAATCTTTTTACAAGAGTATAGGGTACGAATTGACCCACAAGAGATTAAAGAAAGAAAAAAAGGAATGATGGTGAAGGAGGTTTTCAGACTTTTTATCCTTGGCTTCTCGCATCTTCTTCGATCTTAGCCTGGGCTGCAGCTATCCTTGCCACAGGAACCCTGAACGGTGAGCAGCTCACGTAGTTCAAACCTGCTCGATAGGAGAACTTTACTGAAGAAGGTTCTCCTCCGTGTTCACCGCATATCCCTACGCTGAGGTCCGGCCTACTCTTCCTACCTTTCTGGGTGGCCTCGATGACCAGCTTTCCCACTCCGTTCTGATCCAGAACCTGGAAGGGATCCGCATCCAAAATGCCTTTATCCAGGTACTCCGGTACGAAGGTTCCTACGTCGTCACGACTGAAGCCTAAGGTCATCTGGGTGAGGTCGTTGGTACCGAAGGAGAAGAACTCTGCCGATTTGGCTATCTCATCCGCCGTAAGAGCCGCTCTGGGTATCTCTATCATTGTTCCGACCTTGAAGGCAAGTTCTTTATCGGCAAGTACATCTTCGGCCACCGGGTCGACAACTTCTTCTTTCAATATGTCGAATTCTTTTACATTCCCTATAAGTGGTATCATTATCCTGGGCTTGACGTCGATGCCTTTGTCTTTCGCTTCGACCGCCGCTTCCAACATAGCTCTGACCTGCATGCGGTATATCTCTGGATAGGTGATGCCGAGCCTGCATCCTCTGTGCCCCAACATTGGGTTGGCTTCCTTTAACCTTTCCACCTGATTCTTTACTTCATCGACCCCTATGCCCAACCTATTCGCCAGGTCCTTCTGTGACTCCTCTTCATGCGGTAAAAATTCGTGAAGTGGAGGATCGAGTAAACGTATTATCAAAGGATGGCCGTCCATGACTTCGAAAAGCTCGAAAAAGTCCTTCTTCTGCATAGGTTTTAACTTTTCCAGTGCCTTCTCACGTTCTTCAACCTTGTCGGCGATTATCATCTCTTGTACAGCATCCAACCTCTCGGGGTCGAAGAACATGTGTTCCGTCCTGCACAATCCCACTCCTTCCGCACCGAATTCCAAGGCCTTCTGGGCGTCTTCCGGTGTGTCCGCGTTAGTCCAGACCCCCATCTCCCTTATGTCGTCCGCCCACAACAGCATCTGCTCGAATTCCAACGTGAACTCAGGCTCCACGAGTGGTGCTTCACCCAAGATAACGTCTCCAGTAGTTCCATCGATAGTTATGATATCGTCCTTTTTTACCGTTATACCGTTGACGGTGAATATCTCAGCTTCCAAATCGATGTTTATATCCTCCGCTCCAGCAACACATGGTTGACCCATACCTCTGGCGACGACCGCTGCGTGAGAAGTCATACCGCCTCTACTGGTCAGCACGCCTTGTGACGCTGCCAGACCGTGGATATCTTCCGGCGTGGTCTCCGGCCTCACCAGTATGATATCTTCACCGTTATCTCCTCTCTCCGCGGCTTCATCCGTGTTGAAAACCACCTTTCCCGTAGCGGCGCCCGGGGATGCGTTCAATCCCTTAGCCAGCTTCTCTAAACCCGCTTCTGGGTCTATACTTTTATGGAGCAGTTTCTCTACCTGCTCCCCCCGGATCCTGGTGAGAGCTGTTTTTTTATCGATCAGATTCTCCTTAGCCATATCGTGAGCGATCTTGACCGCGGCGTTCGGCGTCCTTTTTCCGGTCCTGGTTTGAAGTATGTACAATTTACCGTCTTCAATGGTGAACTCAAGATCCTGCATATCATGGTATTCTTTCTCCAGGACTTTACAAACATACTTGAGTTGAGAGTGGACTTCGGGCATCTTCTCCTTTAGGTCATCGATATGAAGTGGGGTCCTTATACCCGCCACTACGTCCTCTCCCTGGGCGTTTATCAGAAATTCACCGTATATTATATTCTCTCCAGTCGATGGATCCCGTGTGAAGGCGACGCCGCTGCCGGAGTTATCTCCAGTGTTACCATATACCATGGCTTGAACGTTGACCGCCGTACCCATATCGTGGGGAAGATTGTTCAATTCCCTGTACTTTCTAGCCCTCTTGTTGTTCCATGACCCGAAGACAGCCTTTGTAGCTTCCATCAACTGCTCCCATGGATCCATGGGGACGTCACCCACCAGTTCGAGATATTTCTCAGATACTTTCTTAAGGTCTTCCGCTTCGAGTTCGACGTCTTTTTCCACCTCTTTCTCTTCCTTGACTTCATCCATCAACTTTTCGAACTCAGAATGCGGTATACCCCTGACCACTTCCCCGAACATATTGACGAAGCGTCGATAACTGTCGTAAGCGAACCTTTTATCGGTCAGCTCGATCAATCCCTTCAGGGTTTCATCGTTCAAACCCAGATTCAATATCGTGTCCATCATACCGGGCATAGAAACCGCCGCACCTGATCGGACGGAAACCAACAACGGGTCCTTTGGATCTCCGAATTTCTTATCGAGCTTTCCTTCCAAATCATCCATCTTTTCTTTCATCTGTTCCTCGATCTCATCGGGAAGCTTCTCTTCCTGGAGATATTCCAAACATGCCTCGGTAGTGACGGTGAACCCAGGCGGTACTTCCAAGCCTATTGAAGTCATCTGTGCTAGGTTGGCACCTTTCCCGCCTAGCAACCCTTTCATCTCCTTGTTTCCTTCGTCGAATGAATAAACGTATTTGGTCATGGTAAACACGTAATCAGAAAATGTATGATATAAAAGAATTATGTATGATATTTGACGAAGATTAAGTTGTTAAGTAATAAAATAATTAAGTAATAAAATAAAAAAGAAAGTAGAAGGGTTTTCGATGTTATTTCATAGATCATCCATCGAGATCAATTTAATAGATGTTGGAAGTTTCGGTATGTTTCCAACACGTCTAGCGATCAACGTTTTAACTCCCGCGTCGCTGGCTGCATCAACTAACCTTTGAGTGATTATACCATCGAAGACGACCTCGTCTATAGGGGTTGTCATACTACTGTTTAGAGTTTCTGATAGGTCTCCGGTCGCGACTTTGTCGATCACGTCTTTGTTTCCGTTTAAAAGGAGGGCTACTTTCTCTCCCTTGATTTCATCTAGCATGTCCTTGTATCTGTCGGATAGGGTTGCTTCCTTCTGTTTCTCTTTCTTAGGCTCTTCTTTTTTGTGTTCTTCTTTTCTCTGTTTTTTACCTTTCTTTTTCTCTCTTTTACCCCTTTTTCCGGGTTCAAGGTCGTACATCTCTATGTACTGGTCTATCGGTATCTTGTTTCTCAGCGATTTGATCAACTGTTTTTGGGTTAGTTCTTCGACCTCGGTGTTGTCGGGTGCCTGTGCTACGTAGTCTATCTCAGCGGTCTCAAGCAGTTCCTTCAGTATGAGTGAACCGCCTCTATCGCCGTCGACGAAGGCAGTGGTCACTCTCTCCGAGGATAGGTTCTTGATGCTGTCCGGTATGTTCGTGCCCTCGACAGCAACGGCGTTCTTTATGCCGTATTTAAGAAGGTTCAGAACGTCTGATCTCCCCTCGACCACTATGATGGCGTCGGAGTTCTTAACGTTCGGACCTGCAGGCAGTTTTTTGTCACCATAATCGGTGATCTCTTCCATCTGAACTTCTGCCCGGACCGATTCCGAGAGGTTGCTCAATGGGACTTCTCCCTGTTCGACTACCTCGGAAAGTAATTCTTTCGCTCTTTCCACTATCTGTTTTCTCTTGGATTCTCTGACGTCGCGTATCTCTTCAACTATGATCTTGGCCTTGCACGGTCCCACCCTATCGATGGTCTCCAGTGCCGCTGCTAGAATAGACGTTTCAACCAGATCTAAGCTTGATGGGATGATTATCGTACCGGATGATTTTCCCTTTGACGAGCTGACTTCAACTTCTATACGACCCATCCGTCCACTTTTCTGAAGGTCGCGAAGGTCGAGTTCATCACCTAGTAAACCCTCCGTTTGACCGAAAATCGCTCCGACCACGTCTGGTTTTTCCACAACACCGTCGGCGCTCAATCTTGTTTTTATCACATATTTCGTTGTACTTGGATCGATATCCATATTAACACCTTTTTATCGTTTATAAAATAGCTGGAAAATACCCTATAAACTGTCATCCGCCTCGTATTTCAGGAACGAATTTTTCTTGAGTTTGTGATCGTGACAGGGTAATACAAGGTTATTAATTAACAAGTTGCCTTAAACCATTTCCAACTATTTCTATCCGAACAGTCGGGGTGATTGTATTTAAATGTTTGGGTGGATACCTGCATTACAGCAGCCCTGGCACAGCTTTTTTTACATCTGCCAGAGTTCGAAAATCCATCAGACCGTCGTCGGTGATCCCATATATCTCAAAGTCAAAAAGGTTCAAGTCCTTTATACATTCGGAAAAGGGTTCTTTTGCCTTGAGGAGATCCCTACCTATGGCGAGGGGGCTGAAAGCCGGGAGAACTAGCACTCTTTCTCCCCTGTGATACATGAAACAGGGTATCTTGATCGTGCCCCCCATCTCGTCCCTTATGTTCAACGAAGGATGTTCGTGTCCTATGATGGTGTAATCTTGTCTATCTATGTATTTATGACCGTGAGCCAATGTGATATCATCTACGGTGATTTTATCCTCGAAGAACGGAACTCCCGCATGGTTGGTTATCGTCTTTAAAAAATTATCATGGTTCCCCCTGACGATTAAAAGATCAGCTCTTTCTTTTATGAAATCGATTATCTCGCGAACTTCTCTGAACTCTTGTTTCCTGTTCCTGCCGAATTCATGTTTGAGGTCTCCGTTGATCAAAATGGTGCTTGGAGAATATTTCTCTATGGTCGTGGACAATCTATCCAGTATCCTTTCTTTCTGATATCGCGGTACGGTTATCCCGTCCTCTGCCAGAGATGCTTCATAACCCAGGTGTAGGTCCGATAGGACTATCAACTCACGTGGTGGATAATAAACACAAAAATCATCGGTGATAAATATTCCATCAGATACTTCTAAACGTTCCATATCAAGATACTATCTCTTTGAAGATCTCTTCGTCTCTCACACCATCGAAGGCTTCGTCTTCCTTGGCCTCTTCTTTATACTCTTCGTTCATGCTGATCGCCCTTGTGAGCAGTGGTTTCAGGAGTTTGATACTGTTCTGTTTCGCCGCTATCTTCGCCTTGTAGTACCATGCACTGGGGGTCTCGGATTCCCTCTTGACGACCTCGTTGAAGGCATCCATAGATTCTTTGTAGTCACCCATCTTGTAATGTGCAGCACCCTTACTCAGCCATGCGGTAAGCTCGTCCTCGTTCTTCTCTAATACCTTGTCGAACGCATCTATCGCTTTTTCATAGTTTCCCAACTGGTAGTTGCAGGCACCTATATTGTGCCATAGGTCAACATTATCCTCTCCGAGATCCAGCAGTTTCCTGTACGTTTCCAGGGCTCCTTTGTATTTTTCGGTGTTGTAAAGTGCATCACCTTTGTTGTAGAGGAGTGTCTTGTTCTTCGGGTTCATCTCGAGAGCTTTGTTGAAGTATGTTATATCGTCTGGATTTTTCTCGTGTATCTTTTTGTAATATTTGAGTGATTCCGGTCTATTTCCCTGTTTCTCCAATATCTCGGCTTTCTTCCTGAGATATTTGGGATTTTCCGGATCGATATCGATAAGGGTGTCGAGGATCTCCATCCTGCTTTCATCCTGTTTGAACGCCTTCTCGTAGACTTTCTTCGCCTCTTCGACTTTGCCCTCCTCGTAGAGATTCTCGGCTCTCCTCAGAAGGAATCTTTTATCATCTGGCCTCAGCTTTTGTAGCTGCTTTATAGCTTCTTCGTCGTTGGGATCCAACTCGATGACCTTTTCGTAGGCTTTCGCCGCTTTGTTCTTATCACCCAATTTTTGGAAATTTTCTGCCTCTAGTCGCCATAAGTCAGGGTCATCCGGGTTCTGCTTGACCATCTTGTGGATGTGTTTTACATTGGACGGGTCCACGTCTAAAAGTTCGCTGTATGTCTCGATGGCCTCTTCCTTTCTGCCGAGAATCCTCAAAACGTTGGCTTTGTTGAGCAGTGCTTTTTCGTTTTCTGGATCCAACTTGAGTGCCTCGTTGAAGCAGAGAAGGGCGTACTCGTTCATCTCATTCATGCTGAAGTAGGTCATCGCCTTGTTCAACCATGCAGATACGTTCTTCGGATCCAAATTGAGTGCCATCTCGAAGCACTCTATTGAGTGGTCCTGTTCTCCAGCATTGTAAAAATTCTCACCGATCATATCGTATATCTTGGAGAATTTTTGTGGGTGTTGGTTCACCGTCGGAGACTCATCGTTCAGATACCTGAGCGCCCGCCTAAGCTCATAAACAGCTTTGCTGGATTGCCCACTTTTATGTTTATCTCTAGCATCCCTGATCATCGATTTTACTTCGTCAGCGACTTTCTCCTCTTTACTTCTACCAAAAGGCAATTTTATGACCTCTTAAATGTTTAGTAATATTTGAGATATGATTTGTAAAGGATAATTTAGATATAAAATCTTCGGTTTGATTTGAAAACTCAGTTCTCCAGTGATTCGTGTTTTTGTCACGCCTTCAAGCTCTTACCCACTTCCACGCTCATCTCCTCTAGAAATTCATCTATTTTATCTTTTGGAACGGTGGCACCCGCAGCGATATCGTGACCACCTCCGCTGCCTCCGAAAGATGAAGCAAGTTTTCTCGACAGCTTTCCCAGGTCGAGACCTGAATCTACGAGGTTTTTGGTTCCTCTACAAGATATGTCCACATCATCACCGTTCTCGGTCAAACCGAGAGTCGGTTTATCCTGTTCAAAAAAGTAGAGCATCCCCAATCCAGCAAGTTCTCCCTTCCTGGTTTTTCTCTCCTCGTAAAAATATTGTATGTTCTCCAGCTGTTCTATGCCTCCGTCCTCCAACTCTATAAGTCTCTCTACCATCTTTGACCTGTATTCATCCCTTATATCTACAGCCTCTTGGAATATCTTATCGTCTCCTAGGCAGAGTGATAAGCCAATCCCCGGTTTGTCCACCCTGGAGCATGCGTTCAACAGTTTGTAAAGAAAATCGATATCCAAATTCTCTCTACCTGCGAAGTACCTTTCACCTCTCACGCTTTCTACGACATGGGAAGGTATGTTCTTTTTGAACAGGGAGAGCATCAACAGACTGTTCAACTTCCTCTCTTTGTCCATGGGTATTTCATCAACCGGCGTTTCGGGATCTATACCGATCTTATCGAGGATATTTTCGATCGCACGCACTCTACCCGATATACCTGGAAAGTAGGGGTCACAGGCTTTCAGTAGGGCATCTTTGATACCTTCACCATCGATAAGAAGCCCGTTCTTAATGTCGAGAACGTTTCTATCTACGGCTTCTAACAGTATCTTTTCGTTCAAGCCTTTAAAACCGCCTATGTTCTGTTTATCCGCCGCGGCTCCAGCCAAACCGTAAATCGCCTTCTTCCAATTTTTTTCGTCGAAATAAACCGCTAAAATGAAGGCTAGTGTTCCACCGCTCACTTCCTGAGCACCATCTATCCCATAGTCGTGTGGGTTGATGAAAACTTTTCCTTCAGCGTCGTAATCCTTAGGGTCCGGTACTTTATGATGGTCGAGTACGATAACATCGGCGTCTAGGTCCACGATCCCTTCGAGTTGGCTGTTACCTACGTCGGCGAATATTATCGGTAGGTTATCTTCTATCTCATCCGGTATTTTGTGAACGAATGTAGTGTGAAAACCTTTCTGCTCCTTCATCAGTGCCCTTGAAAGGACGGCTGCAGCGGAGATCCCATCTGCATCGTAATGAGTGATTATCCTGAATTTATCGTGTTTTTTCAGCAATAAAACTGCGGTCTCGTATTTTTTTTCCAGACCTTCTGGTATTTCTAACAAAGGCCCCCCTCACATGGTATCTATTGGGTGAGCATCTCTGCCCTTTCTCGAGAATATTTCCATCCTTCCGGCAGTACGCCTTCTCTGATGTAATATTTCACCAGTCTCCTTATCTTGGATTCGATGAGTTGAAGACCCCTTTTGTTGCTGACGTCCTTACGATGCCTCTCGACGTGCTCGTGGAGGTTAACGGCTTTTTCCATCAGATCCAACAAGTCCTCGGGTAAATCGGGATACACGCCTTCTTCTTTCATTATCTCCGTTACGGACTTACCGGTTATCAGTTTCTGATCCGGTATGGCGTACTGGTCCCTGAGTACTATGCCTATCTCGCTGGATGACTTACCCTGTTTGGCTAGTTTTACCACTAGTTCGGTCACTTTATTGGTGTCGGCCTCGACCCATTCTGGGTTCTCCTTTACAACGGGCCTGTCTGACCCCGATTTTCCTCGTTTCCTTGCATGCATCCTTGCCATGTTATTAACTCCGATTTATGATTGAAGGATTTCATCGATATTAGTACTCATACTTAAAAGTGACTATTTATAAATGTTTTGCAGAAGCGATTTTCAGTCGGAG
Organism: Thermoplasmata archaeon; assembly: GCA_046484045.1. Classification (GTDB taxonomy): domain Archaea; phylum Thermoplasmatota; class Thermoplasmata; order Halarchaeoplasmatales; family Halarchaeoplasmataceae; genus CAZHUM01. The sequence continues at coordinate 5,040 of JAWOBZ010000028.1, read as the reverse complement.
AGTATTTTTTCATGTATACCTTGGATGTACCTGTCTCTATTCGGGAGCCTCATGCCCCTCTCCTCGATCAAAGCGATCAAAGCCGTTTCTATACCCACGTTTAATTCATCCTGCTTTTCGTTCACCGATGACATCAATTCGGCCTTACCTATGTTGTTGGAAGATGCCGCCTCGTCCAGCATCTGTTGGAACAGCGGTTTTTCCTTTTTCGTTTCGAATATCTCCTTGGATGGGCGAAATCCAAGAGGGATGTTCACGTCCTTGTAATCGAAAAGTACCTCTATTTCACCGTCTTTCTCCTTTATTATACCCTCATCCTGCGCTATATCCACCAACTTCCTAGCTTCTTTAGAAGAGAACCAATCTAGGTCGGCGGATAGCCCGTATACCAGGTCGTCCTCCTTAATCCTTTTACTTCCCTCCCGTTGGAAGATGAACGCTACCGTATCTATCAGTTCCTCTCTTGGTATTGTACCGCCTCCTTTATGCCCAATATCGCGCCGTCTATCATATCGTTTCCACTCAATGAATCTAGCCGTGTAAGGTCAGTGACGAGGTATAACTCCAGTTCGTCATCTATGTTTTTCATATCCTTGAGATCGAATTCATTATCCGAGTAGTCGGCGAATATGAATGAATCTATGCCCATCTCAACCGCAGCGCCTACCATCTCTCTTAAATCCATGGCCCCGATCTCCTCTGAAGGTGAGATGATTTCATCGTCTATGTCGATGGATAATATCAACGTGTTGCTCAGCTCGGCCGATTCTTCGATAAAATCCATGGACGGTGCGGTCTTAGTTGAAAGCACGACTCTGTCCGCCCCTGCTATGTACATATCTGTGAGTGTATCTATATCCCTGGTGCCTCCATCCGCCCACAGCTTTTTTCTCATGCTCAATGTCCTGATAAGGTCCAGCTGGGGACGATTTCTTTCGATGCCGTTAAGGTCGAGTAAATACAGGGTATCGAAGTCCTGAAGATCCGTTAAAATTTGATCTAACGCCGCCTTCTCCTTCTGGCTGCTGTACCTCCTGTAGTCCTCGCCCTCGACAACGACCGGGGTTTCTTCCATGAAAGACACCGACGGTATGACCTTCATGTTCACCGGATTATCAAAGTAATTTATAAAAGATGCCCCCGGAGAAAGAATTATATTACATCTTGAACAATTGAAAGGTATGGACTACAGTAAAAATTGTCCCCGCTGTAAATCGAAGATGCGAAAAACCACCGTACGCATAACGGATATAGAAGTCCAGGGGTGGGAATGTCCCAAATGCGGAAAGATCGTCGTGGAATTCGAAGAAGCTGAGAAGGCTATCACGGGGAAAAGGGGTGACATAATAGTCAGGCAGGGCACGCAGTACATCACACGTTAGCCTATGAGATGTTTGACGTAAGCGATGAACTCGTTGAGCGGTATGCCTTCTTCCCAATCCATCTTGTAGTTGCCGTGCATCGTTTCCTGGATGAAAGGTATCTTTCTCTGTATCACCCTGTGTTTTTTACTCATACCGTCTATGTTCATGGTGAATATCCTCCACTTGTCACCTCTGACACCTTTCAACCTGAAGGCGTAGAGAGGCAGCACCTTGCTGTTGAAACACACCTCGGCCATCCATTCCGCCTGCTCGGTTAGACGCTCCTCGTCGCTGAAGTAGATGGTGTCCTTTTTGGAGGATTTTACTTCGATGGGAAACGCTATCTCACCTCTCAGTGCTATGAGGTCTATTCCCAAGCTCCCTCCTGCTCTGACCACTAAGAACGGAATGTCCTTTATAGAAAATAACTGCTCTTTCTCTTCTTCGCTGCAGGTCTTCGTGGTGTCCTCAAGTACCTCTTCGTCCGCCGACAATATACCGCGGAGCTCTCTCTCATAACTACCAGTGACCATCTTGTGAGCTTATCTACTTCGAACTATATAAATGTGATATAGAGGGGCGAGTAAATCTAAGATTTACGGGCTGTTGGAGCTCTGCTGATGAGCAGAAAGTAGAATCACGGTTCCAGCCGGCTGGTGTCCCTGGGGAACAGTATGGCTTCCCGAATGTTCTCCAGCCCGAGAAGCTGCTGGACCATCCTATCGAGACCTAATCCTATTCCACCATGGGGGGGCATACCGTACCTGAAGCTCTTGATGTAGGATTCGAAGTCCTCCGGTTTAAGACCGATCTCAGCCATCTGAGAGACAAGGACGTCGTACCTGTGCTCCCTCTGACCTCCGGAAACCAGTTCCTGACCCTTGTATTCCAGGTCGAAGTAAGTGGTCAGCGTAGGGTCGTAGTCCTTCCTCATTGCGTAGAAAGTGCTCTGTTTGAGTTCTGTTGGGAACTCGGTGATGAAGAAGAAGTCCGTATCGTGATTTTCCTTGACGTACTCTCCCAGCATCTTCTCTCCCTCGGTGTCCACTTCCTTCTCGTCTTCCCATTCCTTGCCTAAATCCTCCAAGATCTCTATACACTCGTGATGCGGCACCTTCTTGATGGGATGCTCGGGCATCTGTATCTCGACGCCCAGCTTTTCCAATCTGTCCGATGCTTTCTCTTCGAGGAATTCCAACGTATGCTGGACTAGATAACTGGTCATGTCCATTATGTCATCGGATGAATCTATGAAAGACATCTCGAAATCCACGGAGATGAACTCCGAAGTGTGCCTGATGGTGTCGAACTTCTCCGCACGGTAAGCGGGCGATATCTCGCAGACGCGCTCGAAACCGGCGCCCATGAGCATCTGCTTGTAGAGCTGTGGGCTCTGTGCCAGGTAGGCGTCCTGACCGTAGTAATCCACGTTGAACAGCGTGGCACCTCCTTCGGCTCCGGCGGCTACCAACTTCGGCGTGTGAACTTCGATGAAACCTTCATTGAAGAAGAAATCTCTCATGCCCTCCAGCAGAATGTTCCTTATCTCGAATATCTCTCTTTTTTCCTGCTTTCTAAGATCCAAGAAGCGGTTGTCGAATCGGGTGCCCATCTCTGCCTCCACTTTATCGATCACTCCCAGCGGCAGAGGTTTCTCAGCGGTGCTCTCCACGGATATGGACGTCGGGATGATCTCGAAACCCAGGTCCGTCTGATCGGTCTCCTGCTTCTTTCCCTCTACGGTTATCACACTCTCCCTGGGGATGCTGACCAGATCGCCGTACTCCTCCTCGCCTATCTCTTTCTTTACTAATACTACCTGGAACACTCCCTTGCGGTCCCTCACTTTCAGAAAAGCCACGCCTCCCAGGTTCTTCACTTCCTGTAGCCAGCCGGCCAGCCTGCACATCTCACCATCTTTATGTTCGATAACATCCGTGGAATGTATTCGCTTCATGATTCCCCTTATTGATATTAAAGGTATAAAAGCGTTCAGGATGTGTTGTAAACATGTGTTTTTACATCTAGCTATATTTGTCATAACAAATAAACCAAAAGATATAAATAACTTAACAAATTTGTTAATTAAATTGAACGTATATGCGATGGAATGATATCGAATTCAAAGCGGAAAGACAAGGCGTTTCACCGAAACTGATCCTTAGAGAGGAAGTTCAAAAAGGCATCCTGACCTCTTTCAGTAAAGAGGGATTATTTCAAACGCTGGTATTTCAAGGGGGCACTGCACTGAGATTATTCTACGATAATCCAAGATTCTCAGAGGATCTAGATTTCGTTCTTAGAGAAAAGAAAAATATGTTTAGACTGAGGAAATACCTTGAAAAAACAGAAGATTTCATAGTAAACTCATTTCCATTTCTAGACACCGTTCAGATCCGTGCTCAAAAGGTAGAAGATGATTTTCAAAGGTTGATGGTCAATACTATCTCGGATAGCCCCGAGCAAAGAGTGAGAGTCAATGTAGAAGTGTTCGATGTTCCATCATACGAAAACGAGATAAAGATATTGAGCTTTTCACCTATCAATCCAGCCGTTAGAGTAGAAACTGCAAAAGAGATTCTAGCCGATAAAGTAACCGCACTGAGCGGAAGGGATTATATCAAGGGAAGGGACCTGTGGGATATCTACCTTTTGTGGGAACAGAGAAGCGTGGATTTGGACCTGCCTATGGTTATTAAAAAAATCGAAGATTATGGTGAAAAGAGTTCTGAATTCACAAAAAATCTAGAGCAGGCTGGAAAACGGTTGGAAAAGGAAGGGACTAAAATCTTGGAAAGGGAGCTGAAACGGTTCCTCTCTCCATCATTATATCAAAATTACGACGAGGACCTGGATGCCATCTTAGATGCCGTTAGAAAACTCATCGAAGAGGTCATCCAAAATAGTCCATCTTTCGAGGTGGATAAATGAAAATCGATGAATGGCTCGATTTTTTTAAGGAACACAAACAAAAAAGCTTGTTTTCATTCTCTGATCTCCTTCAATTGACCGACGAAGACCGCAATTCGCTTTCAGTTCAGTTGAGTAGGTTGACGGATTCGAATGTTGTGAGGAGGGCCGTCAGAGGGTGGTATGAGAACCCCTTTAACCCTCCGAGTCCTGAGGAAGTTTCAATGATCATCCGATACCCGTCTTACCTATCGATGGAGTACGTTCTTTCCAAAGATGACATCCTGAGCCAGACTGTTTATTCTTTGACGCTGATCACCACGAAAAAACCGTATTCATACTCTTACGAGGGTAAAGAGTTAGAATATCACCAGATCCACCGTTCTCTCTTCTTTGGTTATGAAAAGGAGGGATCCATACTCACGGCAGAAGATGAAAAAGCCCTGTTAGACCTACTGTACATCAGATACGTAAAATCCAATGAGATGGATAGAGAAGGGGTGTTGTCCCTGTTGGACGACATGTACCTAGAGTATTTGGATAGAGAGAAACTGTTTCGTTATTCTGAAAGATATCCTGGAAAAGTGAAAGATGTTTTGAATATATTGAAAATATGATCTCTTTTTCAACCCCCCATGGTCAAAAGCCCTTCATCGTTCATCACCAGCAGCAGCCTCCACGGCTCATCATCGTCCCCTATCTTGAGAACAAGATGATATGACGTTATACTCATGTCTTTATCGGGTTTCTCTAGATCATAAATCTC
>JAWOBZ010000036.1:0-6385 GCA_046484045.1 Thermoplasmata archaeon | reverse complement strand
AATATGACGATGAGGTATCAGTATCCACCGAGTGTTATACGGCATCGTACCATTGTACAGATGGTTGACCCGACTATCACGGATGATGTATCGTTTGTAGATCAGTTGCTCTACGTCGAGGGGGATATGAATATTAAACAGGGTGGAAGGTTGGATATGAACGATATGGAAGTACATATCGAAGGTAGTATCTGTGAATGGTCCAATTCCTTTACAACCATCCAAGATTCAAGATTACATTTTGTAGAGGCGGGAGAAGGTAACTTCTATCTATATTCGGAAGGGGAATGTAATTTACTAGACAGTGTTGTATACACCGACGAGGGACACTCTTTGAGGGTTGTTGTTCAAAACGTGGCGAATATACGCGACAGTTCATTCAGGAACCTGTTGAAGGGAGTCGAGGTTTATTCAGACAATGTTGAAATAATAAACATAAATATAAAGAACAGTAATGGTGCGGGTATATTGGTGGGTGAGGGATACACCCCTGTCATAAACGGAGGTGAGATCAGCAAATGTCAATACGGTATATTGATGGGCGCAGAAGAAATGGAGCCATTACAAACATCCGAATCGGGGATAATGGGTGCAAAACCTACAGTAGATGTTTCTTACTCGCCAGATACACCCGCTCCTGAAGATGGGGTTCGGTTTAAGGGTGAATGTACAGGTGTTGACTTTGATAATGGTGACGAGTGGAACTGGGAATTTTCCGGCCCTCATACCGTAGTTAAAGATTATTATGATAGTAGTTTAGATGAATTGGTCGCGTATGTTTATTGGACAAGTACGGGCACATATGAGGTGAGTTTAACAATAACCAGGACTTCGGATGGGCAAACAGCAACAGATGAAACAGAAATTACAGTGACCGTTTCCGAAGTTGAAGTGAACTTTGAATATACGCCAACAAGTCCTTTAACGTCTGAGACCGTCAGTTTTTCTGATGATTCTGTAATACCCGCAGGGTGGAGCATCGTAGGATATGAATGGACTATAGATGGGGGATGGTACAGCGATGATTCAGATTGGGATCATCAATTTGACACTCCTGGCGATTATGAAGTCGAATTAACAATCACTATTGAAGATGATCAAGGAAACAAAAATGATTACAGTAAAACTAAAACTGTTACGGTTGAGGCTAACAAACCTAAGGCATATTTCAGTTATTCAATAGATGGACTTAAAGTTTATTTTACAGATGAATCTAAACCAAGGGCAGGTAATATAGAAAGCTATCAATGGGAATTTGGTGACGAAGATACATCTACAATAAAAAACCCAACCCATACTTACGATTCTAGGGGAGAATACGTAGTAAGACTGACAGTTGAAAATAGTTACGGTAAATCGGATTCATATACAGAAACAATCGCGGTTGGTAAACCAGTTGCAAAAATATTTGAATATAAGACCGTGGGTCATTATGAAGAGGAAGACGATGGTATGTGGCGGATGACCGTGGAACTTGATGGGAGCGGATCTATGTCAGAATGGGGGACGATAGAATCTTATAAATGGGAATTTGTAGAACACGATGGTGATGTTACTGTTATAGAAGGCACTGATAAAGGAATTGTTACCCACACGTATGAATCCCCGAACCCCGTAGTCGGTTTTCATTTACCTAGATTGACGGTTACCGATGACATAGGTCTGACCCATACCACTTCTACAAGAGTTGTGGCATATTATAAGAGTGGACATACGGTTTCAAATCTAAAAGTGTTCGATAATGATATTGGCATATATATAACTGGAGGAACTGGTACTCAAGCTGGTGCTGTGGGTGAAAGAATAAGCGTGTCGGGTAATTACGTTAACCTATTCGATTGTACAGTGTGCGATAACACCGTCGGGATACAATCAGAAGGCATACATTTCGCTCTGAAGGATACCTATGTATTCAATAACGATGTTTCAACTAGGTTAGATGGCTTAGGTGGACGAACCTTTATGATACCAGTAACTGGTTCTTATGACAGAAATCCAGGACTGTTGGAGTTTGAAAACTTCGCCTCGGAATGGAATCCCGATGAAGACTGGGACGGAGATGGTTTATCATGGACAGATGAACTCTGGATGTATGGCACTGATCCAACATTACTCTCCGACCTCAACATTGACAGCGATGGAGATGGGATAACTAATAATGATGAGGCCGATGTTTACGGCACCGACCCGTTGAGGCCGGATACCGATAGGGACGGTGTGCTGGATGGAGATGATCTCTTCCCATTCTACGATGCATTGTTGAAGTTAAATGTACGGGAGACCGGTGAGGGAGAGGAAAATTTGCTTACTGCTGGTGAGCCACTAGCCTGGACTGTATGGGAAGATAAATGGTATTCTGGCCTTCCACAACGATACGAGAGAACGTTTGGTTTTGATGAACATGGCGTCACACTTCCTCGCAATATACCAGATTACAGATCATATATAGATTCATACCTGGAGTTTACAGTTTGGGATTATCAGTATGGTGCCCGGACGATATTTTATGAACTTAGGCATGATGTTAGTGATGGAAGCACAACTTATCTTGATAAATCTAATCTGGGTCTATGGGAACCCACTGATAACGGTTACGTTGTTCTATACCGATGTGATGAAAGGGATATCGAGCTTGAGATGAAGATGTTCACCGCTCCCGAGATCAATCCGGGAAGACAGCGTATGTTGGCTGAACAACACGCACCAATATTGCGCTTCAATGAAGGAGAAAACTTCTTCCCGACTCATGTAGAAAACTTTTTAGAACAATCGAGTCTTTATGATGGTGATGGTATGTTGATCAAGGACGAGGTAACATCTCAAGATTTGGTGGATAACTCAGGTCCTGAAAACTATTTAGCTCTCGATTATGATGATGCAGTGGAACCATACGATTACAACGTGTACTCACGGGTGGCTACCGCTAGAGATGATTGGATCGTTATACAGTACTGGTTCTTTTACGTGTATGATGATAAAGATATAGTCCCAGGAACGGATATCGAAAAGCATGAAGGAGACTGGGAGATGATCCAGATAGAACTTACACCATATGGAGCTCCGTTATCTGTTGGTTACTCTCAACACTATGGTGGTGAATTGGCATGGTGGTATGATATAGAAAAAGAAGATGATAGCCCCGTTGTTTACGTAGCCAAAGGTTCTCATGCGAGTTATCCAGAAAGTGGTGGATGGCAGATTGGAGGATATGGTGAGGAATATAAAGGGAATGGAGATGAGTTACATCCATTAGATTATACTATCACTTTCTCAGATAACCACCCCTGGTTACAGTTCCAGGGTAAATGGGGAAGCGATAGCGGTAGTGTACCTGGACCCGTTTACCGTCATTCTAAACCTCATGATGTATTACCATCAGGCCCTCAAGCTTATATATGGATCGAACCAGTAAGATGGCAGGAGGTGTCGTTGGATATATGGTCTTGAGGAAAAGATTGGATTCACCTACTTTTTTGATGAGGTGTGGCATCTATGGGCCGTAAGGATTTCTGGATACTGTTGGTAATAGGGGTATTATTAATAGTTAATGTGATCGCTTTTCCTTTATACCCCTCTTTTAGTCTTGTTGCAGCATATATTTTGGTGCGAATTTATGACTATGAGTCAAGAAGAGGGCTGGCAAGTCGAGTAGCTTTGTTCCTCTTTTTAGTGGTATTTATAATTTTTTTATTTATGATTTATATTTTTATTTTAACCCCATCTTTAATGCTCTTTCTTATCATTCTATCCCTGATTTCCATGAGTGTTTTTGCCTACTTCCTTTGTTTTTATGTAATTCTCGAGGAGTTTATCTTATTGAGAATAAAAAGGCACAGATTAATTATGATGGCACTATTATTTTTTTTATTATTCGTAGTGCATAGTGTATATTTTATAACTGATGGAAAAGGTATAGAGACATTAATTATTATGGGCATAGCATTGGCCTTATTTTTTTGCACTCTAACATATCAAGGTTTGACCCTAATAGAAAAAAAAGAGGGTAAAATGGTTTTTTTTGAGAAAGTTTTTAAAAAAACAGAAAAAAAGAAGTTTTCTAAAGAGCCTAAGGAATATTTTGGATTGGTTGGGATGTATATTATAGGTGGTGTTATGTTAATGGTGATTGTTTATACGGTGTTCTCAACCACTATAATAAGAAATCTGCTTACCGAATTGTACGCACTAGTCGCCCTATCTGCATGGGCTGCTACTTTTCTAGCGTTATCTTCTAAACACAAAATATCAGATTTAGGATTCATAATCTTCGGAGCGATTTTTCTTCCCTTCTTTTTCTTCCCCTCGTTTTATGATCTCCATCTTTTTACGACAGAATCAATGCTGGTAATTATTAGAGTGCTATTGGGTATATCCTTTACATTGATACTTCTGGGTTACGATATAAGACGGATCCCTCGTAAAGGCCTTATCGAGTACAGTATTTACGGCTTGAGCTTCATCCCCCTGGCCTCCGCTCTGATATTTACTTCAACATACATCGATCATCCCTACATAGCTCCGATCTTTGCATTGTTAGTCCTCATCAAGATCCTATTCACAGCAGGATATGTTTACAAGAGGATTGGTGTAGTATGATTTGGATATTTTGTGTTGAGGGTATCGAGTTGTGGAGGCACGGCACCGACCCCGTTTTACCGTTGGATATCACCGTAGACGACGGAGACGGTCTGGCGATCCGCTTCAAGCAGAAGAGGAAACCGGATTCTCCTGGTGGACACTGGTGGTCATTGCGGCAATAGCTGTCGTACTGGCAGTCTTCTTTAAAAAAAGAGGAGAAGAAGAGCCACCGGAAAACCTTGAGGAAAACGAGGTTAATCTTGATGATGAAGGGATAGATGAGAATTTAGACCATTTATAAGATTTCTAAACATTTTTCTCTTTTTACCACCAAAACTTGTAAATCCATCTTTTCATTACGTGTTTAAAGGTAGATAACATGGATGTATTCGAAGCTATACTGGAACGGCACAGCGTCCGCAGTTACACCGGTGAGAAGATACCCGAGGACGACCTGGAGAAACTATTGAAAGCTGCTAGAGACGCCCCCTCGGCGAAGAACCTTCAGCCCTGGCGTTTGATCGTTATAACAGATAGAAAGAGGTTGAGTGAGCTGGTGCCGATATGCAGGAACCAGGGGTTCATAGGGGACGTAGGCGCTTTACTCGTCGGTATCACCGAAGATGAAAAATGGTCTACCGTGGACCTGAGCATAGCTTTGGATCATATCTCTTTAGCGGCAGTGGAGCTGGGATTAGGCACGTGCTGGATAGGAGCTTTCCACCCGGAAGAGATGAGAAAATATCTAGGTGTGCCGGATGAGTTCGATATCACGATGTGCATGGCGGTGGGTTATCCCAGCGAACCCGGAGAGTCGCCGGTGAAGAAGAGTTTGGATGAGCTTGTGCACTGGGAGAGCTACTGAATTCTATTTTAGATATCTATCGAACCAGTCCAGAGTGAACTCGAGACGCTTCATGCGTTCTTTTGGTTTCCCGCTTCTCGATAGGTTGTGATTTTCATCTTCGAAGAGGACCAATTTTGCATCGACACCGTGATATTTTAGAGAGGTGAACATCTGGATGGCTTCCGCTTCCCAGCACCTGTAGTCTTCCCTTGATGTGATGAACAGAGTCGGTGTAGTGGCCTTATCGGCGTACTTCATGGGAGAGCGGTCCCAAAGCTGTTCGAAGTCGTCCCACGGATTGGCTTTGATCTGGTCCTCGACGAAATAGTATCCGATATCCGTTGTGCCGAACTTCGAGATCCAGTTGGAGATGCTTCGGAAAGAGACCGCTGCTTTGAACCGATCGGTTTGACCGATCACCCAGTTCACCATGAAACCACCGTACGAACCTCCCAAGGTCCCAAGTTTGTTTTTATCTATGAAATCGAATTTTTCGATTGCGGTGTCCATGACGTTCATCAGGTCGATATAGTCCGGTCCCCCGTAGACACCCATTATGTCCGCGAAATCATCCCCGTTGCCCGAGCTCCCCATGGGATTACTGAAGACGACAGCATATCCACTGCTGGCCAGCAGCTGCATCTCGTTGAAATGTATACTGCCGTAAACGCATTTAGGGCAGCCGTGTATCTCCAAGATCGTAGGATACTTTTTTCCTTCCTGAAAATCGATGGGTTTCATCACCCAAGCGTCTATCGTCCTTCCATCCGACTCCACTTCGAAGTACTCCGGTGTGGAAATCTTGAAATCGATGTCGTTGAAATCGGTTATCCTCTCTTCTTTTCCTGCCCAGGAGTACAGTTCCTGAGGTCGATCTTTTCTTAGACCCACGTAGATGATATGACCGTCGCAGACGTCAAAAAAGTCGATGGATCCTTCTTTCTTGATAACGGGTTCGAT
>JAWOBZ010000018.1:0-9720 GCA_046484045.1 Thermoplasmata archaeon | reverse complement strand
TTATCTGGCATGATATCAATATTTATGTATATCTGCCTTATATTGCCGAATCTGTTGACCATCTCGAACGTGTAATTTTTTGGAGGTGCTTCCGGGTCCTTTCTTCGTAATTCGTGATATTTTTCCATCATCTCCCTATCGTGATCAACAACGAAATCCGTCCATTTCAGCTTGCCTTCTACTTCTTCTTTTGAGTATCCTACCAATCTCTCGGCTTCCCGATTCATCATCGATACCGTTTTATCTTTTTCAAAAATAACTATGGCGGTACCCGTGTTCTCGAAAATAGAGCGGTACCTCTCTTCACTTTTCTTCAACTCTTCTTCAGCTTTTATCTTATCCGTAACATCTCTAGCCACTAATAAAACCTTATTCACTTCACCTTTTTTGTTTCTGAATAATCTCGCCTTTCCTTCAAACCAAATTAAACCACCGTCTTTACATACCACCCTTCCCGTACCATTGAAATATATATCATCACTTTCTGCTGCGTCCATCCATTTTTTCATGAGAACCATTTTATCTTCGTCGTAAAAATAATCAAAGATCGTTTCACCGATTATATCTTCTTTGTTATAGCCGATCAACCTTTCGAAGGCATCGTTTATGTATCTCACCTTACCCTTCTCATCGATCAAACATATGATCTCATGTGTATTCTCCATGATATTTTCATATCTCTCCTCTGACCTCCTAAGGTCTTCATGATATTTAATTCTATTTAGAGACTCCGATATGTGTGCGGCCAAAATCTCAGCAAGTTCTAGATCATGTTTATCGAAATGACTTTTTTCTCTTGAGATTACTTGAAGGACTCCGATATGACCGATCATGACGCTCAATGCAGAATTAAAATCAGCTCCAGTTGGTTTAGCTTCTTCAGTCTCGTATACATCATCGATGATATAGGATTTTTTATTTCTGAAGGTTTTTCCGTATATGGCGTCGTCTTTTGAAAGGATACTGCCCTCAGGTAATAGGTCATGTGTGGTCGCTTTCACTACCAATTTATCATCTTCTTCCAGGATCAATGTACAGTAGTTGAAATCCAGTATCTCCCTAGCCGCTTCTATCGAATATTCAAATAATTCTCTTTCAGTATGACATTTTTCCATCTTCGTTGCTATCTCATGCAGACCTTTCAACTTCTTCTGGTTCTTTTTAATTGCTTGTTCAGCTTTTTTCCTCTTGGTTATATCTACCAAACTACCCTCGATCAAGACCATGTTACCTTCTTTGTCTTTTACCGACCTCGCTTTGTCGAGTGCCCATATAGTATTATTTTTATAGGTTTTTAATTTTAATTCGACGTCCTTGATGGTTCCTTTTTTTTCGAGTTTTTTAATCCATTTCTTCCTCTTTTCAGATTCTGCGTATATATCTGATGTCTTAACCCCGTACAACGTCTTCTTATCCGGAAATTCCAAAAGGTCTACCAATGCTTTATTTGCAGCCTGAATTTCTCCGTTGGGTTTCACCGAGTAGAGACCCAACGGGACGTTCTCGAACAACCTTTTGTACAGTTTTTCAGCTTTCTCCCTGGCCTTACGGTTTTCTATATTCCTTAGAGCGGTCCTTACGGATGCGGGTAACCTAACAAAATGCTTCGGAGATTTTAGTACATAGTCATCCAGTCCGCACTTCATGGCCTGAACAGCTACTTCTTCACTGCCCGTACCTGTGTACATGATGACTGGGGTATCCGGGTATCTTTCCTTAACTTTCTTTAACACCTTTAACCCGTTAGTCCATCGGATCTGGAAATCCGTTATGACCACATCGAAATCCCCACTTTCTAGAACCTCATCGAACTTTTCTGGCTCGAATACTTCGATTATATTGATCTTCTTAAAATCCCTTCTAAGTTCTCTTATCGTTAGGGCCCTATCGTCAGGGTTATCGTCTACTATAACAATGGTGATGGGTTTTTCCATTATGACCCTCCTATATGAACACAATATTTTTCTTCATCTATCAGGTACATTTTCGTTTATCATCAACCAATATGTAGTCAAGGTTTTTATTAGTTCCGTTAGTTTTTCGAAGGAGACCGGTTTTAATATGTAAGAGTTCGCTCCTAGTTTATATGCTTTTTCTATATCTCTATTTTCGTTAGAGGAGGTGAAAACGACAACGGGTATCTTCCTGACATGTTCTCTATCCTTGATCCAGTCCAGCAGTTCATGTCCATTCTTTTTGGGAAGTTTAAGATCTAGAATAATTAGATCGGGAGTGTATTTTTCTTCGTTCGTATGGACATCATCAAGATACTTTGCACCGTCTACGCCGTTTTTTACCACATCCAATCTTATGTTCATCTCGAGTTTGGCGAAGGCACGTTTGATAAGTTCTATATCATTAGCGTCGTCCTCGACCAACAAAACGAGTTTTTGTTTATTGATATCCATCTCCATACTCTCATCCCCCTCCCTTGTCCAACCTTATCCAAAATTTACTACCCTTACCTCTCTCTGATTCTACTCCGATATCCGCGTTCATCAGCTCTACGGCTTTTTTAGCTACTGAGAGTCCTATACCCGTTCCGGGATAGGTTTCCTCACCGTGCAATCTAGTGAGAAGTTGGAATATCTTCTCTTTGTTCTCTTTATCTATACCGATGCCCTCATCTGAGATGTACAACTTTGTATATTGTCCGTCATTTTCCGAATATATCTTGATCTTCGGTTTCTCTCCACCCTCTACGAATTTCAAACTGTTCGATATAAGGTTTGATAAACTCTGTAAAAGCAGGGGTTCGTTAGCCATCACGGTACCCAATGGAAGTATCACATCGATATCCGCATCTTTTTCTTCTATGTTCCCTTTCAGATTTTCTAGGACTCTGTCTATGACATCTTCTAGATCTATGTGGTTTATCAGAACATCTTTACGACCGACCTTGGAGTAGACCATAATATCATTTATCAATCTGTCCATCTTTTCCGTTGCCGCTATTATCCTTCTAAGCATCTCTCTTTGTTCTTCATCCAAGCACTCTTTACCATCTAGGATGATCTCTGAATATCTTTGTACGGCCCTCAGAGGTGCTTTAAGGTCGTGCGCTAAGGAATACGAAAATATCTCTAGTTCTTTGTTCGCTTCATCTAATTTCTCCGTTCTCTTTTTGACCAACCTTTCCAGATGTTTTTTGTATTCTTCTAACTTGATCTTGCTCGTTTTTCTTTCGTGAATATCCCTTGCGATGACCAGGACTTCTATCAGTTCATCATCATCGTTTACGATCGGTGTATGGGTCTGGTGGAACCATCTGTAGTCTCCATCTTTACATTTAAATTTGAATTCTATCGACGAGGGATCATGTGTCTCCAGCATTTCGTGAAATTTTTTAGAAGCTTCGAGTCTGTGGTCTGGATGAACGAATCTATAGTTCATGTCTCTCCCGACGAAGTCGTCCCTTTCCCACCCTGTCAATCCTTTCACCGATTCACTTATGCTGGTAAAGTTTCCTTTGTTGTCCACCGTTATCACGATATCGGCAGCGTTCTTCAAAATCGATTCATATCTTCGCTTAAAGATATTCTCAGGGCCAGAGTTATTGAAATGGTCTTCGTTTTTGTTATTCCCTTCGCTTTCCATGTATGATTCCCTCTTAAAAATCGATATCTAGGATGGTTCCTGTAAAACTGAATTATCATTTTTTTATATATCTTTTATGGTAAAAAATGAATGAACATCAATATTGTAGGAAAATAGTTAAAACATGATCATCTATCCCGTGAAATGATGAGATTGATAAACGAGGAAAAGGCACATTTTGTCATACCCTTCGCCGTCGTATCGGTTTCATTTGCTGCCATATTCATCAGGTTGTCAGATTCACATCCAGTTTCCATCGCGTTCTACCGCATGCTTTTCTCTACGGTGTTTTTATTTCCATTTTTCATAAAGAACCGAAAGGAGATATCCAGCTTCGATAGGAAGCAGTGGTTCATCTTGATCACAACCGGTTTGCTGTTGGCTGTTCACTTCGCCTCGTGGATATCTTCACTTAGCTACACTTCTGTAGCATCCTCAGTCGTGTTAGTAACGGCCCACCCCTTGGTTGTCTCTTGGATAGCTGGCTGGCATCTCGACGAAAAAACCAGTAAAAAGGGATACCTGGCTATCGTCATCGCTTTCTTGGGTATCATAATAATGACTTATTCTGATTATTCTTTCCGGAGATGGTCGCTTTTCGGAGATTTTTTGGCCATCATCGGCATGCTGGCAGTCGCCGGTTATTTGATCAGGGGGCGTGAGATGAGGCAGAGGATGAGCGTGTTCTCCTATTCGTTCCTGGTTTATTTGTTCGCCACCCTGTTCCTAGGTATATTCACCGTTTTCTTCGAATCTCCATTCAAGATATATCCGTCCAGGGAGTATCTACTGTTCATCGCCCTTGCTTTGATCCCGACCATGTTCGGACACACGCTCTACAACTGGGCGTTGAAATTCGTTAGAGCAAGATTCGTTTCCATCAGCCTTCTAGGAGAGCCCATCGGCTCTGCACTCTTGGCCTTTTTTATCTTAGAAGAGGTCCCGCCCCAGCTAACCATCATCGGTGCGGCGGTCACGCTGGTCGGTATATACATCTGCACAAGGTATGATTAAGTGCCAGGTCACCGAGGTGGGCGCTCATCACGTCGATAAGGACCCCAGGTCTCTTCTCGACCCCGCGACCCATCGAGCATCGGTAGTCCATGGTAAGACTGCTCCCTTCCGGGCCTGGCCCACTATCCATGGTAAAGCCGAGGAAGTACAACCCTCCGGTTGACCTCCAAGACACCTCCGATCCCGAAGGACGAGGTCTCATCGTCAAAACCTGGCTCATCGACGGGATGATTACGCCGTCCCCGGCGGTCACCCCCGCATATCGACGTTTTCGGTGTATAAGGGCACGCCGACCGCCCCGGTTAGACCTAGCAGAGCACTCTATCCCAACGTGGTATATAAGTTTTTTATGATTGATTCTTCCTCCCTTCCACGTAGTTGTTCTCCCCCGACCTATAGTACTCAACCACTTCCAATCCGCTCTTCTCAACCTCTTCCCTCAACTCGTCCAATGTATACAGACGATAATATCTTTCCACGATCTCTCCATCATCTCGATGCCAGGGAACTAAAACCTCCCGTTCATCCTCTTCGAGGTCCCACCTGTCTAGTTCTCTAGCCCATGAAGAGACGAGAACTCTTCCACCCCATTTTAGAACTCTTCTTACCTCACTCAGACTTTCTTCACTCCCCTCCGAGAGATGGTGGATTGCAGCTACGTAGATCACGTTATCGAAGGACGTCCCTTTGAATGGCAGTTCCTTCACATCCCCTCTAACAAAATCCGAATCCGTCCTACTAGATGCTATCCTCAGCAGGTTACGAGATGCGTCCAGTCCGAGAACGTCCAAGCCCATCTCCTCCGCTGTCAAGGTATGCCGACCGTTCCCGCAGCCCATGTCCAGCAAAGAGCCGTCACAGCTTTCTAGGAACTCCACGACCTCTTTCCATGGTCGATTTCTGGTCATATCGAAGTGTTCGGCGATCTCGTCGAAGGTCTGGCTGGCCCTTTCTACGTCCTTCATACGGATCTAATATATCGGGATAAAATTTATAACCTGTGCTATTTTTCAAGGATGAAATGAATATTCTTGAGATTAGTTTAGTGTTTACAATATGTCTTATACTGGCCTTGTTGACGTATGCAAAAGGTATGCTGAACCTATCCGGGGCCGCCGCTGCATTCATCACTGGTGTGATCCTAGGTATCCAGGGGGGTATATTGTGGATATTACTTCTACTTTTATTCCTTTTCAGCGCTTTCTTAGCCACCAGATACAAATTTTCGTATAAAGAGGAAAAAGGTTTTCAGGAAGGCATCAAGGGGGAAAGAGGTGCACGGAACGTGTTAGCCAATGGATTGATCCCCATGGCGATAGCTCTATTCCACCAACCGTTGTATTACGATAATATCTTGGGGATCGGTTTCATACCTCACCATATAGCAACGTTCTTGTTCATCACTTCCGTGGCCAGCGCAGCCTCTGACACCCTGGCTTCCGAGATGGGGATCATATCCGATAAAGTCTATCTCATCACCAACTTCAAAAAAGTCAAAGCAGGAACCAACGGAGGTATTTCCCTCTTAGGTGAGTTCTGGTCATTTTTCGGAGCGCTTTATACCTTCGCGGTCGCTTACACCCTATTTGGGCTATTAGAATACAGCAGTATCAGTATGAAATGGATACTGTTCGGGATCGTCATGTCGTTCCTCAGCTGTCAAATCGACAGCGTGCTCGGAGCGACTTTAGAGAGAAAAAATATTATAGGTAAGTCGACTGTAAACATGTTGGCAATAATGACCACCGTGATGATAACGGGATTGATAATATGGCTGATAAGTTTATGATAGTGATCTTCGACGGCATCGGTGATAGACCTGTAAAGGAATTGGATGATAAAACACCACTGGAGGCTGCCGATACACCCAATCTAGATAAGGCAGCAAAGAAAGGTATCAACGGTTTGATGGATACGATAGCACCCGGGATAATACCAGGCAGTGACACCGGTCATCTAGCCATCTTGGGCTACGACCCGTACGAAGTTTACACGGGCAGAGGTCCGTTCGAGGCTGCCGGTATCGACCTCGACTTGAAACCGGGAGAGGTGGCTTTCAGATGTAATTTCTCCACCATGGAAGACGGAAAGGTAGTCGACCGCAGAGCGGGAAGGATAAAAGAGGGAACGGACGAACTGGCTGAGGCCGTCAACAAGATCAATTTAGATGTCGATTTCATATTCAAAGAAGCGGTGGAACACAGAGGTGTTCTTGTATTGAAAGACCCGGATCTCGGACCGTTTGTTTCCGACGTGGATGCCCACGAATGCGGTGTTCCACCTCACAAAGCTAAGGCACTCGAAGACACTGAAGAAGACAAACGAACAGCCGAGATACTCAACGATTTCACCGAGAAATCATATCAAGCTCTAAAAGACCATCCAGTCAACAAAAAAAGGATCGAAGAAGGTCTGCCTCCTGCGAATGTAGTGCTTCCGAGAGGTGCTGGAGCAGTTCCACATATAATCCCGATTCACAAAAAACATGGTATCGACGGAGCCGCGATAGCCGGTATCCCGCTCGTCAGAGGCGTGTGCAAACTGGCAGGGATGACACCTATCGACGTAGATGGAGCAACCGGAGGGTTGGATACCGACATAAAAGCTATCTTCTCCGGAGCTGTAGAAACCCTGAAATCTTATGACTTCGTTTTAATCAACATCAAAGGTCCGGATCTTCTTGGCCACGACGGCAAAGCGGTGGAAAAGAAAGAATTCATCGAAAGGATCGATAAAGAGCTCGATGAACTCATTCAATTGGAAAACGTCTACTGTGTTTTCACCGGAGACCATTCCACTCCTGTATCGGTGAAAGACCACAGCGGAGACCCTCTTCCGATAACGATATTTGGTGGAGAAGTCCGAACCGACGACGTGAATCGATACGGAGAAAGGTCCTGTGCCAAGGGAGACCTGGGTCGTATCAAAGGCACTGACTTGTTGAATATACTTTTAGACCTGGCAAAGATGGGGACGAAGTTCGGCGCTTGAATCTACTTCTTGTAACCGATGTTCCTCAGTAACTCATTTCTCCATTCTTTATCTTCTTCTTTTTCCACTCCCACAGTGGGACTCCCGTCTATGACACCCACGATCCCTCTTCCACCGTCCTCTTCGGCCACTATCACTTTCAGAGGGTTAGCGGTGGCACAATAGATCGAACAGACTTCCTGGACGTTCTTCACCCTGTTCAAAACGTTGATGGGATAGCAGTCCTCCAAGATGATCACAAAGCAGTGTCCAGCGTTTATCTTCCTTGCATTCTTCACCGCTAGGTCCTCGAGTTTATCGTCCGTCCCGTCGTATCTGACGAGCTTATTCATCGATGCCTCACAGAAAGCCACTCCGAACTTGATACCCGGTATCGCTGACACGAGGGCTTCGTAGACATCTTCTACAGTCTTGATAAAATGACTCTGACCTATGATCACGTTCATCTCTTCCTCTTTTTCTATCTCTACCGTTTTCAATTCCATGATATCCCATGGTGGTGATTGAAACGCAGATTAAAAAGATTACTGTTAAAGTAAGATTACCTACTGCTGACGTACTCCTTGGTTTTTGCCAACAGTAAAAAAACAACGGAACCCAGCGCATCGAATAAAACATCATCTAAAGTTGCAAATCTTCGAGGCACGAAGGATTGATGTAACTCGTCGCTGAGAGCGTAAAGGAGCACGAGTAAAAACGTGACGTAGTAGATATCGAAGTTCAGTTCACCGGGATATTTTACCAAGGTCATGTAGACCAATAAAGTGAGTCCGAAGTAAAGTCCAGCATGCCCTATTTTTTCGAAATAAGGTATTGCAGCTGATGCTTCTTCCTCTCCGGGTGGCTCGGATTGTGCTGAAAGGTAAAATATCATAGAAGCGTACACCAGGGTGAGTATCAAGAACAGATAAAATATTCGATAATCACATTCAGCTTTCATAGCAACCCCATGTTTCACAGATCTTCTCCGCAGTATGGACAGCTCTCCTGATCGCTGTATGTCATCTTACCGCAGCTGGGACATGTTATCCTTTTCGCCTTCTCCATCTCTTCCAAGGCTTCATCTATCTTCGCCTTCTTTTTAACTTCGGCACCACAGTTGGGACACTCGTCGGCACCTTTCAGAAGTGCACCGCACTCTTTGCAGTAATCATCGAGTTCTTCTTCTTTTTCATCTAGACCCTCCGTACTGACTCTTTTGCTCTCCTCCAATTTCCTTCTCCACCATATCAGGGAGATAAATAATCCGAACAACAAGATCGGAGATGTCAATCGTAAGATGAAGATGTTGGTGTAAGAAGTCCGTTTGGATATGGTGAACGGCCCGAATGTTTCCTCCGTAGAATACCATGTCGAATTTCCCGATTCGTTGACCCTTAAACTGAAGCGATGGGAGTACTGTTTTTCATCAAGATTCAATACTTTGTAGTACTGCCCCTCACTTTCGTTCATCTCATAACTGTCTGTTTTCTCTTCTAACGTTACATCGCCTGACTGATAAGATAGGTTGAGAAACATGGTATAATTCGTTGTTTCCATATCATGGACCTCTACGGTAAAATTGAAATCCGTGTTCTTATCTCCGTATACCATATTTACAGTACCGTTTTCCAGGTGATCACTTTCCAATATCTTCGGTTCTTCTGAAAAGAGTATATCTACGTGATTTACGGTGCCGACCATATTCACCAAAAGGATCGCGATCAGACCGGCGATGAGTATTTTCTTGATACTCCTCTCGCTATAGAAAAAATACGGGACTGCAATGGCCATCAAAGCGAGCAAGATGTTGAATAAGCATAAGTTCAAAAAAACTATAACCGGTATGACCAGTACGAAAAAGATCGTTCCCACGTAAATCGGTACAGCGTATTTACTGCCTGGAACCGATTCGACTTTATCTTTTATAAATTTAAGATTGGTCTGCAGATCATCCATGTTGATACTACCGTTTTTTACATCTTATCGAAGGGTCTGATATAACTTTTTGCCGACTTAGGACAGTCAGAGTTGCATCACTTGAATTCGTCCAGGTCGTAGCTTTGATATTCCTGTGTCTCAGGTTCCTTAGTCAGTAAATAGTAGGGTACGGCGATGATAGAGATGATGATCACGGCT
>JAWOBZ010000008.1:0-18007 GCA_046484045.1 Thermoplasmata archaeon | reverse complement strand
GCGACCTGTATCACTCTTTTCCCATGGTGGTTTAAGCTTTTTCAAAGCCCTTGAAAGATGTTTGATGAACAGAGAATCAATTTCCCTGTTCACTTGCTGTACTACCTTGGGGTTCATCCTTTTGCTAGTGCATCCCAAAGTAATTTATAATTAGATAAAAATCTTATTAAAATAGTTTCGGGATGAAGCCTACCTCACCATAACACTTTTATATAATCAAACCGATTCTATCTATGTCTGACAAGATGTCGGACAACTTATATAATATCGGATGGGATATTAATGCGCTCTAGCCAATACTACCGCAAGGTAAATCTGAATGAAAACGATGGAAGGAGGAAGGTATTTTGTATTTGAAGAAAGTTATAATGGAGAACTTCAAGTCTTTTGGGAATAAGATGGAGGTCCCGCTAAAAAAGGGTTATACTAATATAACGGGTCCCAACGGTTCTGGAAAGTCCAACATCGGAGATGCCATACTGTTCGTTCTCGGTCCAAAAAGCTCCAAGGAGATCAGGGCGGGACGTCTGACGGATCTGATATTCAACGGCGGGAAAAAGGGTAAACCCGCGGATCACTGCAAGGTGAGTTTGATATTCGACAACGAGGACAGGGCATTACCCAGGAACAGCGACGAAGTCACGTTCAC
The DNA here is from genome assembly GCA_046484045.1 of Thermoplasmata archaeon. Taxonomy (GTDB): domain Archaea; phylum Thermoplasmatota; class Thermoplasmata; order Halarchaeoplasmatales; family Halarchaeoplasmataceae; genus CAZHUM01. The sequence continues at coordinate 17,358 of JAWOBZ010000008.1, read as the reverse complement.
CAGGAAAGTACAGAGGTCGAACAACGACATGGGCTACAACTCCTATTTCTATATCAACGGACGCTCTTCATCACTCACCGAATTTCAAGAACTCATGTCCCACGCCAGGATATCTCCGGACGGATACAACATAGTCCAACAGGGTGATATAGCGAGGATCGTGGAGATGAGCGACTACGAGAGAAGAAAGATACTAGACCATATCTCGGGGATCAGCGATTACGACGAGGAGATAGAGAAGGCGGAAAAGAAGAAGGAAAAGGTCAATCAAGATCTGGACCGCATAAGTATCCTCCTGAAAGAGATAGATACACAGGTGAAGGAACTGGAGGAGGACCGTAAAGGGGCGTTAAAATTCCAAGAGTTATCGGACAAGGTCTCGGAAGCCAAGATGATGAAAGCGTGGAAAACGAAGAGCGAAGTCGAGAATACTATCCGATCCATGCAGGAAGAGGTTGATAAGAGCAGTGAACGCTGCGAGAAGATAGAGCAAGAGAAGAAGGATGTCAAGGGAAAGATAAAGAACATCAAAAAAGAACTAGATGAACTCGAAGAGGAGATAAACAGCAAGGGCGGCGAGAAGAACAAAGAACTGATGGATGAACTCAATCAGTTGAGACTCAGGGTGAGCAGAGCCAAGGACAAGATCGAAGATTACGATCACGAGATAGAGGACGGTAAAAAGAACAGGGAGATCTACAAAGAAAAGATCGCAGAGTTGAAGGAGAAAAAGGCATCTTTTGAAAATGAGATATCCGATAATAAAGAAAAGCTGGAAAAAACGGAGAAAGAACTGAAGAAAGTCCAGGACGAAGCCGATGAGATAAGGAACAAACAGTCCGAATCCGACGACAGGATAAACGAGCTGAGAAAAGACGGTATCGAAGTCAAGAAGAAATTCGACGAAAAATCCGATAGACTCTCCGATATGAAAGTCGAGCTTGACAGGAAGAAGGACAAGCTGGATAGGGTTGTGGAAGATATCTCGGAGAAGGAGGAGGAGATCGAAGGACTCCAATTCGAGATGAAGGAGAACGACTGGAAGCTCAAAGAGAGGAAGAAGGAGTCCAACTCGAAAGAGTCTCGACTCGAAGAACTCAAGGAGAAATTCCACAAAGAGAGGAACAAGGAGAAGAGTCTAAGAAAGGACAAGGAAGACCTCGAGAGCCGGTTGAACAGGCTGGAGAGGGAATACAATCAGCTGAAAGCACAGGAAGAAGCGGCTAGATCAGTGAAAAAAGGTTACAACAGAGCGGTCCAGAGCGTCCTCGAAGCCAGGGATAAAGGTGATATAAAAGGCATACACGGAACTATAGCCGAGCTGGCCGATGTAGATAAAGAATACGAGACCGCGCTCCAGGTAGCCGCCGGCGGTAGGATGCAGTCCATCGTCGTGGACGACGACGGTGTAGCATCGGAGGCCATCAAGCTTCTGAAAAAGGATAAAGCTGGAAGGGCAACTTTTTTACCGATAAACAAGATGATGCCAGGACGGCCGAGAGGTAAAGCTCTGAGAGCCGTAAAGGACGACAACGCCGTTGATTTCGCCCTTGATCTTGTTGAATACGATAACCAGTACGAGAATGTTTTCTGGTACGTCTTTCAAGATACCGTAGTGATGAATGACATAGACTCTGCGAGGAAGCTGATGGGAGGGGTACGTATGGTAACTCTGGATGGAGAGAAGATCGGCAGGAGCGGAGCCATGGTCGGCGGAACGCTCAATAAAAATATGCTCAGCTTCCAAGCGCCGGACAGAGGTAAATTGGACAAGGTCGGATTGGATTTGAAGTCCACAAGAGACAATTTGGATACTGTGATGGAACAGCTCAAGGAAGCTGAAAAGAATATACAGGAACTGCAGGACGAGATAAGAGAGATACAGACCGATGGAACAGAGGGATATGCAGGTCTCGAAGCTGATGTAAAAGGATTGAAGAAAAAGATCAAAAAGCGCAGGAAGGAATTAGAGGATAAAAACGAGGAAAAGAAGACACTCGAAGAAAAGATCGAGAAACTCGAAACCAAAGTGTCGAAGTTGGAGGATAAAAGGGAGGAACTGAAAACAGAGAGGGACGAGATATCGGAGAAGATCCGAAAGATAAGCCCTGAGGAACTATCCAAGAAACTCACGGAGTTGAATGACAGAGAGGTCGAACTGAACAAAAAATTCAACGAACTCAACTCCCAAAACGAGTTGAAAACGGATAAATTGGAAAGGATCGAGAACGATATTGAAGAACTTACAGAGGAAAGGGAGAAGCTGAAGAAAACGATCTCGGACAGGAAATCCGATATCAAGAAGAAACAGAAGGTGATAGAGGATAATTCCAAGGAACTGGAGGAAAGATCGAAGAAAGTCAACTCGATGAGTGAAGAACTCCAGTCCCTAAGAGATGAGAGGGACAATAAAAGGGACGAGATGAAAGAACTCGAGCACAAGATCGATAAATTAGACACGGAGAAAACTGCAAAGCTAACCTTCATCAAAAACCAGAAAGAGAAGATCGGCCAGCACATGGAAGAGCTTCAGGAATTGGAAAAGGAAGTGGGCGAGGGAAAAGCCATCTCAGAGCAGGACATCCCGACCATGAAAGAGCTGAAACATATCATAAACCGTGGTGAAGCCCAGATGGAGAACTTAAAGCCCGTCAATATGAGAGCCATCGAAGACTACAAACAGAAGAAAGAAAGGAAAGAAAAACTCCAGAAAGAGTACACTGAATTGGAGGCTCGAAAGGAAGACCTAGATACGCTCATAGATGAGATAGACGGAAAGAAAAAAGACGGGCTCATGGGCGTTAAAAAGGAGATAAACGAGAATTTCAAACAGGTGTACACGGAACTCTCAGGAGGCGGCGAAGCCCACATGGAGATAGAGAACCCCGAGTCCCCCTTCGAAGGCGGTTTGATAATCAAAGCGAGACCTCCGGGAAAGAAGGTCCACAGGATACAGGCGCTCTCCGGAGGAGAAAAGGGACTGGTGTCCATGGCATTCATATTCGCTATACAAAAGTACGACCCTTCACCGTTCTACCTTTTGGACGAGATAGATCAGAATCTAGACGGGGTGAACGCAGAGAACGTCGCGGAGATGATAAGTAAGAATTCCAACTTCGCTCAGTTCATACAAGTATCGCTGAGAAAGGCTACACTAAAGAAATCCGACCACATCATCGGTGTCACGATTCACGACAACGGCGTCTCGGATGTTATAATGAAAGTGAATATCGGCGGCGACGTGAAGAAGAAGGATATCCCAGAATTGTCCCAGGTGAGTAAGTTGAACCCGGAGGTGAATTGAGATGGTAACGGAGAGAGGCTCTCAGTCATACTTTCAAGATACGATACCAGTCAAACAACAGGTAGTAAAGCATCTTAACTTTTTCAAATCCATAATTGACGAAGGGCGCAACGGTGACAGGATCAATGATTACCTCGAAATGATCGAGCACATGGACGAGGAAACATACTACCAGATTTCTAAAGATCCTTTAGAATGTGCCATAGCATCGGTGTTCAAACTGGTCATAAACGAGAAGATGGACCCATGGGACATAGAGCTTGAATATTTCGCCCATGCATATCTAGAACAGGCCAAGGAGAAGGAAAAGATCAACTTCGTGGTCGCTGGACGACTTATACGAATGGCGTGGTCGGTCCTCGAGATGCAGTGCAGGGAGGTTCTGAATACTGCGGAAGCCGAAAAACAGCAGGAAGAAGCCGTTCAAGATGAATTCATCAGCGGATGGGATATTTTCGAATGTGATTATTACGACGATCCCGAGGATATTGATTTCGAAGCAGAGCTTTTAGAAAGTGATACGTCCCCTATTCACCAGGCGGTGAGAAGGGAGCAGAAAGAACCCGTTTCGCTGATGCAGTTGGTGAGCGCTTTTGAAGAAGCGAAGAAAGAAGCAAAGTACAGGGAGAAGATGGAGCGTATCAGAAAGGATAAAGTGGAAGAGAGAAAGAAACAGGAGGAGGAGCACAAGAAGAACTACGACACCAACGCTCACAAGGAAGATTTGCACCGTGATATAGAGATGATATGGGAACGTATATGTTGGTACGATCAGGATAACCTGGATTTCGACATGATATACGATGGAAGCATGATGGACATGGTGACCGCCTTCATGTCATGTTTGTTCTTACATAGAGACAAGAAGATCAAGTTGGGTCAAAAAGTACTGCCGGACGGTAAGATCAAGATAGTCAATCTTGTGCCGGAGAGTGAGCGTCCAGAGGGAATGATAAGGTTCATAGCTGAAAAGGAAGACGACAGCCTTCTCGAGAATATAGTTACCGTTCCTACAGAGGATGAAAAATAAATGTCCAGTTAGCCATACTACGCTGCATAAATTATTCAATTATAGTAATATTCTCCCTTGGATTTTTGCTCACGATCTAGACGTGAGTCCAACTTGTTTACCCTGGGTCTATTGGTATCCGGATCTCTTCTGAACGTGATACCCACCTCTTTTAGGAATCTGTTCATCCCCTTTCTCATCTCGAAGGGTCCGTCACCCACGCCGTGCACGCCCGGTTCTCCGGAGAAATCCATTATCAGGTCGGAAACGTAGTCGATGAAATAGACGTCGTGATCCACGATCATGCCTGCTTTATCTGCTTTCTCCATGAACCTCCGTATGGTCTTGGCGGCATCCATCCTCCTGCTGGAATCCAAGTAAGCACTGGGTTCGTCTATGAGATAAAGGTCGGCTTCCCTGCCCAAGCACAGGGTTATAACGACCCTCTGGAGTTCACCACCGCTTAAGTTACTCACCTCTCTCTCGTAGAGCTCCATAATATCCAAAGGTTTTATCACTTCAGATTGGAAAAAGTTACTCTGTAAGCTGTCATAGATGTAGCTGCGGTAAAGGTCCAATACACGCCCCTGGAAGTCTGGTTTAATGTACTGAGGTTTGTAGCTCACGCTGATCTGCTTCTCTATCGTTCCTTCCGTTGGTTTTATCTCATCCGCCAACATCTTAACGAAGGTGGTCTTACCAGTAGCGTTAGGTCCAACGACTCCGATGACCTCGCCCTTCGGGATGAAGCCTTCCTCCGTGACCAATTTAAACGAATCCCACTCCTTCACCAATCTACCGTACTCTATGAGAGGCTCGGAGTGCCATTCGCTGTTTGGAGCGTGGCTTTCGAACTCTATCCTCGTGCCTCTGAAACGTATATTTTCCTCATCCAAGAAGCCTTTAAGATAGGTGTTTATCGACTTCCTTACACCCCGTGGATGAGCAACAACTCCGTAGGCACCCTTGGAGCCGTACAGGATATGCACGTTATCGGCTAAGAAATCCAGCACTGCGAGGTCGTGCTCTATCACCATGACCTGACTTTCCTTGCTTTTGTTCTTGATGGCTTTGGCAACGTTCAGTCTCTGCTTGATATCCAGGTAGGAAGACGGCTCGTCGTAGAAATAGATATCCGCTTCCCTGCTGGATGCTGCCGCGATGGCGACTCTTTGAAGCTCACCACCGGATATATTCGATAAATTTGAGTCCAAGGTATTCTCGATATCCAGGGTCTCCACCCACTTCATGTAGTCTCCACTGACGCCTTCTAGGAGGTCTTCGACCTTACCGCTGTAGTAGGCAGGTATTTTATCCACGTACTGCGGTTTGAGAGATGTTGTTATGCCCTGATCGGCCACGTTCTCGAAGTACTCGCCCAATGCATGTCCGGAGTACTTCTCTATCACCCTTTCCCATTCCTCTCTTTCATCGTATTCTCCTAGATTAGGGATTATCTCTCCAGAGAGTATACGGACCGCGGTGGTCTTACCTATACCGTTGGCACCCAGCAGCCCAACTACCATCCCCTCCTGAGGGACGGGCAATCGATACAGCCGAAAACTGTTCTCACCGAACTGGTGAACAAGGTCAGTATCCAGCTCCTCCGGCAGATTGATTATCTTGATGGCTTTGTAGGGGCATTTATCAACGCAGATACCGCATCCGACGCACAGTTCTTCAGATATACGGATACCGTCTTCCGTTTTAACGATGGTTTCATCACCGGTTCTCACCCGTGGGCAGTACTGTATGCACTCGTAATTGCATCGGTCGTATCTGCACTTATCTTGGAGAACTACTGCTATACGCATCTCGTCCCAATTACGTCCGGTGGTATTTTATTTTGATGGAGAAATTGCCTGATATCTACATAACTCTTATATACAAATCATAAAATGTTTTTACTAATGTTGGACTCTTTACTTCCTAATAATTTGGGCATGATAATCCCGTTTGCCGTGGTGATCATAGGTTTAGTACTCGTGATAATCTACCTTTTGGTCAAGCAGAACCGTTCCAAGGGGATACTCGCTCCAAAAAAGCACAAGGAGATCAAGGTAAGGGAGAGTCTCAGGCAGGACGATTTCGAGTGCCCGAGGTGTGGTGCTATCGTGGACGGTGACACGTCCTTGTGTCATGAATGTGGGGCGGAGTTCGAGACAGATAATTACCTATGTCCAGTTTGTGGGACCGTAGTGACTAAAGACGACGAGTCATGCCCGGAATGTGAAGAACCCTTCATCGTTGTAGAAGATGAAGACAGATTCGAGTGTCACGAGTGCGGTGCCAGAGTGGATCAGTTCGACAAGGAATGTGAGCGTTGCGGTGCGAGATTCTGGAGTCCTGTTAAAAAGAAGAAAAAGTCATCGATCAATATCGATGAAGAAGGTCCGAAGAAGATAAGTCCGGATCTAGTGGACGTGGTAGGTCACGAAGATATTGAAAAAGAAACGGAAGATCCAGAAGAATCCGAAGAAGACCTTGAAGAGGAATATTGGTGATTATTGAACGAAACCGTTCCTCGTCCTTGCAGCCAATCCCTTCTCGAAAATTTTTATTTCTTCCATGTTCAAAAAAGCTCTAGCTACGGCACACAAGTCATCGCTTCCATCGACTATAAGAACCTCGTCTCCTGACCTGATTATATCCCATCCTTCGATAACGAATTTACAGAATACGTTCTTACCCAGACGGTTATACTCGGCGCTGTCTTCATCGACGGTTATCCTCATCAACGGCGGTTCCGACTCTTTGTGCAGTATTAACGCACCTTCTTCCTTCAATGTAAATAACCCGTCGTAATGCCTTGAGGAGAGTATATGCTTACCATCTAGTAAGACGTTCCTTATCCTACCCTTTCTGTTCTTGACGAATTCCAACTCTCCGTCGGAGAGCAGCTTCCCCGCCCCTTCGAAGAACTGGTAATCCGCTATTGTCCTCACCTTCATCTCGTCGAAGGTACATCCCTTAGACTCATCTAGTGACTCAGTTATATCCTCATCCCACCTCATCCAATCTTCGATGCCCTTCTCATCTAAAAATTCAGCCAAATTTTCTTTATCCCCCCCCATGTTCGGAAACAAGGATTGTGCGATGGGATATACCTCTGACATCTCGGCTGGCACCGGTCCGAAAACCGTGTCTAGAAGTAGATTCATACCGTATGTCGGCAGTAACGTCTGTATCTCTTCCCTTATATAACGATCATAGGGCTTATTTTCCTCATCTACATGGAAAATAACCGTAGGGCCGTCGTTAGGCGGTCGATATACTTTCCAGATCCATTCCATGACCCTTTGGACGGCGGGTCTTTTCATCGTTCCGCTCCCGGTGTAGAACAAAGCTCGGCTGCGGCTTCTAGGTTCGAATCTCTCCAGGTATCGCCATTCTTCGTAAACTGCATTCAAAGAATCCACTAAATACGGGTGAGAGCGCGCCCTTCTTTCAACGAGCTCCCAAAGGCTCCCTTCTTTGATGGCCTGTTTGATCTTTTCGATCTCACGGTAGCTCACCCAGAGGTTGTGTTCCGCTATGAGCTTGGTCCTTTCCTTTTTTGGAACTTTTTTCAGCTCCGAGGCGGTGTATTTCTCACACACAGGACAGTGGCAAGCTAGGTGTTCGATATCATCCAGGTTCTTGGTTCCCGACGAATACATCAGGTCATCCCTTCGAGCGTACTTGATGTACGAACTGGAGTCGAAAAGATCGCAGCCGAGCAGGACTGCCAGAGGGTATATCATGGGATGCCCGGCACCGAACAGATGAACCGGTCCTCTGGGTCCGAGTCCTTTTTTCGAAGCGATGATCACGTTCACTAAGTCTTTGAATCGATAGTCCTCTAAAAGAGGGACCACTCCACCGATGGGATAGAAACTTCCGTTCAAGTCTCCCATAGCCTTTCCAGAGTGCTCCCGGATATCCGGGTGTATCGAACCCTGGATAGGCAGGGCGATGTGTGCATCATCATCTCCGTATCCCGTCATAGCATCTCTCCCTCTTTCGATGGTCGTGTCCACCTTTTTCTCCACGACGGATCTTTCATCATCGGGCTCGGTGAATTCATCGAGTATCGTGGCGATATCCGTTCCGATGTCGATTTGAAACTTCAAAATCTCCTCTGGCTCCACTTCCACATCTCCGTAGACATAATTTTGAAATGTACCGGAATCCGTCATTATAGTCCCTGAGAAGTCCAGCATCGAGTGGAGTCCATCTTTCAAGGCTTTCTCCTTCAACTCTTCAGTGGTGTAAATCACGTATGAATTCGTTATGAGTATGTCCGTACCGAACTCTGACTGCATCCTTTTGGGGGTGATCAGTAAGAGATTAGGATTGATAACCGGCATTATATTGGGTGTCTCGATGGTGCTACTTTTCGTTTGGAATTCACATATTCTGGCTAATCCGTCCTTGTTTTTGACCTCGAACATGCCCTTTACTCCTGCCAGAGGGGAGACATCTCTCTAAGCTCGCTTATCACCGATGTAAGGTCTTCCAAGAATTTTTCAATATACTTTCTTTCTGTCTCCCTTCCAAGTGTGATCCTGAGAGAACAGTGCGCCATCTCGGTGTCAACTCCCGTTGCCAATATGGCTTCTGAAGGTTTTAGTTCCTTAGAAGAACATGCAGACCCGGTGGATACTTCGTATCCCAATGAGTCTAGTTTGAGAAGTATCGATTCCCCTTCAACCCCTTTGAAAGAGAAGTTCACATTGTTGGGAAGCCTTTTCGTCCTGTGGCCGTTGAGATGAACTTGTGGTATGTTTTCTTCTATACCCTCGATCAACCGATCCCTCAATTCTTTCATCTCAGGCACGTAGTCATCCATCTCCTCCTTGACTATCCTGCATGCGACTCCGAATCCAGCGATTCCCGGTACGTTCTCGGTGCCCGGTCGGAGACCATCTTCATGAGCTCCACCGTACATCAGCGGTTCGATGTCCACGCTCTTGGATTTATAGAGCGCCCCGATGCCTTTGGATGCATGGAGCTTGTGACCTGATATGGACAGCAGATCGATGTTAGTATTTTTAAGGTCTATAGGGATCATACCGGCGGCCTGGACCGCGTCGGTGTGAAAAAGAACTCCGTTATCGTGGGCGATATCCGCCAAGTCATATATTTCTTCTACAGTACCCATCACGTTGTTAGCGTACATCACTGTTGCAAGGACCGTGTCCTCTCTGATAGCGGACTCAAAATCGTCCGGGTAGACAAGCCCGTCCTCATCCACGTCCAAGTAGGTCACATCCGCCCCCTTCTCTTCGAGATACTTGCATGTATTCAATACTGCCGGATGTTCTATCTTCGTTGTGATCAAATGATTTCCTTTATTGGCTCTGAATGCTCCCTGGATAGCGAGATTATCTGATTCCGTCCCTCCCGAAGTGAATATGATCTCATCCGGGTCTGCACCTAGCAGTAACGCTACTTCCTTTCTAGCCTCTGCCAGTATCTTCTTACCCCTCTGTCCCATGCTGTGTATGCTCGATGGATTACCGAAGTCATACTTCAAACATCTCTCCATAGCCTTTATGACCTTGGGGTCGGCCTTAGTTGTGGCGGCATTGTCTAAATATATGTAATTCATGTTATATACCTCGTTACTTTATTCAAAGAAAGATATGTCAATAAAAAAGTTTGTTATCTAGGATTTGCTATGGAATTAAGCAATTGTCATTTAAAAACATATAAATAAGTTGGTAACACTTGATAACTTATCTATAAGAGGAAATTCGATGTTATATAACATCGGAGGAGGAAAACATGAGCCCAACGAATAAGTTATTGGCGGTATTGGTTACAGTTATACTTAGTATATCTACTCTCATGGCAGTTGCAGTACAGACAGAAGGTGAAAACAGCGAAGAGATCTTGCTTGTTACCCTGGAAGGGGAAGACGATTTTGATAGGCTGATCCAAAATGATATCAAAGTAATCGATGTCTATGGAGATTATGTATTGATGGAAGTTGATAGTGAGTCTATCCAGGATATAAAAGATATGGATTTTAAAATCGATCCTTTAACAGATCGGACACAGATCAATGTGAAAAGCTACTCCTTCGATATCGAAAAAGAGGATCTCAAGATACCATCTAGTCTTAGGATAGACGGCTATCCTGAAGGAACCGAGGGTGGTTACATAGTCCATATGCTCGGTCCCGTGAATCCTGAATGGAGGGAAGTCCTTTTAGATATGGATGTTCAGATAGTGAATTACATCCCCAATTATGCATATCATATACGTACTACCCCCGACGTGATAAACGATATACAATCTCTAGAATTCATAGATTGGGTAGGGCTTTACCAACCGGCATATAAGATAGATGAGAATTTGAACCCAGGCAAGGTCACAATTGAACTCGCTAAAGGTAGTTCTATTCATACTGCGAAAAAAATTGCTGAGATGATACCTGTTGAATCGATATACCGTACCACTGAGGGTATTGGACTACGAGGGACATACAGATCGGATGTGAAACTACAACAAATAGCTTCGATGCCAGATGTATATTATATTTCCCATTACGACGAACCTGTCCTTATGAGCGAAATTGGATCCCAAATAACAGGAGGTGGATGCTGGGTCTTCGACGATGACAGCAACCCAAGTACGCCCTACAGGGCGATTGGAAGCTATGGAGGATACGCGAACCAATTGGGATACGATGGTACCGGTGTGACCTGTGCTATAGCTGATACAGGCCTTGGAGACGGTACCACGGGTAATGCAGGACATGTAGATTTTACTGGAAGAGTTTTAGACGGATATGATTTCGACGGAACGGAACCTCTTGATGGGCATGGACACGGCACTCACTGCGCCGGCCTTATGGCCGGTGATGCCTATGATGGATCGGGAGTTACATATGCTGGTCACGGCCCATATTATGTAGCTCAAGGACTGGCATCGAATTCGAATATATATCCCGTCAGGATATTCGATGCAGGTGGTTCTTGGTGCGGTCCTTCAGATTATTATGAAATACTGCAAGTGGCTGCTCAAAATTCAGATGCATACATACATTCAAATTCATGGGGTGAGTCCTTTGGAGACAGCGCATATGCAGCCCACGACGAAGCCTACGATAAAGCAGCTAGAGATGCTGACAACACCTCTGCTGGTAATCAACCCCTGGTTATTGTCGTAGCTGCTGGGAATTCTGGCAGTTCAGAACAGACGATAGGGAGTCCCAGCACGGGGAAGAATGTAATCGCTATAGGTTGTTCACAGTCTTATATGCCAGATGCCACCGCTCACGGTTGTACAGATACAGATGTCAGCAATCCAGACCTGATCGCGGATTTCAGTTCGAGGGGATGGGCGACAGATAATAGAGTTAAACCGGATCTATGTGCTCCCGGGGAAGGGACACTTTCAACGAGTACACCAGAGCTGCCTTCCAGCTCTAATCTCTATGGACTTTACTCTGAGGATTCTACCTACGAATGGTGTTCCGGCACATCACAGGCTTGCCCAACCGCAGCGGGTGCAGCTTCAGTCGTTGTAAACTACTACGAGAGCACTTATGGTGTAAGACCTAGTCCATCGATGGTCAAGGCCCTGATGATAAATTCAGCCCATGACTTGGACGATACTGGGGGTAATACGGGAACGATACCGAATAAAGATGAAGGTTGGGGGCTGGTAAATTTGAAACCGATAGTGGATTCTCCAGTTCCCTATCTCCTAAAGGATCAGGAATCATTATTGACCACTGGGAACACAGATACCTACACGGTACAATATGTGAGTGGAAGTGAACCATTAAAGGTATCCCTGGTATGGACGGATAAGAACGCACTTGACGGTGATTCTATAACACTCAAGAACGATTTGAACCTAGAAGTAGAAGCACCTGACGGTACTACGATATATTCTGGGAATGCATTCAATGCTACTGGTGGGACGACCAGTGATAGAAGTTATACATACAGCAATACGAACACGATAAGTGATTTCGATGGAGACGCCGATGGAGATGATGACAGGAACAACGTGGAATGTGTTTACATCCAGCCCAGTGAGCTCCAGTCCGGTTTCTATACAATAAGGGTAATAGGTGAAGACATACCGGAAGATGCGAACAACGACGGCTCGGCAAACCAGGATTATTCTCTAGTCGCTTATAACGCACAAGTGGATCCAGATCTACCTGACCTCACTATCTTCCCCGGTGACGTATCCGTGAGTAACAGTAATCCAAACGAGGGAGATACCGTCACCATTGGTGCAACTCTCACAAACGTAGGTACTGTCGATGATGCCGTTGGTGTGGAAGTCGGTTTCTACGACGGTAATCCCATATCGGGTGGGACTCTTATCAACACCGTATCGACGACCCCAAGTACGATCACATCGAATGGTGGAACGGGTTATGGTGAAACCACATGGAATACAGCAGGATTAGCAGGATACCATACGATCTATGCCGTCGCTGATCCGAGTAACTCAGTTGCGGAGTTGATCGAATCCAATAACACTCTAACCATCGATGTCACTGTCGAGGGATATGGCATTGAGATGACCTGTGATCCAAACAGTGGACAGGTTTTAGCAGGTGGTTCGAACGTATACAACGTTACAGTCGAGAATATCGGTACATTGGACGATGATTACCATCTAACAGTAGACAATCCGAACCCGGGTTGGAATGCATACCTAAGTACGAATGACACATCTGTCATCCCGTCCTTGGGTACTGAAACCGTACAGCTCACCGTCGAGAGTCCACCAACAGCCTCTCCAGGAGAATACGCGGTAATAGGTGTTGATGGAGAATCCAACGGCGATCCATCAAAGACGGACTCGATATCTACCAACACGAGCGTCCAACCAGAGATATTGTTGGTTAACGATGGTGCACCGATCACGAACTATCAAACATCCCTGGATAATCTCGGTGTCGATTACAATGTGGGTAGTGCTAGTTCCGACCTAAGTACGTATAAAACGGTGATCTGGGTTTGCGACGGAACGGACACACTGGATACAAATGACCAATCGAAACTTTCCACATATTTGGATAACGGTGGTTACTTGTACGTCAACGGTGAAGATATCGGATACGATATAGGCGGTGAAGCATTTTATACAGATTATCTTCATGCAGTTTATGAAACAGACAGCGGTGGAAGCAGTCCCATGAGTGGTGTACCTGGAGATCCAATAACCGATGGTATGTCGGGATACACCATAACCGGCAGCTACCCCAGTGAGATAAGTCCTGCCGATGCCTCCGCTTCTACGATATTCACCTATGATGCTAGTGGAGGGACGGCGGGTATAAAAGCCGACACAGGTACACACAAAGTGGTTTACATCGCTTGTGAGTACTTCGAAGGCAGTGATGCGCAGACTAACAAAGACCTTCTCATGGAACGTATATTGAATTGGATGGAACCCGTAACCCAGGATATCCCTTTGACTAGCGGTGGATCACAAGGGGGATGGAATTTCATATCTACACAATTGATACCCAAAGACACTTCCACAGACGCCCTTCTTTCCAGTATAGACGGCAATTACGACAAAGTTATGAGTTACAGGAGTCCATATGAATATGTCACGTCAACTGCCTGGGAAGACGATTTCGAGACCGATAAAGGATGGACTTTCAGTGGCGGAGAATGGGAGTACGGTGCACCAGGTGGATTAGGTGGAAGTTCAGGAGATCCGGATCCAAGCAGTGCGTACTCTGGGAGCAACGTGATCGGATACGATCTGACCGGCGACGGCGACTACGAGAACGATCTATCAACTACTTACTGGGCCACGTCCCCCGTCATCGATCTTTCAGGATATAGTGGTATCAACATGGAGTTCCAAAGATGGTTGGGTGTAGAGAGCAGTTCGTACGACCACGCATACATAGAAGTTTACGACGGGAGTGCTTGGCAGCAGATATGGTCCAACGGAGGTTCCATGTCCGATGGTGCCTGGACACTAACAGAATATGATGTATCAGATCATGCTGACAACAACGCTAACTTCCAGATACGATTCGGTCTAGGAACCACCGACGGCTCAGTCACCTACTGTGGTTGGAACGTCGACGATATCAAATTGACGTATTCAAACTACCAATACTCTGAAGGCATAGATACCTGGAGAACGTACGTACCCGGAAGGGCATCTCACTACAATACACTGCATTCGTGTGATGAAACTGAGGGATTCTGGGTGCATATGAATTCCGACGATACCTTGACCATCGAAGGCGGTATGCCCTCTTCAACGGATATACTGTTACATCCCGGATGGAACATGGTGGGCTATCCGAGTGAAACAGCCGGTAACAACGGACTGCCTACAGAGATATCCAAGGTGGGCTATTTCGATGCCAGCAGTGAATACAATCTAGTGTACGATCACGATCCAGGGACTTTCAATTTCCAGCCCAAAGAGGGTTACTGGCTCTACAACGATGCGGATCACTCGGTAATATGGACAGTGGACTACTGAGAATAAATTAAAACCCCCTTCCCTTTCTACTTTTTTAGATCAATAACTTAGATTAGCCGTTCCACTTCCTCGACCACGGCCTTTCCACCGATCTCCTCCGGGTATATGATATGATCGACTTTGTCTTCGATCTGGTGCATCAGCTCTTCGGAATGGACCCTTGCGATTATGTCGCAATCGGGATTGATTTCTCGGATCTTGTTAATAAGAAGGACGGTGTCCCTCTCCCCGGGGATGGTATCCACCACCATATCCGCCTTTTCTACGTTCGCCTTCTCCAGGATATGAGAGCTGGTGGCGTCACCGTAGATATATGGGAAGTTCAATTCCTCCAGATAGATCATCTTTTTCGGATCGTAGTCGATTATGATGAACGGCTTTCTAGCTTTGACCAGCGAGTCCACGGTCAGATGTCCCACCGTTCCGTATCCGATGAGAACGACGTGGTTTTTCAAATCTCTAACCGGTTTAGTGATCTCCTTTTCCGCCGCCGAGGGGAACAATCTGTTCGTCAACTTCCCCAGCCATCTGAAGTTCCTGAAAAAGTCGTATATATCATCGCTTTTCATGATGGAATAAGGTGTGATCATTATGGTTATCAACGAGGTGGTGATCACAGCGGAGTACAGGCTAGAGGATATCAGGTCGTTGATATAACCGAGTTCGGCGATCACGAACGAGAACTCTCCGATCTGGATCATCCCGAGTCCCACTTTGAAAGCTGTTTTCGTGGTATAACCGAATATCTTCGAGGACACCGCCAATATCGCGAATTTCCCCACGATCGTCAGCAGTATCAACACCGTCAACAGAGTATAATTACCTGAGATCAAAAATATGTTGAGCGACATACCGATGGATACGAAAAATATTATCACGAATACATCTCGAAGGGGCCTTATCTTGTTAACGATCTCCAAACCGTATTTACTCTCGGCCAATACCAGACCCGCCAAAAAAGAGCCCACGGCAAGAGGTACTCCCAGAGCGTAAGCCACCGTTGCGGTCCCCAAGCTTATCACCAATATTGTGATAAGGAACAGATTTTTATCTTTTGTTCGACTCACGTGTTTTAGCAGTGTTGGCAAGATCGTTTTCCCGATGATCAGTATCAGGGCCACGAAAGCTAAATTGCTGATAAACGGAAGTATATAATCCTGTAAACCGTTCCCATCCACCAAAAATAGATTCGACAGCAACGTGACAAAAACGATCACACCGATGTCCTGAACAATCAATATGCCGATCATTATCCTGCCCCCGAGCTCTCTCTCCTCACCTAGATCCTGGAGGACGCGGATAACAACGATGGTGCTGCTTATTGCGATGATCGCACCCAGGAACATGGACTGCACGAGACCCAGGTGGAAAAGCATACCTATCACGTAGGCCAAAAAAAACATGAAAGACATCTCCATTATACCCCCAATAACAGATATCTTCCAGATCTTCTTCATTGTGGCTATGGAAAATTCAAGACCTACCACGAATAAAAGCAGGGTCACGCCTATATAGGCCAGTACGTGCACCTCCTCGATATTGTCGATCAGGCCGAGGACGTAAGGACCGATTATAACTCCAGCTATGATGTATCCTATGATAACCGGTTGTTTAAATTTCGAAACGATATAACCGAGGATCAATGCAGAAAATAAGATGATCGCTATATCTACCAGCAGCTGTATTTCACTTAGATTTTGGATCATTTTCTAATCCGGATACCAACTCTATAATATATAACTTTATTTTAATGTTATTCATATCGAATCAATTACGAATCAATTACGAATCAATTACGAATCAATTATTTTGCCTCCTCGATACAAGTTAGAGCCCTTTCGTGTTTATCGATGTTTTTATTAATCAATGCTCTTATCTACAGCGTGATGACGCACTATGATATAATCAAGATCAATGAAGACGGGAAAGTGGATTTTCCTGAGGACGCGGTGTACGACCTCGGGATCCTGAAGGGAGCTTATTTCCTACTCGAGATAAGCCTGGAGATGAAAGAAGCCCGCCTGGAACACATCGCTCTACCGGGAAAGGACTTGATCGAGGTGGACCTTGTCGTGAAGGACGAACCGGGCGTTCTGTCAACGATAAGCGGTATATTCGCCAAGCATAACGTCAACATACTGTTCAACGAGAGTGAAGAGATAAGCACCAAAGAAGCGGTCCTGGTGTTGGTTCTCGACATGAGTAAAATGGACATAGCCGTGGATGAATTGAGGGATACACTATCGAAGAGAGAAGAGGTCTTGGACATATCAGTAAATGATGTAGATTAAGAGCACTATCATCACCGAGACGAAAATCGACGTGTAGAGATTGATCTCGCCGCCCAGACCTTTGATATCCCTAGAAAAGTATCTCGGTAGTTTCTTTTCGAACAATTTGATCCGTTTCAATGCGGCGAACACAACTAAAGCAGCGCCGATGAGTATAAAATCGATCATCTTCAGTTTCGGATAATAATATACGCCGAAAGCTATCGTCAGTATCGCCACGATGAAAGTGATCATCCCTTCTATACTGTAGTATTGCTTGCCCAGACTTTTCAGATTGAATA
>JAWOBZ010000070.1:0-9139 GCA_046484045.1 Thermoplasmata archaeon | reverse complement strand
TGACGCCTTTCCAGAAAATCGCAATTTTCATTCGCTTTCGCTCACTCCAAATTGCGAGGGTAGCCAAGCATGGCCAACGGCGCAGGACTTAAGATCCTGTCCTATAGAGGTCCGAGGGTTCAAATCCCTTCCCTCGCACTTTTTTTAGTTCTGAAGCGTAGCGTAAGAAGTGAAAAAAGTGAGTGGAAGCTTTGCTTCCACTCAATACGAGAGCTTTGCTCGAAGTATAAGAGTGTTCACTTATTTTCGAATGGATATGAGAAAATGAGGTAGAGGAGGAACGAGTACAATGAGTTCCTGCGAATACGCAGAAAGGCTATAGCCTTTCGAAGTAAAGGGGGACGTTAGTCCCCTGCACTTTTTATTTTCGACTTTTCTGGAGAAAATGGAAAGTTAGTGGAAGCTTTGCTTCCGCTTGACACGAGAGCTTTGCTCGAAGTGAAAGATGGAAGTCGTTTTTGTAAAAAAAACAGCACTAAAAACGTGCGGGAACCTCTCAAAAATATTTTCGAGATAGCCTATTATTAAATTTATCACTGGTGACAAGGATTTTACAACCCAATCAGTGAAAGAGAGGGTAAATATCATCAGTAGCAGGGAACTATTGAAACAGCTCGGATAAAGATTCCTACCGGCTAAACCTACTACCCACTCACATTCGATAATCAATCTTTTTATATCACCTCCAATATTAGCGTGGACTAAGCGGAGCTATAAACCACAAAAGAGAGGATATAAAGTGTATTTTTTGACCTCTGATAAAAAAACCCTTCGGGCTTTATTCATGCTTGGTATAATCGCAGTTATGGCTCTGCAGTTGTGTGCCTTAGACACATCTTCAGCACAGACTGGCTCTGATGATGATGTAGATATACCTGGACCCTACTTCGAAACTCACGTTGAGGCAGACCCGAATTCAGCGTGGCTGGAACACACCGACGGTTCACCGAAGAAAATCAACGTAAATCTGAGCTTCGAAGCAACGGGTGAGAGGGCGCTGACGAGCGCTGCACAGGACACCGTCTTCGTCGTCGACTGGTCGCGAAGTATGGACATCCCCGACCCCCATTATCGAAGGGTAGATGCAGTCCAGCAGTACATAGACGATATGGCTGGACCGGACAGGGGCGCGCTGGTCAAGTTCGCCGTGGACGCCAAGTTAAAATCCCATCTGACCAGAGATCATGAACGGTTGAAAAGGCTAGCCGAGCAGTACGATGAACCTGGAGGCGGGACGAACTTCGAAAAGGCTATATCGGTTTCAACCGACGAGCTCATCGAGAACGGCAATCACAGAAAACAATGGGTCGAGATAATACTCACGGACGGCAGACCGACTGAGAATGTCACCTTAAGTACCATGAAGAAGGTGTGGGACAATCAGATATCCATATTCACCATCGGGTTGGGGAAGGAAGTAGATACCAAATTACTCAGATGGTTAGCGAATTCGACCGGTGGGGAGTACTACAATATAAGTGAAGCCGATGACCTGCTGGGTACTTATCTCAATATCTCAGATCAGATCCATACATCACTCGCAGGGAGGAACATAACTGTTAGAGCGGATTTCAACGATAATCTCAATGTAGGGTACTCGAATTTCTCTAAAGAACCCTCTTACATCGATTTCCAGGGCGGATCTATATCAGCTGTCTGGAATCTGTCGAGGACGATGAAACTTGGGGACTCTTGGGATGTTTCATTCTCGATGACAATCCAAGATTACGGTTGGACCAGGATACTAAAAAAGACTTCTGGGATCTACTACGTGAAACCCTGGGACTTCAAGAACAATTACACGTCATTTCCAGGGGCTTCCGTTTACGGTGTTATCAGAGGAGGGGCTCCGCCCCCGCCTCCGCCCGGTTCTTCACCTCCGCCGCCTCCACCGGTAGATACGTTCCCCGTGCCGTCGTCCTCCTTGGGTATGAGCACTTCACCCCAGCTCCAGCCCGTATCGCTTTTCGTGGCGGTGTTCGTGGCTTTGGGTATCGGAGAGGCGGTCAGCAGCAGGTTGAAGGTCCAGGGAAAACATGGGATCAAGATGCATTCGGGGATACCAGAAAGTGAATTTGCAGATAAAGAAGATAAAAAAATGAATTTGGGATATATATGCAACGAAAGGTAAGAAATTTAGTCATGATCACAGCGTTAGTCGCTCTTTTATTAATCAGTACTTTGACATCTCCAACCCTGTCAGCAGGAGTAAGATCAGTCAGGGCCAATGGAGATCCTTTTGCGGAGTCCTTTGATTTATCATATACCCCACAGCATCCTGTTGACGGCGATGCCGTCGAGGTAGTGATATCCAGCAACACAGCCCAGAACATATCTGATGCGTATCTGGTCTTCAGCTACAAAGGTGAGGAGGATGACGACTTTTCCGAGCCCGGCAACGTTCCTGAGGATCATCAGTTCAGCTACGACGAAGACAGAAACAGCATGACGGGGTGGATCCCGGAGGATTGGAATCAAGGGGGCGTGACGGTAAAGTTCTGGGTGGAAGCCACATTGGACGGTGAGAACTGGCTGACCTCGGATAATTACACGTATACGGTCGTGAGATCAGGCAGTTGGGTATCGGATAACTTTTACGATAACTTGGAGATATCTTATTCGCCGGATCCTCCCACGTCCAACGAGTCGGTGACGGTGGTTTTGGCACCCCAGAATGATATAATCCAGATAAATTGGGCGAGCCTAAAAGCTACATTCGACCAACCATCTGGACCTACTCTAGAGGGAGGCGGAACGTTCAAGGAAGAGGGAGATCAGTGGCAGCTCGAGATACCAAGCTATCCCGATGATACCAAGGTTACCTTCTACGTGGAAGCTCTTGATATGTACGGGGAGAAGATCGTATCACGGAATCATTCGTACACGGTAGGCGGGGAGGAAGCCTTGGTCAAACCCCTGATAGTGGTATACGACAAGCTCTCCGATGAATACGTGGACGGGGCTGAGGTCGTTGTAATGGATTCTAAGGGTATCGTTTTCCAAGGAGAAACAAAGAACGGTAGAGCATACGTGACCACACCGTTAGAACCAGGGTATTACACCGTGGCGATTACCTACAAAGGTATCGAAAAGATGAAAAACATCACTCTAGAAGGTGGGGAGAGCGGGGAGAGTGCTACGTTCCAGGTCAATCTGGAATCCATGGCTTCCCTTTCCCATGATATGATCGATTTTCCACAGGCGTATCTCTTGATCGGCATATTCGCCGGTATCATCCTACCTACATTGGCTTTCTGGTCGATCTACAATGAAAAAAGGCAGATCAAACTAGCCTTGACCAAGGGCGATAAAACGGACGACAGGCTGAACGGGGATGGGTGGATGCACAAATTAAGGACCGCTCTTATCAACGAGACCATCGATCCCGAATACCTGATACCGGTGGGATTCTTCCTGACCTCTTTAGTGGGTCTCAGTTTCATCCCCTTCTATCCATGGTGGATGATACTCACATTCTCTGTGGTCGTGGGGGCAATCGCATATAAATATCCATACAATTCTCTCCTTATCCTGGCTCTCTTGGTGACCGGTGCAGCCGCCTATCAAACACCCGAATTCGGGCTGGTCTTCTTGATATTCTCACTTCTAGTATTGATGGCGTCTTTCTTCGATTGGAAGTTTGGGTTCTTCGTGTTCGCGATCATATTCCTTGCACGTTTCGGACCGGTTTTCCTTCTTCCAGTTATGTCCGCGATACTCTTTTCGACGTACCTAGCTCTGGTATCCACGGCGGTTTCCGGATTGTTCATCGTTCTCACATCTTCGAGTGGTAACATAGAGGTCTTCGGTCTCGTTCCCTCGATCCCACACAGTTCTTCATTCATGCTTTTCTCGAAGGAAACGGCATCGAAATTCACTCCCAGCACGCTCGGTAATGCCTTCTCGAGTATATCGTCGGCAAATGGAAATATCATAATGAGGGTCCTTTCTGAAAACTTCGGCGCTTCGATACTACCATTTATCCAGATCTTGATATGGTGTGTGGGCATATACATGATATCCCTGATAATCGAGGCACGAGAGCCTAGACTGGATACACTCAAAGAGTGGATCATGTACCCCGTTGAAAAGGATTGGCGTATATCACTGGGCGCTTCCGCTGTACTTGGATTATCTCCTCTCATCGGCCTGATCTATTTTGACTACCTCGATGATCCTACGGTCATGAAGATTGGACTGACCGCGGGCATCGTACTCGGATCGATATTACTCGTTTTCACAGCTCAGGGCGTGGCCTACATGACGAAAAGTCTTTTCCGAGAGTACTACAGGAACAAATTGGGTATCACGGATGTCGGTACACGTATAGCCGAGATGACGGACTTGGGTGAGACGACATTCGATGACATAGGTGGGTTGGACGAAGTCAAGGAAGAAGTGAAAGAATCGATACTCATACCCCTGCTGCGTCCGGACATTTCGGAGAAATTCGGGGTTGAGACATCGAAGGGCGTTCTCCTATTCGGGCCTATAGGCTGCGGTAAGACCATGCTCATGAAGAGTTTGGCGACAGAGCTCGATGTCGAGATGATCAACGTCAAGTGCGGCGATGTCATGTCCAGGTGGTACGGCGAGAGCGAAGAAAAGATAATGAAACTTTTCGAAGTCGCCAGGAAAAGAAAGCCGTGTATAATCTTCTTCGACGAAATAGACACCATCGCTAAGAAGAGGGATATGTACGCCACGGACGACGTGACACCCAGACTGCTTTCTTTACTTCTATCGGAAGTGGACGGTATGGATCGTGCAGAAGGGATCATCATAGTCGGTTCTACGAACAAACCCGAGATGGTGGATCCAGCACTACTGAGACCCGGCAGATTCGACAAGATAATCTACGTACCGACTCCGGATGAAGAGAGTAGAAAAGAGATCTTGAAGATACATCTGAAAAACAAACCATTGTCCAAGGATATCGATCTGGATGAACTCGCCTCCAAAACGGAAGGATTCTCCGGTGCGGATATAGCCAACCTGGCTAAAGAAGCGGCCACCCAGGCCATGAGAAATGCACTGGACAGCGGGGAGATGAAACCCATAGACATGAAGGTGTTCATCAACGTTCTCAGGCACATGACACCCAGTATAAGCCCGACCATGAAGGAGGAGTACGAAAGGACGAGGCAGAAGTACGAGAGGAAGATACACGAGTTCAAGAAACCGGAGATCGACCGAGGGATCACCCTTTCGGAGATACCTAACCTCAAAGAACAGAAGAGCACTTTCAAGAACCACGTACTGTATCCATTGACCAAGTCGGAAGCGGTGGAGAAGTTCCATATCTCCGGTGCTAAGAACGTTCTGTTCTACGGACCAAAAGGATGCGGAAAGATATCCTTGATAAAGGCATCTCTTAACGACTTCGGTCTGCCCATGAGGGTGGTGTCAGGTCGAGAATTGAGGGACATCATCCACGAGGAGGGGAGAGGTGTGATCAAGATGCTGTTCAACGAGATGAGGGATATGGCACCTGCCGTTATCACCATAACGGAACTGGAAGATCTCGCGGGCACCGGTGATTCGATTTTAGGACATACGGACGAGCTCGCATTCTCATCGCTCGTACACTTGATGGAAGACATCAAGATGACCAACGACCTTGCACTTGTTGCCACCAGTCATTATCCCTCCGATCTCAGAGAAATACTGTTCGAGAGAGGGCGTTTCGAAAAGTTGATCTATATACCGCACCCCGATATCAACCGCAGGTATAAACTACTCAAAAAACATCTTGAGTCCATACCAACATCTAAGGATGTTGATTACAAAAGATTAGCTCGAATGACCAAAGGATACACATCCGAGGACATAAAGAGTGCCGTCGAAGAAGCGAAGATAAACGCGGTGACATTGAGTAAAAAAGAAGAACCGATCGTCACACAACAACTGCTAGAAGACGCGATAAAGGACACTAAGCCCTCGCTCAACGATGATATGGTTAGGTCTTCAAGTGAATTCACTAAAAAGAGGTATGGATAGATGAAAGACACGTTCATGATAATAATGTCGGTAATAGGATTTATCATTCTCCTAAGCCTTGACGTCAACCCTCTCTGGGCTATAGTGATCCTTCTGTTCGCTCTGATGGTTTACATCAGTGTACAATACCCGAATGGCTTGTCCGACTGGGACAAGAATCGTAAAGAAACCGCGGCTCTCTTACTCACCATCGTGAGCATACTTCTTCTCGTTTTTCTGATCTATATCGCTCTAAGTACGATCACGCTGCCGAGCAGCATGCTGCTGATGAGCTGGATATCGGCAATTATCTTCGCTTTTCTATTCATAATATCCCTGTTTTATCCAGCTGGAAGAAAATCTAACACGACCTGAATTTATTATATCATGCTTTTTTAAGCTCGATCCAGAATCTGCTCCCTTCTCCCTTTTCGGACTCCACTCCGACTTCTCCTCTCATCCTCTGGACACCCCTTCTTACGATGGCTAATCCTACACCGGTTCCTGGATACTGCTCTATACCGTGTAGTCTAGTCAGCATCTCGAAGATGCTGTCTTGGTACTGTGGCTCTATCCCTATACCATTGTCCTCTATCCATAAACGGACCTTGTCTCCTTTTTCCTCAGCGTATATCTTCACGCTTGGCGTTGTTTCATCGTCGACGAATTTGATGGAATTCGAGATCAAGTTCGTCAAGACTTGTACCATGATGGATCGATGTGCCATAACCGATGGTAGATCCTCTTGAACTTCTATCTCTGCACCTTTTTCCCTGATGCTGGACTTCAGATTCATTTTTGCTTCTTTGACCACATAATCTAGGTCCACTTCCCTGGGCACCATCTCCTTACTGGTTATCTTGCTGTACTCCCAAAGGTCTTTGATCAGGATATCCATCCTCTCTGCAGCATCTCTGATCCTCGTTGCATACCGCTCTCCGGTCTCATCCAGGTTCCTTGAATAATCCTCCAGGAGTGCCTCACTGAAACCTTCCATAGCTCTTAAAGGTGCCCTGAGATCGTGGGTGACGGAGTGTGTGAAAGCACGTAGGTGATCGGTGAGTTCCTGCAGTTCAGCTGTGCGTTCATCGACCAACTCTTCCAGATGGTCTTTATATCTCTTGAGTTCTTCTTCTGCTCTCTTTCTATCTGTGATGTCCCTGAAGATAACTTGTATAGCGTCCTCACCCTCGTATTTAATGGGTGAACCAACCACGTCTACATCGATACATTCTCCGTCGTTTACTCTACAAAATTTTTGTTCGGATATTGGAGAAGCGCCACCGCTTCTCTCCATATTTAATATATTTTCCTCAACCTCCTCCTTATAATCCTTATGCACTATATCCATTATCGGGGTACCTATTGCATCCTCGGGATCCTCGAACCCCAGTAACTGTGCACCGACTCTGTTGATGAAAACACATTTACCGTCCTTGTGTACTACGATAGCATCTGGTGAGAATTCGACCAATCTTCTGTATCTTTCCTCACTTTCTTCTAGATTTCTTTGATACTGGACCCTCTTCAGCGCTTCTTCAGTGTGGGATATCAATAATTCTGCGGTTTCTAGATCGTTCTCATCGAAGTATGCTTTCTCGGTAGAAATTGCTTGGAAGACACCGTAATCACCGATGGGTATGCTGATAACGGATTTGTAATCGTCCAAAGCAGGATTTACTTCGTCCAATTCAGATATATCTTCACTTAGATAGGATCTCTTATTTCTGAACGTTCTGCCCCCGAGACTTCCATGAAGAGGTAGGTCTTTGTATCCATTGTGGGGTATGTTAGTAGATACCGCCTCTGCCTCTAATTTATCTCCTTTCGCTTTGTGTATCACACATATATCATATTCCAATATCTCTTCAGCAGCTTTAACGGTTATTTCGTAAATTCCTTTCTCATCCGAGGTACTTTGAAGTTTGGATGCAAATTCCAGTAAACTTTTCATCTGATCCTTAGTCTTGGATATCCTTTCCCTAGAATTTTTCAATTCCTCGATCAACTCTCCTCGTTTAATAACGAGCTCTGCTTGTTTTGCGAATATCATCAATTTTTCGATGTCCTTTTCGCGAAACTTCTCTTTCTCTTTACCCAGGGTCAGTGCTCCGATCACATCATCTCCCTGGAACAACGGGGCGGATAAGACCGATTCTTTCTCATCTACGCTAGAATCCGTACCAGGGATGTGTATAGAATATGGGTCTTCTTCGTCGAAATTCAGTCGGATCGGTTCACCTTCTTCATAAACATGGCCCGTCAAACCTTTGCCAAATGGGATTTTGAAAGATAGTATCTCATCATCGTATTTTGGATGATTTGAATAGATGGGTTCGAATACATTTTTCTCTTCATCTGCAAGATAAACCGCACAGTCGTTGGCATCCAGTAATTCAGTGGCTTTGTCAACTATTATCTTTATAAGCAGCTGCAGGTCATTGGTCTTGGAGAGTTCTAACATGGTGTCGTATATGCTACGGTATGTATTCTTTGAATCCAATAATTCTCTTTCTGCTTCCTTCTTATCCGTGATATCCCTAACGATGGCTATCAGATATTCTTCCCCCTCACTTTCGAATCGATTGAGAGATACCTCCGTACAGAATTCTTCACCTCCCTTCTTCCGATGCCTCCATTCAAAAAATTTTGACTCGCCTCGATAGGCTTCTTCTATTTTCTTTTTAGCCAATTCATCCGAGGGTGTTCCATCGAACTGGCGCTCTGGAGAGTACTTGTTGTACGGCGTCGTTCCTACTAGTTCTTCCTTGGGAGCGTTGAACATCTCCTCGGCCTTTGGGTTACAGTCGATGAATTTGTCGCCCTTCATGATGAAGATAGCATCCTGGGCATGTTCGAAGATGGCACCGTAAAGATGATCTTTGCGGTTAATATCCGGTTCAATTTTTTTCTCATCGACTTCCTGATGGATCGCATCAATTAATCTTTTATATAGTGATTCTGGGTCCCCGGTTTTTCGAAAATATCTGTTCACGCCGAGATTCAAAGCTTCGATGGCTGTTTTTTCTGTTCCTTTCCCTGTCAATATGATGAATGGCACCATTATTTTTTTCTCTCTAATGGTTCTAAATAGCTGTAGTCCGTCCATCCCTGGCATCTTGTAATCGGAAACTACTACGTCTATCTCTTCCTCATCCAG
>JAWOBZ010000087.1:0-10847 GCA_046484045.1 Thermoplasmata archaeon | reverse complement strand
AAACAATCTAGTCGAACTGGAGAAGATCATGGACGTGTCCGCACTCCTCATGGTGAACAGAATATCCCAAAAGGTTCGTTTCCAAGAGATAAACGAGCTAGTAGAAAAGATAAAGGAAGTGTTATGATGGATCTTGAAAATTATGTAAAAGAGATATTGGAGAATATCAGAATTGACGGCATCGATGCTGTAAAAAAGTATTCAAAAAAATTCGACGGATACTCAAGAGAGATTAAGTTGGAAAGATTGGAATTTGAATGTACGAATACTTTGGATGAAAACGATAAAGAAACCATCGACAGGATCATAGAACGTGTTCGAGAGGTTCATGAAGAACAGACAGCTGGTGATAGACTTCGCTATAAAAACGACTCACTGTTCGGACTGATAGAGGTACCCATAGAAAGGATAGGTATATACGTTCCAGGAGGTAAACCTCTGCCTTCCACTCTTATCATGGCCGGGGTTCCAGCGATAATCGCTGGAGTTGAAGATATTGTAATCTCAACACCTCCTACTGATGGAAAGATCGATCCATACATATTATACACCGCAGAGAAACTCGGTATAAAAGAGGTTTACAAATTAGGTGGAATACAGGCTATCGGTGCCATGACATATGGTGTCGGTATGGAAAAGGTGGATAAGATATTCGGGCCTGGAAATAAGTACGTTAACGAAGCGAAACGGCAGGTTTACGGTGAAGTAGGTATAGACGGTCTAGCAGGTCCCTCTGAGATAGCTATAGTTGCTGATGAAAGTGCTGAAAAGGAGTACGTTCTTGAAGACCTTAGGTCACAGTTAGAACACGACAAAGATGCCAAGGCGTGGTTATTCACCACCTCTAGCAAACTTGCAAAGTCAGTCGAAGATGAAAGGGTGAATATCAAAGTCCTCTCGGACTTGATACAGTGTATTAAAGAATGCAATAAGATAGCTCCAGAACATCTAGAGATCTTGACTGAATATCCAAGAAATCTTTTGAAATATGTGAGAAACGCAGGAGCGGTTTACCTTGGAGATTATACACCAGCTGCTGCAGCAGATTATTTTCTTGGAGTCAATCATATTCTTCCGACTGGAGGGGCATCGAAATTCGAATCAGTCTTGACGGTTGATGACTTCATCAAGAAGATCAGTGTAGCTGAATCTGGAAGATTGGATTATATGGATGATAGAGAGTTAGGAATAAGATTAGCAAGTATTGAAAAAATGGAAAGTCACAGAAAGTCTATGGAGGTCAGAAAATGAGAAGAAAAACAGAAGAAGTAGATATAGGTATAGAGTTCGGAACGGAAGAGATCGAGGTAGCAACAGGAGATCTGGTATTAGATCACATGTTGAAGACTTTATTTTTCTATATGGAAAAGAACGTAAAAATAGACGGGGAATGGGATATTAGGCACCACCTTTGGGAGGATATGGGCATACTCCTCGGTAAAGCTCTAAAAAGAAGGATCGATGGTAAGGATATACAAAGGTTCGGCAATGCCATTATGCCCATGGATGATGCCTTGGTACTTTGCTCCGTGGACGTTTCAAGGGTTTATCTGAACGTAGATCTTGATTATCAGTATGGTGAAGAAGGATTTGATATAGTATTAGTACAGGAATTATTGAACGGTTTGGTCAGGAACCTATCAGTTACTTTACACATCAAAAAGTTGAACGGTATGGGATCTCACCACGTTATAGAAGCAGGGTTTAAAGCCTTGGGAGTGGCGTTATCTCAAGCACTGAAACCTGCAGACGAGTTGAAGAGCACTAAGGGGATATTATGATAGCCATCGTTGATTTGGGCATCGGGAACCTATCGAACGTTGAAAAGGTGCTACACGGTACCATAACTGCTGATCCTTACGAGATCGAGAAAGCGGATAAACTGGTGGTTCCGGGGGTAGGTAATTTTACTACCGTCAAAAAGAGACTCTCCCCTCTTAAAGGAACTATCACTGACTTTATCGAAGACGGTAAACCATATCTAGGGATTTGTTTAGGTATGCAGATCCTCTTCGGTTACAACGAAGAAGGTGAGACCGAAGGGTTAGGTATTCTAGATGGGGAGGTTAGAAAGATAAAGGGACAATCTTCTCCGCACATCGGATGGAACACAGTGAATTTCTTATCTGAAAGCGAGTTATATCGTGATATAAATGACGGGGCTTTCTTTTATTTCGTGCATTCTTACTATGTTGAGACTGAACATATCATGATAGGCGAGACCGAATTCAGTCATAGACGGGATAAAAAGACCTTCCCTTCGGTGGTGAAATCTGATAATATTTATGGTACACAGTTCCACCCGGAAAAATCCGGAGATGTTGGCATCCGACTGCTGAAAAACTTCAGAAAGATAGGGGATGAATATCGATGAAGATATACCCTGCAATCGACCTCTACAAAGACGAAGTCGTTAGATTGAAGAAAGGACAAGAAGAAAAGAGGAAATCATACGGAGATCCCTTGACATATGTCGAGGAGTTTCAGAAGTACGTCGATAAGATCCACATCGTAGATCTCGAAGGAGCCTTCGAAGGAACACCAAAAAATCTAGACATCGTGAAAGATATCATCGAAACCTACGACATCGGTATTCAGATCGGTGGTGGATTCCGAAACAAGTCTTCGGTATCCGATGCATATTCTGCCGGAGTGCAGAACGTTATACTTAGTACCAAAGCATTCGATGAAAGGTTTTTAAGGAGTTTGACAAACGAGTTCGAGGGGATCACAGTAAGCATGGACCTTAAAGGTGGAAAGTTGGCTACAGACGGGTGGAGAACCACGTTGGATATGTCTTTGGAAGAAGGACTTGACATCTTAACACATTACGTTGATCGATTCATATACACTATCACTGAGAAAGATGGTCTTCTAGAAGGGATCGGTGAAGTTCCCTACATACCACAGGACAAGGAAGTAATCTATGCAGGTGGCGTTACATCGAAAGAGGACGTTATATCACTGAAAGATGCAGGTTATGACGGATGTATCATTGGCAAAGCTCTTTATGAAGGAAAAATAGATATCAAAGAGGTGACCAGATGTTAGCTAAACGCATAATAGCGGCCTTGGATGTGAAAGAAGGTAGGGTCGTTAAAGGTATCAATTTTAAGAACATCAGAGATGCAGGAGATCCCATCGAACTGGCTAAAAAATACGAAAAAGAGGGTATCGACGAGATAGTTTTCTTGGATATCACTGCATCAAACGAAAAACGAGGGATACTTTTCGACCTAGTAAAAGAGGTCGCTAGAGAGCTACACATACCCTTCACCGTCGGTGGGGGCATCAACTCACTTGATGGAATAAAACACCTAGTAAGACATGGTGCAGATAAGGTGTTCATCAATACCGCAGCAGTCGAGAAGCCCAGCATAATCCGTGAGGCATCCCAACTTTTAGGCTCGTCCAATCTTGTAGTGGCTATAGACGCTAAAAAACAGGCAGATGTATGGAAGGTTTTCACACATGGGGGTACAAAAAAAAGAGACATAGAGGCCTTAAAATGGGCCCAAGAAGTAGAAAAACTAGGTGCAGGAGAGATACTTCTTACTTCCATGGATCGAGATGGAACCAAGGATGGTTTCGATATACCTCTGTTGGGAAGGATTTCAACATCAGTTGGAATACCTGTAATAGCTTCAGGGGGAGCTGGTTCACCTGAAGATTTCTACGAGGTCTTCGATAAAACCAACGTAAGTGCCGCTTTAGCAGCATCCATCTTCCACTACGAAGAGTACTCTATAGATGAACTAAAAGCGTTTCTCAAAGGGGGAGGTATATATGTCAGATATTGAAGTAGATTGGGACGAAGATGGTCTCGTTCCTGTAGTTGTTCAAGATATCGACGGATGTGTGCTTACATTTGCCTACATGAACCAGGAGGCTCTCAAGCTGTCCCTAAAAACCGGTAAAGCTCATTATTACTCGAGGAGTAAACAGCGTATCAGGATGAAAGGTGAAGTCAGCGGTAATACTCAAACTGTGAAAAAGGTCAAAGTGGACTGTGACCGTGACGCTTTATTGATGAAGGTCGAGCAGAAGGGTGACGCCTGTCACACCGGAGAAAAAAGCTGTTTTTACAGAGAACTAGGTGAGGTCGCCGAACCAGAGTCAGATATCGACTACTCACTGAATATCATGAAAGAATTAGAATCGCTGATAAAGGATAGACTTGAAAATCCTAAAGACGGTTCTTACACATGCCGTTTATTCGATAAAGGGGTCGAAGAGATCGCCAAGAAATTCGGTGAAGAATCAATAGAAGTTATACTAGCTAAAGACAGATCTAATTTGATATACGAGAGTGCAGATATGCTCTATCATTTCATCGTTCTGCTGGTCATAAACGACATAACCCTCAAAGAGGTCATGAGCGAGTTAGAAGGGCGAAGAAGATGAGTTGGATAGTATTCGATGTAGATGGAGTTCTTATAGACGTTGGTAGGAGTTATGATGTTGCCGTTAAACTCACAGTAGAACAGCTCCTCGAAACGGTTCGAACAATCGTAGATATCGATTTTAATGATATAAGAGAATTGAGAGAAAAAGGAATATTTCCAGATGATTTCAAGCTTTGTGAAGCCTTGATACTCGGTTTTTTGGAATATGGTGACAAATTCGTAAAAAAATTTCCAGAAGGAGAAGATGTTTCTTGGATCCAGGATGCAAGAGGTAGTGTTATAAAATCGAGCCGGATCAAGCGTACCTTCAATACTTACTACCTTGGTAACAAATTTGAAAATAGATTGTTCGATAATAAAGGTCTATATACAAAAGAAAAGAGGATCATCGATCTAGAATTATTAATAAAGGCAGAAGAACTTTTCGATATCGGAGTTATAACTGGAAGGAATGATATAGAGATGAGTTTAGCTGAAGAAGTCATTGGTTATGAATTTGATCACGTAGTTACAAGGAACGATGCACTCAAACCGGATCCCATATGTTTTAAAAATATCCAAGCCGATAAAGGTGTTTACATAGGTGATACGGAGACGGATCACCATTTAGTTAAAAGATATAATATGAAATATGGAAAGGGTTTCGAGTTCCAGAAAGTGGATTGTCATAGGGATGTGAATCAAGTACTTGAAGGACTTCTAGGTTGACCCAATCCTAGAACTTCACGGTAGCCATCCATATCCATAAATCCATGTCCACTGACGTTGAAAACTATGGTTTTCTCCTCGTTTCTCTCTTTACATTCCCTAGCTTCATCGATGGCAGCAGCGATACTGTATGCGGATTCTGGTGCTGGTAAAAATCCTTCAGTTTGAACGAACATCTCAGCTCTGTCGAAGACATAGTTTTCATCTTGAGGATAGATTATTGTATCTATATACCCCTCGTTTTTCAAGGCACTGATTATAGGTGCTGCACCGTGATACCGTAGACCATCTGCTTTGATAGATGGCATGGCACACTGATGACCCAGGGTATACATCTTCAGCAGAGGTGTTTGTTCAGCATAATCTCCAAAATCGTATCTGTAAGTGCCTTCTAAGTTCGGGGCGGCTTCACTCTGAGCAGCTATGAACTTGGTATCGTGTCCATTCTTTATCCGATCTGCTGCGAAGGGGATGGCTAGTCCTCCAAAATTACTTCCACCACCTAAGCACGATATGACTACATCCGGATAATCGTCAGCTATCTCGAACTGTTTCTTGGTTTCTAGCCCGATTATGGTTTGATGGAGCAGAACATGGTTGAGCACCGAACCTAGGCTGTAAACCGTGTCCTCGTCAGAAACAGCGTCTTCTAATGCTTCTGATATTGCTATATTTAGTGATCCTTCATGTTCCGGGTCATCTTCTAACATCTTACTTCCTATCTCTGTTTTCGGACTAGGTGAGTCGTGGACTTCTGCGCCGTATAACTGCATGAAGTTCCTTCGACCTAGTTTCCATGAGGAGGCTGCTCGGACCCAGTATACCGTTAAATCTATACCTACCAACGAACATGCATACGCTAGGGCAGTTCCCCACTGTCCTGCGCCTGTTTCAGTAGTCAACCGCTTTATACCCTGCTGTTTTGCAAAATAGGCCTGGGGTATAGCAGTGTTCACCTTATGACTCCCTGTCGGACTGTAGAATTCCGATTTGTAGTACAGTTTAGCGGGTGTATTCAACTTCTTTTCTAATCTCCTAGCTCGTATCAATGGCCGTGGTCTACCGGACTGAAGATACAGTTCCTTGACTTCCTTGGGGATATCTACGTACCTATCTGTGGACGTCTCATGTTCAAGAACTCCTTTACTGAACACCTTTGGCAGCATCTCCATCCGCGATGGACCCGATTCAGGGTCTTTGGGTGGTGGTACGGGATTAGGAAGATCTGGTAATATATTGTACCATCTGTTAGGCATCTCTTCTATGGGTAAATCATAACGGTTTTTTTTCATATCTCATACCTCCTTATATCTACAATTGTTTCTTCGATCATCATTTTTCAACTCATTAACTAAAAAAGCTGCAGCTCGTATGGGTGATTCTAAAACACTATGAACGCCAAACTAAATCCCTTTCTATTCGCTGCATAGTATGGTTTAAAGTGTATGTACTATTTAATACTTATGTGTACAAATATATACATTTCCTGAGGTCCATTCTATCCATCTCCTACCATTTCATACATCTTAGAATAACTATCTTCGATCTCGTCACTGTACTTTTCTTTCAATCTATCTATTTCATCCCTACTGATCTTCATGTTTTCAATACAGTCCTCAAGGATATCCGCTGAGTGATCTATTACTTCCTCTATAAACTCCGGTGAGTCGTTCAAAACCGATTTACCATAGGTCGAGAGGAATTCGAACGATGTACCTCCGTATCTTTCTAGACCTTCAAGATCGGATATCAGATTCAGGTATGAAATACCAAAGAAGTATGGAACTCCGATTAGCACCTTCATCAGTTCATCGTGTTCATCGACGTTCATTCGTGAAACTTTTGCTCCAAATCCCTCAAAAAATTTCTCAACATGATGGGCCTCCTGTTCTCTTCCTTTGACGGGGACCACGATCACGTTTCGACCCTTCATAGTTTCGATCCCTTCACCGAACATGGGATGTGCACTGGCGATGCTATGATTCTGAGGAAGACTCCTGTATTCATCGATAAAACCTTCCTTAAATGTACATATATCGAAGATCACCTTTTTCTCACCATCATCGATTTTAGAAATCTTTTTTACTATATCTTTTATCTCTTCAGCGGGAGTAGTGATGACCAGGTAACTTGAGAAGTGGTATAATGATTCAATAGAGTCAAAAACAACAAATTCCGTTTGAAAGGTTCCCCTAGAATAGATACCGACCTCATATCGTTTGCTGAAAAGTTCAGCGAAGAGTTTTCCCATCTTCCCGTACCCTATAATGCCTACAGTTTCATCTATATTATCACTCTTCCTCTTTACAAGTCTTTATTATCTTCTCAAAGATATCTCGGTACCGGTCAGCCCGGTCCAAAACCATCTTCTCCCGATCAGCATCCGTGATAGGGATACCTCTTTCTCTCTTTATCTTACCTATCTCCTTAGCTACCGCTATCCTTTCGTGTAGAAGTTTCAATATCTCTTTATCGATCTGATCTATTCTCTCTCTAAGTTCATGAATTCTTTCCAACTGCACCACCTCAAAAAATGATCGGCTAATACTGCTGCCATCCTTGCTTCTACTATGGGAAGAGTTTTTGGCACTATGCAGGAGTCAAATCTGCCCTTCAATTTTATACCAGTATCTTTTTCCTTTTCAAGATCTACTGTTTCTTGTTCCTTGAATATAGAAGGCGTCGGTTTGAATGCGATCCTTGCTACTATCGGCATACCATCGCTTATACCACCTAAGATCCCACCGCAGTGATTGGAACTGGTCCTCACATCTCCGTCTTCAAAATAAAACTCATCGTTAGCTTCACTGCCGCGCATTCCACTCATCTTGAAACCTGAACCGAATTCAACGCCTTTAACACCGGGTATGGAAAAGAAGTTCTTGGATAGGTCCGCGGCTAAGTCCTCATCGAAAGGGCCTCCTAATCCAGTCACCATATTTCTACCCATAACTTCAACGGTTCCCCCTATACTATCGTCCTCTCCCTGAATCTCTTTCATCAATCCCTGCATATGTTTCCAAGTATCACCATCGGGACAAAAATCATAGTCCTCATCAAAGACCTCTTCTATTTCGCACTCTCTACATTCGATCTTGCCTATGGATCTGATGAATGCTCTGACCTCTACACCTATCGAAGATAGAACCTTCTTTGCGAAATATCCGGCGATAACCGTTCCCACTGCTAATCTACCCGAGAAGACTCCACCTCCTCTGTAATCGTTATATCCGTAGAACTTCTCTCCAGCGGTATAATCACTGTGCCCGGGTCTGGGTTTGTCTTTCATTTTCTCGTAGAAGGTGGAATCTACGTCTTTATTTTTTACGATAACTGTTACAGGCGCACCTGTAGTACGGCTGTTGAAAATACCTGATAAAATCTCTGGTTCATCTCGTTCTCTACGTTCCGTCGAAAATCTTTTTTGTCCTTTCCTACGTTCGAGACCGACTTTCATCTCCTGTTCGTCGACCTCTATACCCGGAGGACATCCTTCGATCAACACACCTACTACTTTACCGTGGCTCTCTCCAAACAACGAAAAACTAAATTCTCTACCTTTCATAATCAATGACCTCTTTTAGATCTTGATAAAAATTCGGATACGATTTACTAACACAATCGGACTGTCTCATCTTACTATTTCCATCTGCTCCTAGTGCCGCGACCGTCAGTGCCATGGCGATCCTATGGTCTCCCCTGGGATCCAGTTCAGCACCTTTCAATTCACTTTTCCTCACTATAACTCCGTCTTCTAATTCCTCTATATCCGCACCCATCTTCTTAAGATTTTTAAACATGTTACTGATCCTGTCACTTTCTTTGTATCTAAGTTGTTTACCTGTAAGCTGGGTTTCACCTTCAGCATATACTCCCAATACCGTTAAAATCGGAAACAAGTCCGGAAAGTCATCGCAGTTACACTCTATACCCTGTAATCCGTTCTTCACAACTCGGACCGTATCATCTTTTCTGCTAACCTGGGCACCAAACTTTTCGATGATATCTATGATCTTACTGTCGGCCTGGACACTGTCCTCGTTTAAATTAATTAACTTCATCCTACCAAACAAAGCACCAGCAGCGAGGAAAAAGGCTGCCGACGAATAGTCGCCAGGTATCGAAAAATGAGTCGGCTCTATGTTCCCGTCTACTTGATAAAGGCCTTCATAACTTTCTATATTAATACCAGATTTCCGTAAAACCTCCACGGTCATATCTACATAAGGTTCTGAAACTAGCCCATCGGTCACTCTGATATCTAGACCGATCTGACTTCCGACATACATCATGGCAGTGATGAACTGAGAAGATACTTGACCAATGATCTGCACCTCTTTTCCTGAGGGGGGTCCCTCTATCTCAACGGGTAATTTCCCGGATCTCGAATGGATTTCGACATCGAGCTGAGAAAGTGAGTTTAGAAGGGGTTTCATCGGTCTTTTTCTAAGACCCTTGGCTCCATCGATCGTGCATCTTCCTTCGGCCAACGAGGCGATAGCTATAGCTATCCTGGCGGTGGTCCCCGATTCTCCAGCGAACACCTCTCCTCCTTTCACATCTCCATCGCTTTCTACTCTTGTCCAA
This sequence comes from Thermoplasmata archaeon, assembly GCA_046484045.1. Taxonomy (GTDB): domain Archaea; phylum Thermoplasmatota; class Thermoplasmata; order Halarchaeoplasmatales; family Halarchaeoplasmataceae; genus CAZHUM01. The sequence goes on along the minus strand of JAWOBZ010000087.1, from coordinate 1,146 downwards.
TCGCCCTCTGCTCCTAAACTTCGAACCGCTTCGAGGGTAGATCTAGTGTCATCACATACCAAAGGGTCTTCAAAAGTGGTGATACCATCACACAAAAGGCCAAGGAAAAGCACACGATGGGTATAACTTTTCGACGAAGGAACTTTCAATTCTCCTGAAACACTGTTAACGGGTTTGATGATCATCTAGTGGACACCTCTATTATTTCCCCCAATGGACTCCATATCTCTTTGACTTTTTCTGGCTCTCCAGTTATAGAGTATATAGCAGGGCCCGTCCCCGATAGACCGACGACATCACTATGTTCGAGCACTTCAAACATAGGTCTAGTTTCATAACCTAAAAAGTCAGAGTAGACTATACCGTTCAAGAAACTCGCATCCCTCCATTCTCCATCTAAAGAGGAACTGAATATAAGGTCGATGTACGGCTGGATACTTTCGAAATCTACGTTTTTCAGTGAACGGGTGAAGACCGTCCTTTCAGGGATCAAGATGATAACTGGTTCCTTTTCTACCCTCCTCTCCAAGAGGACCTCACCATGAAGATTATCGGTCAAACACATACCTCCAAAATAAGAAGCGTAAGCGTCGTCTAAAGCACCAGTCAGAGTAACTTCTGCTCTTTTACTCGCTTGGATACCTATATCTATTATATCCCTATCATCCATCTCTAGATCCAATGCTTCAACGGCGGCTTTCGTTAAGGCGTTGGATACCGCTGAACTGCTTTTCAGACCCTTCCCTACAGGGATCTCAGACTCTATTATGAATTCGAGACCGATATCTCTACCATATCTTTCTTCCAGCACCTCTTTGACGCACCTGATTAGTTCATAATCCGTGTATCTTTCACCCCGGATATCTATCTCACCTTTCAATCCTTCATCGATTATCTCTACCTCGGCTGTAACTTTCAGGTCAATACCTACGGCGCCTCCCATCCCGGTAGCTATCGCATTTATAACTGTCACTGCACTGTGAGCGGAACCTTTCATGATATCTCCTCCATGATTATCTTTCTTAGATGGTCGGGATCAGGTTCTATGCCTGTCCATATCTGAAAGGCGTGGACCGCTTGATATATCAACATCCAAAGGCCGTCGATTGTTTGACATCCTGTCATTTTGGCATCCTTTAACAATCT
>JAWOBZ010000039.1:0-4399 GCA_046484045.1 Thermoplasmata archaeon | reverse complement strand
TAACTAAAGATAACCATTTCAAGAAGATCGATGTAAGGACTGAATTCATTTGAAAGGATTCATTTTACCGAAATCCTCCCCTGCTTTTACTAGATAGACCGTGTCGAAAGGAGTTATACCTTCATGTTCTACGTAATTTCTAGCCGCTAATATGTCATCTAGTAAGTGTTTATTGAAAAATAAAAAGAAAGGAAGGAGTTTTGGTTTTAAGGCGGTCAGTGCATTATAGATCAACACTTCGACTTCCATCATAGCCATCGATGAAGACGACTACACTATCGGGCTCCCCAAGATCATTTTCCTCATCTAATCCATCAAGCTCGTCCCAATCGACTACTGCTTCAGAGCCACCACGTACCTTTTCGTCTGAGTCTAATAGACTCCAAGAGATGGTGTCATGATTTCCAAAGATCTGTTCGGTACCTTCTGTGCCGACGAAATTGAACTCTACGTCTATCTTTTCAGCAGTACCTGGTGTTACCATACTATCGAAGTTCACTGTTACTTTACCTTCAGAATAGTCGGCGCTGATCTCGGCAGCTAATAGATTTTCTTGGTCTTCTGACCTGGGCAGCATCATATACAAGGTGGCTGCCAACACCACGGTTATCGCAACCATCAGGATTGTCGCGATAACAGGCGAAACCGCCTTATCGTTTTTCAAGACATCACGTCTTTTCATATGTTGAGTCACCTCGCAGGTTTTATACCTGCAGTTAATTTAACAAAATCAAGGTTAATATAATATTCGGTTATAAATTAGAAAATATTATAAAATATTGGACTGCTATTTTAACTTTATAGACTGGTCTTGCTGAAGTACTCAATGAAATATAGCTGCTAAACTGGTGTGTATTCAATTAAAAAATAATATCAAGTTATCACACGTTGATGATCATATCAAAAATAAAAAAAGGAATTAAAGGTTTTTTTAGTTCTTCGAAGATAGATGGTCTATAAATCAGTCTGTCTACTTCCGTCGTAGCCATCTATGAAGATTGTTACACGGTTTGGTGTAATATCAAGTCCATCTGCGCTCGTATCAATAGTCGCTTCAGAACTGCTACGTACTTCACCGTCCGAGTTCAAAAGGCTCCAGCTAACCGCTGCGTCATTGCCCTGTATTGTTTCGCTGCCGTCACCATCATCTCTAACAACGATTTCTATATCTTCTTCTGGTGCAGAATTTGGCGTTCCTAGGCTTGTGAATTTCACAGTAATCTCCTCATCGGTTTCACTATAGTCAGCCGAAATCGAAGCGGACAATGGTGTGTCTTGTTCTTCGGAACTCGGCAGCATCATATACAAGGTGGCTGCCAACACCACGGTTATCGCAACCATTAGGATGGTCGCGATGACGGGCGAAACCGCCTTATCGTCTTTCAAAACATTTCTTCTTTTCATATGTTGAGTCCTCCTGTAGGCTTATTGCCTACGTCTGTTCTAATTATCATGGCATTTATTTATAATTTTTGTACGTGTAACAAAATTGTGGTAACAAAAAAAAGTAAAAAGTAAAGAAAAAAGTAAAAAACCTAGCCGCTCACTTCTATGATATCGTCGCATACCATAGCTAGGATGTTGTCGATCTCCTCGGATTCCTGCTCAGAAACAGAAAGTATGATGGTGTAACAGTCATGAGCACGTAAACTCGAGATCAAGATGTGGAGGAACTCCGCAAGTATCTTGCTGTCGTTGTGGATCGCCAATGAATTTATGGAATCCAGAACTACCGTGTTCTGATCGGCTGGATGCTTCTTAAGGAGATACTCTATCTTCAGCATGATATTCTCCAGCATGGTGGGACTCTCTACGAAAGTCACTCCCGCTGACCTGCTGTCAGCCCCCATGGTCATGTAAGACACAGCGTCCACAAAATTGAGAGGGTCGAGTGATACATCCAAGGCTTCCAGCAGATCAAGTATCGAACCGGCTGGGATCGTAGAAGTCTCGTAGATAACGTTCATGTCCCTATCATCAACGAAATCATCACAGATGCCAGTTATGATATCGAAATAAGACTCGATGTCGAACTTCAAAGCGATAGCGGACCCCTCTTCGAGACTTTCCAGTTTCCCCAACAATCCATCTACTTCTATCGTATCTATCATTCTTCCAGACCTCCTCCTTTTAGAAGTGGAACGAGAAGGACTCCTACCGAGGTAAGGTCTAGAACGTATTTGGCACGGGAATGATCCGTCCCTCTCATCTTCACCACCTGTAACGTCCTGAGCAGATCACCGTGACGTTCCATATTACCCATCATGATGATCCCGTCGGCTATGGCCTCTTCAACACCGTATAGTGAATATCTCGGTTCTTCAGGAGATATCTCTGAAACGAGTAAAGAGGTACATCCATGGGATGATAAAGTCTTCATCAACTGCAGTATAAAATCTCTTATCTTCTCTTCGGTTTTGAGTTGAAAACAAACGTTAGTGACAGAATCAAGTACCAATCTTTTGACGTCGTTCTTGACCACGTACTCCTCGATCCTCTCGATGATCTCGTTCATCTCATCGTAAGAAAACTCACTCTTGTTCAATACATCTAGTTCCTCGTAGATGTCAGGCATATCGACGAACATCAATTTACCCTCGTCTATCAAGGAATCGTCGAAGAAGTCATACGGAACCACATTATTCAACATCTTTATAGATGACTCCGTGACTGATATGAACAGACAGTTCTCATCGTCTAGAGCCCCGTGAACTAAAAACTCCAGGCTCAAAGTGGTTTTACCGGTTCCGCAGCTTCCAGTTATCAGTACAGCGTTACCTCTCGGTATTCCACCGTTCAAGATGGTGTCCAGTCCATCGATACCAGTAACACTTCTAGTTCTTTTCCTGTCAGGGGTGATGGTGAGTTCTTCTTCCGCCATTTAGACCACTATTCGCTTAAGGTAATTATGTATATTTATTTCAATCTTTTGTGAACATATACAAAATTATCAAGACCAAAAAAACAAATATTTTATATCGACAGTTGGATTCACCTCAAACAAGAAGGTAATAAATATGAAATATTTTGGCTCTTCAGGAATACGGGGTGTAGTCAACGAAAAGATAACGATAGAACTAAGTATGAAAGTAGGCAGAGCATTGGGCAGCCAGTTCGATAAAGTCATAATAGGTAAGGACCCACGACCTCACGGTGAGATGGTGGAATCCGCTTTGATCAGTGGTCTGACCTCTCAAGGCTGCGACGTTTGGAGAGCCGGGATGGTCCCTACGCCAACGTTGGGATATTCTACAAAGAATTTCGACTGTGGAATCATGATAACCGCATCACATAACCCTGCAGAATACAATGGTATAAAACTCTGTAATCCCAATGGTCGTGCCTTCGATACCGAGCAGATGGAACTTATCGAAGAACTCATCGATTCCAGTCCTGAACCGGTGTCGTGGGATGAAGTGGGAAAAGTACAAGAATTTAAAGACGCTGTAAAGGTTCACATGCACAAGATCTTAGAAAAGTTCGGTACGGACAACGATATAAAAGTCGTCATAGACTGTGCCAACGGAGCGGGATGTGCCATAACACCCTTCTTACTAAGAAACATGGGATGTGACGTAGTCGCCATGAACTCGAATCCAGATGGTAGGTTCCCGGCTCACGATCCGGAACCAGTCCAGGAGAACTTGGAAGACCTGGGTAGGATGGTGATCAAAACCAACGCTGATCTAGGACTTGCTCATGACGGAGACGCAGATCGGTTGGTGGCCTTCGATAACGAAGGTAATTACTTGGGTGGTGACCAACTCCTTGCATTGTTCGCATCCCGATTCAAAAAGAAGGTGGCCGTACCAGTAAATTCATCCATGATCATCGAAGAGTTGGTAGAAGAAGTCACCAGAACAAAGGTAGGGGACGTGTTCGTTGCCGAAAAGATGGAGCAAAACAACGCTCAATTCGGTGGTGAACCTTCCGGAACTTGGATATTCCCTAAGATCAGTTACGCTCCGGACGCTATCTACGCTGCCGCGTTCTTAGTAGATCTGGCACAAAAGATCGATATAGCTGAAGAGGTAAAAGACCTGCCAAGTTATCCAAGAATAAAGGAGGGATTTAAGGTGAGAGAAAAAGGATTTATCATGAAAGAACTTATAACTAGATGTAAAAACGAATTCGAAGAAGAGAGACTCAATTTCGCCGACGGGATACGTATCAGTTTTGAGAAAGGTTGGACTCTCATCCGTGCATCTGGTACCGAACCTAAGATCAGGATAACCACCGAGGCGGAAAACGATGAATATTTAAAAAACATTTACGAAGATGCAAAGAAAATGCTCAAGGAGGTGATGTAGATGAAGGCTTTCGTATTAGCTGCGGGTAAAGGAACGCGTATGCGTCCACTGACCGTAAACACTCCGAAACCACTGCTCCCGGTAGCTGG